>NZ_JAAHBU010000152.1 GCF_010671725.1 Pseudomonas brassicae | reverse complement strand
GCTTGCCAGCGAATGGCCGCGCAGCGGCCCATGGGCATTACTCGTAACGCAAGGCGTACGCCGGCTCGACCTGCGAAGCGCGCCACGCCGGGTACAGCGTCGCAAGAAAACTCATCACCAGCCCGGCGCTGCAGATCAGCGCCACATCACCCCATTGCAGCTCCGATGGCAAGGTGCTGATGAAGTACACATCGGAGGTGAAGATATGCTGCCCACTCACCCGCTCCAGCCAGCCGACGATCTGGCTCACGTTGAGCGCGGCAATCACGCCCAGCACGCCGCCGATCAACGTACCGACCACGCCGATCAGGCTGCCCTGCACCATGAACGTGCCCATGATCTGCGCTGGCGTCGCGCCGATGGTGCGCAGGATGGCGATATCCGCGCCCTTGTCGTTCACCACCATGATCAGGGTGGCAATGATGTTGAACGCCGCTACCGCGATGATCATCATCAGCAGCAGGCCGATCATGGTCTTTTCCATCTTCATGGCACTGAACAGGCTGCCCTGTGTGTGCGTCCAGTCATCGGCACGGTACTGGCCGCCCAGCTGCGCGACGATTGCCGCCGATACCTGCGGCGCGCTGTACAGGTCCTTGACCTTGAGCCGCACGCCCTGCACCTGGCCAGGCTCCCAGCGCTGCATGGTCGCCGCATCGGCCATGTGAATCAGGCCCATGGAACCATCCAGCTCGGCGCCCACCTTGAACACGCCCACCACGTTAAGGCGCTGCATGCGCGGGGTGATGCCCCCGGGTGCTGAGCTCACCTCTGGCACGATCAGGGTCAACTTGTCGCCGACATTCAAGCGAAAGCGGCGTGCCGTCATCTCGCCCACCACCACGCCGAACTCACCCGGCTTGAGGTCATCGAGACGCCCTTGCACGATGTGGTCGGCGACGATCGAAACCTTGCCTTCCTGCGCCGGGTCGATGCCGCTGATCTGGATCGGCTGCATCGAGCCCTTGTACGACAGCATGCCTTCCATTTCGGTCAGCGGCGCGGCGGCCACCACCTCGGGGTTCTTCGACGCGGCATCGGCCACTGCCTGCCAGTTGTCCAGCGGCGTGGCACCGAGCACCGCCGCATGCGGCACCATGCCCAGGATCCGCGCGCTCATTTCACGCTGGAAGCCGTTCATCACCGACAGCACCACGATCATTGCCAGCACGCCCAGGGACAGGCCGATCATCGACGTCATCGAGATGAACGAGATGAAGTGATTGCGACGCTTGGCACGGGTGTAACGCGCACCGATGAAAATTGACAAGGGTCTGAACATGAACTGAAGCACCCAGGTAAAGAAAAGAAACACGGGGCCCACCACGCTCGGCGGGCCACCTGTACTGCCAGCTCAGATCGACACCAGTCGCCCGTCTTCCAGACGCAGCACGCGGTCCATCTGGCGCGCCAGGTTGAGGTCGTGGGTCACCACCAGGAACGCCGTCTGCGACGAGCTGCTCAGTTCCTGCATCAGGTCCTGAATGCCCTGGGCAGTGTGATGGTCGAGGTTGCCGGTAGGCTCGTCGAGCATCACCAGGCCCGGCCGGTTGACCAGCGCCCTTGCAATCGCTACACGCTGACGCTCGCCACCGGACAGTTCGGCCGGCTTGTGGGTCAGGCGGTGGCCCAGGCCAACGCGCTTGAGCAATGCCTCGGCACGCTCGCGGGCCTCGGGGATCGGCGTGCGGCCGATCAACAGGGGCATGCACACGTTCTCCAGCGCGGTGAACTCCGGCAGCAAGTGGTGGAACTGGTAGACGAAGCCCAGCGCACGGTTGCGCAGCAGGCCGCGCGCACGCTCGCCAAGTGCCGACAGCTCTTCACCGGCCAGCCATACGCTACCGCTGGTCGGCGTATCGAGACCGCCCAGCAGGTTGAGCAAGGTACTCTTGCCCGAGCCCGAACTGCCCACGATCGCGACGCGCTCACCGGGGTGCAACTCCAGCTGCAAGCCCGACAACACCTGCACCGACTCCGGGCCTTCCTCGTAGGACTTGCCCAGGTTGCGGCAACTCAGCACTGCTTTATCACTCATGCCCAACTCACTCATAACGTAGCGCCTCCGCAGGCTGGGTGCGTGCCGCACGCCAGGCCGGATACAGGGTGGCGAGGAAACTCAGGACCAGCGCCGCGCCGCAGACCATCCACACGTCTTCGGCCATGACCTGCGACGGCAGGTAATCGATGAAGTACACGTCGGCGCTCAGGAACTTGTGCCCGATCAGCCGCTCCAGGCCGGCAATCGCCGCGCTCACGTTCAACGCCGCGGCAATGCCGACCACCGCGCCGATCAGGGTGCCGACCACGCCGATCACGGTGCCCTGCACCATGAAGATCGCCATGATCTGCCCCGGCGTGGAGCCCAGGGTGCGCAGGATGGCGATGTCACCCTTCTTGTCGTTGACCACCATCACCAGGGTGGAAATGATGTTGAACGCCGCCACCGCCACGATCAGCAGCAACAGCAGGCCGATCATGGCTTTCTCCATACGGATGGCCTGGTACAGGTTGCCGTGGCTGCGGGTCCAGTCACGCGCATAGAACTCGTGCTCGCCCAGGTTCTGGGCAATGTTCCAGGCCACCCGCGGCGCCTGGAACAGGTCGTCGAACTTCAGGCGCAGGCCCTGCACCTGATCGGCTTTCCAGCGGTGCAGGCGCGACAGGTCGGACAGGTTGGTCAGGCCCAGGTAGCCGTCGATCTCGCCAGCCCCCACGTGGAAGATGCCGACCACGGTAAAGCGCTTCATGCGCGGGAACATGCCGGCCGGGGTCACGGTGACCTCGGGGGCAACGAAGGTCAGCTTGTCACCGATGCCCACGCCCAGCTTGGTCGCGGCCTTGTCGCCGATCATGATGCCGAAGCTGCCGGGGGCCAGTGCATCGAGCTTACCCTCGCGCACGAAGTCGTCGATGATCGACACCTGACGTTCTTGCGCAGGGTCAATGCCGTTGAGCAGCACCTTCTGTACCTTGCCGTCATGGGTCAGCAGGCCCTGCATCTGGGTGAACGGCGCCACCGCCAGCACCGCCGGGTTCTGCTTTACTGTATCGGCAAGGGCCGGCCAGTCGCTGATCGGCTGCCCGGTTTCGAGGGTGGCATGGGGCACCATGCCCAGCACGCGGGTACGCATCTCATGATCGAAGCCATTCATCACCGACAGCACCACGATCATCACCACCACGCCCAGGGCGAGGCCGATCATCGAGGTCAGCGAAATGAACGAGACGAAGTGGTTGCGACGCTTGGCACGGGTGTAACGCGTACCGATAAATACGAAAAGAGGTCTGAACATGTCGGGGCTTGTTCGGAGGAAAGAGGAACGTCCTTGTGGCGGGGCTTGAATAGCAGCTTTACACTCAGACCACCGCCGCTACCATGGGTTCGCCATGTCGACATTAGATGAAGAAGATCGCCGCGAATACTACCGTATCGAGGATCGGATCGCACTGGAAATTACCCCGCTGAGCGCCGCAGAGGCCTTGGGCGGCGAGTTGTTGCAGGATGCTTCGCCACTGTTCAACCTGCTCAGCGAATTGCACCTGAGCGAGTTCGAGTCCCAGCACCTGCTGCGCCAACTCAGTGACAAGGACCGCACCCTGGCCGCCTTTCTCAAGGCGCAGAACAAGCGCATCGACCTGCTCAGTGCCGTGGTTGCACAGACGCTGCTGGGGCAGATCGGCGAAGCACGCGCGGTGGTGCTCTCGGAGGGCGGCATCGAAGTGCGCCAGGCCCAGCCCATCACGGCCGGCAGCCGCGTGGCGGTGAAGATGGTGCTGATGCCCCAGGCGCTCGGGCTGCTGCTGCGGGCCAAGGTGACCCACTGCGACAGCAAGGCCGACGGCCTGTTCGAGATCGGCACCGAGTTCGTCGACATGACCGACGCGCAACGCCAGCTGCTGGCACGCTATATCCTCCAGAAGCAGGCGCAGCAACGTCGCCAGGCTCTGGAACAGAACGATCCGAGCGCCTCCTGAGTTTCACTTTTCTTGAAGGAACAAACGTGACCCAGATTTACGGCCACCGCGGCGCCAAGGGCGAAGCCCCCGAGAACACCCTGAGCAGTTTCCAGCAATGCCTGAGCCACGGCGTTCGCCGTTGCGAGCTGGACCTGCACCTGTCGTCCGACAACGAGCTGATGGTCATCCACGACCCCAGCCTCAAACGCACCACCGGTCGTGGCGGCAAGGTGGTGGAACATAGCGCCGCCGACCTGGCGACCTACGATGCGCGCAAGGGCGGCCCTGGATGGGTCACGCCCTGCCCGATCCCGCGCCTGGAGACGCTGTTCGAGCAGTGTGATTTCGAACACTGGCAGCTTGAGGTCAAAAGCGCCTCACGTACCCGCGCCGCTACCACGGTGCTGGCGATTCGCGAAATGGCCCAGCGCTTCGGCCTGCTGGACAAGGTCACCATCACCTCCAGCTCACGGGAAGTGCTGGGCGCAGCCCTGGAGCTGACCCCGGACATTGCCCGCGGCCTGGTCGCCGAATACACCTGGCTCGACCCGTTGAAGGTCGCACAGAACTATGGCTGCAATCTGCTGGCATTGAACTGGACGCACTGCACCCCCGAGCGCCTGGCCAAGGCCCAGCGTCAGGGGTTGCATGTGTCGGTATGGACAGTCAACGAGCCGGCGCTGATGCTGCGGCTCGCTGACTTCGGCGTAGACAGCCTGATTACAGACTTTCCCGGTTTGGCCAGCGCCACCCTCGAGAATCGCTGAAATCGGTCTCCCCGGCCGGCTCAGGCCACCGGCCGGAGCCGCTCAAAAAAGCCGGTTGAGGCCGTCGTAGGCGGCAACCCGATAGGCTTCGGCCATGGTCGGGTAGTTGAACGTGGTGTTGACGAAGTACTTCAGCGTGTTCTGCTCACCCGGCTGGTCCATGATGGCCTGGCCGATGTGCACGATCTCCGAGGCCTGGTAGCCGAAGCAGTGCACGCCCAGGATCTGCAGGGTTTCGCGGTGGAACAGGATCTTCAGCATGCCCTGTGGCTCACCGGCGATCTGCGCGCGCGCCATGCCCTTGAAGAACGCCTTGCCCACTTCGTACGGCACCTTGGCCTGGGTCAGCTCCTGCTCGTTCTTGCCGATCGAGCTGATCTCGGGAATGGTGTAGATGCCCGTGGGCACGTCGTTGACGAAGCGCCAGCTGCCATTGTCGACGATGCTGCCAGCGGCCGAACGGCCCTGGTCATGCGCCGCACTGGCCAGGCTTGGCCAGCCGATCACGTCACCGGCGCCGTAGATGTTCGGCACACAGGTACGATAGGCCTCGTCCACTTCGATCTGGCCACGGCTGTTGACCTTCACGCCGATGTTTTCCAGGCCCAGGCGGTCGGTGTTGCCGGTACGCCCGTTGCACCACAGCAAGGCGTCGGCCTTGATCTTCTTGCCCGACTTCAGGTGCAGGATCACCCCGTTGTCCAGGCCTTCGACACGCTCGTACTCTTCGTTGTGGCGCACGGTGATGTTGTTGTTGCTGAAGTGGTAGCTCAACGCCTGGGAAATCTCGGAGTCGAGGAAGCTCAGCAACTGGCCGCGGTTGTCCACCAGCTCGACCAGCACACCCAGGCCGCTGAAGATCGAGGCGTATTCGCAACCGATCACACCGGCGCCGTACACGATCAGTTTGCGCGGGGTGTGGCCCAGGCTCAGGATGGTGTCGCTATCGTAGATACGCGGGTGGTGGAAGTCGATGTCGGCCGGGCGATACGGGCGCGAGCCGGTGGCGATGATGATGTGCTTGGCCACCAGCTTCTCGACCACGCCATTGGCGCAGACCACTTCGATGGTCTGCTCGTCGGCGAAGCTGCCGGTGCCGAAGAACACGTCGACACGGTTGCGCGCGTAGTAGCCGGTACGCGAGGCGACTTGCTTGGAGATGACCTTCTCGGCGCTTTTCAGCACGTCGGGGAAGGAGAACCAGCGCGGCTCACCAATGGCCCGGAACATCGGGTTGGTGTTGAACTGCATGATCTGGCGCACCGAGTGACGCAGGGCCTTGGACGGGATGGTGCCCAGATGGGTGCAGTTACCGCCGACCTGGCGACGGCTATCGACCATCGCTACCTTGCGTCCTGCTTTGGCGGCGTTCATTGCCGCCCCTTCTCCTGCCGGGCCGGAACCCAACACCACTACGTCGTAGTTGTAGACAGCCATGCGTACTCCTTCAGAACAGGCCCGGACGCCACATTGACCTCCGGGGCTACATCATGTCGCCAGCGGCGCCATGCAAAAATTCGGGTGCAGTCTAATCAAGCTTGAACGCCGCGCACATTAACCCTTGGTCGCGTCGTAGGCTATTTTTCTCTGCACTACATCTATTCAGCGCTGCCCGGCTCGCCTCATTCCCCTGCGATCATATTGAACGCCGGCGTGGCCCGGGAAACAAACCCACCCTCGACACGGCTCACGAACACCGCCGCAATCTGGTGCTCCAGCGCAAAGCGCCAGCCCTGCTCGGGCCCCAGTATCAGCAGCAGGGTCGAATAGCCGTCGGCCATCAGCGCCGTCGGCGCCAGCACGGTCACCGACGCCAGAGCGTGGCTCACCGGCCGCCCCAGGCGCGCATCGAAGGTATGTGAATAACGCCGGCCATTGTCCTCGAAATAGTGGCGGTAGTCACCCGACGTGGACACCCCATGGCCATCCACCGGCACCACCTGCTGGGCAATCTGGCGGTCATCGCGAGGCAGTTCGAGTGCGACGCGCCAGGCGCTGCCATCAGGCTTGCGCCCCACGGCCTTCAGCTCGCCGGTGGCCTCCACCAGAAAACTGTCCAGCCCCAGGGCACGCAAGCGCTCGGTAATCAGGTCGACCGCGTGGCCGGCGGCAATACTGTTGAAATCGACTTCGACAGCGGCGTCCTTGCACAACTGCTGGCCGTCGATATGCAGGTGCTGGTAGCCCACACGCTCACGCACCCTGGCCAACACCCCGGCCTCGGGAACCGCCTCGGCACGCGCCTGCGGACCGAAGCCCCACAGGTCCAGCAATGGTTCCACCGTCAGGTCGAACGCACCGTCGCTCTGACGCGACAGCTGCTCGCCCACGCGCACCAGTTGCAACACATCGGCGGGCATTGCCTGGCAACGGTTGGCCGGCAATTGATTGAACTGCCCGATCAGCGAATCACTGCGATAGGTGGAAAAGCGCTGGTCGATACCCTCCAGGACCACCTGCACCTCGCCCTTCACCGTCGCGGGTGCAGGGCCACCGGCACGCCGCACGTACTGCACGGTATAGCTGCTGCCCATGGTCGGGCCACTGATGCGCTCCAGCGCGTCGCCTTGCCCGCACCCCGCCAGCACTGCCGCGCAGGCCAGCACTGCCATCCCTGCACACTTCACTCGGCGCCTCCTGTAGAGCAAAAAAAAACGGGAACCCGAAGGTTCCCGTTTTTTCAACGCAGCGTAAAGCTTAGCGTGGGAAGGCTGGCGGGTTGACCCCAGCCATGTCTTCCATCACACGCACTACCTGGCAGCTGTAACCGAATTCGTTGTCGTACCAGACGTACAGCACAACACGGTTGTCATTGCAGATGGTGGCTTCGGCGTCGACCACGCCTGCGTGGCGCGAACCCACGAAGTCGCTGGAAACCACTTCCTGCGAGCTGACGAAGTCGATCTGCTTGTGCAGGTCCGAGTGCATGGCCATCTGGCGCAGGTACTCGTTGATCTCGTCGCGGCTGGTGGCCTTTTCCAGATTCAGGTTCAGGATCGCCATCGACACGTTCGGCGTCGGTACACGGATCGCATTACCGGTCAGCTTGCCCTTGAGCACAGGCAGCGCCTTGGCGGCGGCAGTGGCTGCGCCGGTCTCGGTGATGACCATGTTCAGTGCAGCGGAACGACCACGGCGGCTGCCTTTGTGGAAGTTGTCGATCAGGTTCTGGTCGTTGGTGTACGAGTGAACCGTTTCAACGTGGCCATTGACGATGCCGAACTTGTCGTTGACCGCCTTGAGCACCGGCACGATGGCGTTGGTGGTGCACGAAGCGGCCGAAATGATCTTGTCGTCCGCGCTGATTTCGCCATGGTTGATGCCGTGCACGATGTTCTTCAGCGCGCCCTTGCCGGGTGCGGTGAGGATCACGCGTGAAGCGCCCGGGCAGGCCAGGTGCTGGCCCAGACCGTCGGCATCACGCCATACGCCGGTATTGTCGACGATCAGGGCGTTCTCGATACCGTACTGGGTATAGTCGACTTCGCTCGGGTTCTTCGCGTAGATAACCTGGATCAGGTTGCCGTTGGCGGTGATGGTGCTGTTTTCTTCGTCGATGGTGATGGTGCCATCGAACGGGCCGTGCACCGAGTCGCGGCGCAGCAGGCTGGCACGCTTGACCAGGTCGTTCTCGGCACCTTTGCGCACCACGATGGCGCGCAGGCGCAGGCCGTCGCCACCACCGGTCTTCTCGATCAGGATGCGCGCCAGCAGACGGCCGATACGACCGAAGCCGTACAGGACCACGTCGGTGCCCTTGCGTGCAGAGGCGTTCTGCTGACCAACCACATCGGCCATTTCTTCACGCACGAACTGCTCGGCGCTGCGGCCGCGGCCTTCTTGCTTGAACTTGTTGGCCAGCTTGCCCAGGTCGACAGAAGCGGCGCCCAGCTTGAGCTCGCTCATGGCCTTGAGCAGCGGGAATGTCTCGTGGACAGACAGTTCGGTTTCGTCGGTCTGGCGATGACGGGCAAAGCGGTGGGCTTTGAGGATCGCGATCACCGAACGGTTGATCAGGCTACGGCCATAGATCGAGCTCACCACATTGTTATTGCGGTAGAGCTGACCGATAAGCGGGATCATCGCTTCTGCAAGCGCTTCACGATCGATCCACTCACCAAGACACTGGTCGGGCTTCTGAGTCACGGGAACCTTCCACATGTAGGGACAGAAAAAAGGGGCTACATTATGACGCCCCGCGCCGCTTCGAGCAATGAGCGCCTGTCGCCACTACCGCACTACACGATTTACCCCTGATATTCCGCTGGCCGAAACCTGACAGCAACGCCCCGCGCCCGGTACAATCGGCGTTTTGTCGCAACGCTTGGAGCTCGACCTCCCGTGCCTGTTCTGCGTCTACCGCACCTTCCGGCCACTGCCGGCAAACACACCTGGGGCAACCTGCCCGGAGCCGCCCTGAGCCTGGCCATCGCCGAGGCTGCCAGCGCCGCGAAGCGCTTTACCTTGCTGTTGACCGCCGACAGCCAGAGCGCTGACCGGCTGGAGCAAGAGCTGCGTTTCTTCGCCCCGGAACTGGCCGTGCTGCCGTTTCCCGACTGGGAAACCCTGCCCTACGACCTGTTCTCGCCGCACCAGGACATCATCTCGCAGCGCATCGCCAGCCTATACCGGCTACCGGAGCTGGACCACGGGATACTGGTGGTGCCGATCACCACGGCACTGCACCGCCTGGCACCGACGCGCTTTCTGCTCGGCAGCAGCCTGGTGCTGGACATCGGCCAGAAACTCGACGTGGAGCAGATGCGTACGCGCCTGGAGGCCAGCGGCTACCGCTGCGGCGACACCGTGTACGAACACGGCGAGTTCGCCGTGCGCGGGGCGCTGATCGATCTGTTCCCGATGGGCAGCAAGCTGCCGTACCGCATCGACCTGTTCGATGACGAGATCGAGACCCTGCGCACCTTCGACCCGGAAACCCAGCGCTCGATCGACAAGGTCGATTCGGTGCGCCTGCTGCCAGCACGCGAGTTCCCGCTGCAAAAAGACGAAGTGACCCGCTTCAAGGCACGCTTTCGCGAGCGCTTCGACGTGGACTTCCGGCGCAGCCCGATCTTCCAGGACCTCACCAGCGGGATCATCCCCGCAGGCATCGAGTACTACCTGCCGCTGTTCTTCGAAGACACCTCGACGCTGTTCGACTACCTGCCCGAAAACACCCAGGTGTTCTCGCTGCCCGGCGTGGAACAGGCCGCCGAGCACTTCTGGAGCGACGTGCGCAACCGCTACGAAGAACGCCGCATCGACCCCAACCGGCCACTGCTGCCCCCGGCCGAGCTGTTCATGCCGGTGGAAGACTGCTTTGCCCGACTCAAGGGCTGGCCACGTGTGGTGGTCAGCCAGGATGACCTCGACAGCGGCCCCGGCCGTGAACGTTTTGCCGCACAGACACTGCCCAACCTGGCCATCGAGGCCAAGGCCAACCAGCCGCTGGCAGCGCTGTCGGGCTTTCTTGAGCAGTTCCCCGGCCGCGTGCTGTTCACCGCCGAGTCGGCCGGGCGACGCGAAGTCCTGCTGGAGCTGCTCGAACGCCTGAAGCTGCGCCCGCACACCGTCGACAGCTGGCACGACTTCGTCAACAGCAAGCAGCGCCTGGCGATCACCATCGCCCCGCTGGACGATGGCCTGCTGCTGGACGACCCGGCGCTGGCACTGATTGCCGAAAGCCCACTGTTCGGCCAGCGCGTGATGCAGCGCAGGCGCCGCGAAAAACGCAGCGACGTCAATAACGACGCGGTGATCAAGAACCTCACCGAGCTGCGCGAAGGTGCCCCGGTGGTGCACATCGACCACGGCGTAGGCCGCTACCTGGGCCTGGCGACCCTGGAGATCGACGGCCAGGCCGCCGAGTTCCTCACCCTCGAATACGCCGAGAACGCCAAGCTGTATGTGCCGGTGGCCAACCTGCACCTGATCGCACGCTACACCGGCAGCGACGACGCCCTGGCCCCGCTGCACCGGCTCGGCTCCGAGACCTGGCAGAAAGCCAAGCGCAAGGCCGCCGAACAGGTGCGCGACGTGGCCGCCGAATTGCTCGATATCTACGCCCGCCGTGCCGCGCGCAAAGGCTACGCGTTCGCCGACCCATCGGTGGACTACGCCACCTTCAGTGCCGGCTTCCCGTTCGAAGAGACGCCCGACCAGCAATCGGCCATCGAAGCGGTGCGCGAGGACATGCTCGCCGCCAAGCCGATGGACCGCCTGGTGTGCGGCGACGTCGGCTTCGGCAAGACCGAAGTGGCCATGCGCGCGGCGTTCATCGCCGTGCACGGCGTCGCCAGGTCGCCATCCTGGTGCCCACCACCCTGCTCGCCCAGCAGCACTACAACAGCTTCCGCGACCGCTTTGCCGACTGGCCGGTGACCGTGGAGGTGATGAGCCGCTTCAAGTCGGCCAAAGAGGTCAGCGCCGCCGTGGCCGACCTTGCAGAAGGCAAGATCGACATCGTCATCGGCACCCACAAGCTGCTGCAGGACGACGTCAAGATCAAGGACCTGGGCCTGGTCATCATCGACGAAGAACACCGCTTCGGCGTGCGCCAGAAAGAACAGCTCAAGGCCCTGCGCAGCGAAGTCGACATTCTTACCCTGACCGCCACGCCGATCCCGCGCACCCTGAACATGGCCGTGGCCGGCATGCGCGACCTGTCGATCATCGCCACCCCGCCGGCACGCCGGCTGTCGGTGCGCACCTTCGTGATGGAGCAGAACAAGAGCACCATCAAGGAGGCGCTGCTGCGCGAACTGCTGCGTGGCGGCCAGGTGTACTACCTGCACAACGATGTGAAGAGCATCGAGAAATGTGCAGCCGACCTCGCCGAGCTGGTGCCCGAAGCCCGTATCGGCATCGGCCATGGGCAGATGCGCGAGCGCGAACTCGAACAGGTCATGAGCGACTTCTACCACAAGCGCTTCAACGTGCTGATTGCCTCGACCATCATCGAGACCGGCATCGACGTGCCCAGCGCCAACACCATCATCATCGAGCGCGCCGACAAGTTCGGCCTGGCACAGCTGCACCAGTTGCGCGGGCGCGTGGGGCGCAGCCACCACCAGGCCTATGCCTACCTGCTGACCCCGCCGCGCCAGCAGATCACCCCCGACGCCGAGAAGCGCCTGGAAGCCATTGCCAATACCCAGGACCTGGGCGCCGGCTTCGTGCTGGCCACCAACGACCTGGAAATCCGCGGCGCCGGCGAGCTGCTTGGCGAAGGCCAGAGCGGCCAGATCCAGGCGGTGGGTTTCACCCTCTACATGGAAATGCTCGAGCGCGCGGTCAAGGCCATTCGCAAGGGCACCCAGCCCAATCTCGACCAGCCGCTGGGCGGCGGCCCGGAGATCAACCTGCGCCTGCCGGCCCTGATCCCCGAAGACTACCTGCCCGATGTGCATGCGCGCCTGATCCTGTACAAGCGCATCGCCTCGGCGGTCGACGAGGACGGCCTCAAGGATCTGCAGGTCGAGATGATCGACCGCTTCGGCCTGCTGCCCGAGCCGACCAAGAACCTGGTGCGCCTGACCCTGCTCAAGCTGCAGGCAGAAAAGCTCGGCATCAAGAAGGTCGATGCCGGCCCGCAAGGCGGTCGCGTGGAGTTCGAAGCCGAAACCCCGGTCGACCCGCTGGTGCTGATCAAACTGATCCAGGGCCAGCCCAAGCGCTACAAGTTCGAAGGTGCGACGCTGTTCAAGTTCATGGTGCCCATGGAGCGCGCCGATGAACGCTTTACTACTGTGGAGGCGCTGTTCGAACGACTCGCCCCGAAAACCGCTTGAAGGAAGATCCATGCGTGCAATTCGTAGCTTGACCCTGCTGCTGGCGCTGGTTGCGCCGGCCGCCTTCGCCGACACCCAGTACCAGGTCGAGATGTTCCTGGTACGCCAGAACGCCGTGCCGGCCATCACCAGCCAGTTCGCCCCGGAAGACTGGCGCCAGGGGGCCAAGGCGCCCAGCGACTACGACGTGCGCAAACCGGTGCTGACCGACCAGGCCGAGAAGCTGGCTGCCGACAGCAACTACACCGTGCTGCTGCACAAGGCCTGGCAACAGCAGGTCGGCAGCGAGCCGTCGCGGGTCGCCATCAGCGAAGGCCAGGAGCAGTTCGGCCACTTCCCGATCGAGGGCAACTTCAGCCTCAAGCAAGGCCGCTTCATCGAGGTAGAAGCCAACTTCTGGGTCAACCAGCTCGACGGCAATGGCAGCGTGATCCAGAGCGAACAGCTCAAGCAGGTCAACAGCACGGTGAAGAACAACGAACTGACCTTCCTCGACGGCGGGCACCTGGCCGTGCTGTTCAAGGTCATCGCCGCAGGCACCCGCACCAGCTCTCCCGCCGCAGCGGAGATGATGGAGCAGTAGAGACATGTCGACTCCACTGCAGCGTGCACTCGCGGATGACTTCTGGCTTGAGCAGTTCGGGCCCAGAGTGCTTTCCCGAGGCTCGAAATACGAGGACGAAAAGCGCATCACCCTCGTTTCGGTCGACGCTGAAGGCGCCGTCACCACCTGCCGCGGCTCGGGCGGCAATGTCTACCGGCAGACCTTGCGTGTGAAAGCCGGCAGTTATCTGCGCCTGACGGCCAAGTGCAGTTGCCCGGTAAAAACAGATTGCAAGCATTGCGCAGCCGCCTTGTTCCACCTCATGAGGTGGTTTGCGCACAACCCGTCGCTGTCGCAGATGCCTGAGCCGCGCAGCGTTTCAGCGACGTACCAGGACCACCTCATCGACAACGTGCCTGCCGCGCCTCACCTGACCCTGGGCAGCTACGAATTCACCGCCTACATGCCCAAGACCGGCAAGATGCAACGCCAGCTGCAGCACCGCGCCGCACTGGCATTCACCTATGACGGCCTGCGCACCAACCCCAGAAGCACAAGTGAGATCACCCGCATCGACGGCACTGTCCGCCAGCGCATCCAGCGCCAGCCCGATGCCGAAGCCGCGCTGCGCCAAACCCTCAAGAAAATGGGTTTCAGCGTTGCTACCCGACAGAGCAAGGCGTTACCCGACACGGCCGGCGAAATGCTGCAGATGGCCGACGAGCAGGCCTGGCTGGAGTTCGCTCGCCAGGGTATCGGCGCACTGCGTGAAGCCGGCTGGGAAGTGGAGATCAAGCCCGACTTCGCGTTCAACCTGCATGACATCGACGACTGGTATGCCGACGTCGAGGAAGCACCGGGGCGTGAATGGTTCGACCTGGAACTGGGCATCGTGGTCAACGGCCAGCGCCACAGCCTGCTGCCGATCGTGCTGCACCTGCTGCGCAGCAATCCCGAGCTGCTGCGTGCCAGCGAACTGGCCAGGCGCGGTGACGACGAACACCTGCTGATCGACCTCAATCGCGCACGCCACGACAGCCCGGCGCTGCGCGTGGCCTTGCCGTACGCACGCATCAAGCCGCTGATGGCCACCCTGGGCGAACTCTATTTGGGCAACGACAGCGGCCCGTCCTTGCGCCTGGCCGCCCCCGATGCCGCGCGCCTGAGCAGCATCGACGACATGGCCATGACCTGGCGCGGCGGCGACCGGGTACGTGATTTCGCCCGACGCCTGCGCGAGTCCAACCGAGTCGAGGTGGCGGCGCCCGAGGGCCTCAACGCGACCTTGCGACCCTACCAGCTTGAAGGCCTGAACTGGCTGCAGACCTTGCGCGAGCTGGACGTGGGCGGGATCCTGGGTGACGACATGGGCCTGGGCAAGACCCTGCAGACCCTGGCGCACCTGCTCACCGAAAAAAATGCCGGCCGCCTGCAACGCCCCGCCTTGGCGGTGATGCCGACCAGCCTGATCCCCAACTGGCTTGATGAAGCGCAGCACTTCACGCCACAACTGCGCGTGCTGGCGCTGCATGGTGCCGGGCGCACCAAGCACTTTGGCGACATCGACCAATACGACCTGGTGCTCACCACCTACGCTCTGCTGCCCCGCGACCTGCCGCATTTTACCGCGCAACCCTGGCACCTGCTGATTCTGGACGAAGCGCAAAACATCAAGAACGCCACCAGCAAGGCCGCCGAAGCCGCCCGCGAGATCCAGGCCAGCCAGCGCCTGTGCCTGACCGGCACGCCGATGGAAAACAATCTGGGCGAGCTGTGGTCGATCTTCCACTTCCTGCTGCCCGGCTGGCTGGGTGACAGCAAGCGCTTCAGCCGCGACTATCGCACTCCCATCGAACGCCACGGCGATGCCGAGCGCATGGCCCACCTGGCGGCACGCGTACGCCCGTTCCTGCTGCGCCGCACCAAGGAGCAGGTCGCCCGCGAGCTGCCGGCCAAGACCGAGATCGTGCACTGGGTGGAGCTCAGCGATGCACAGCGCGATACCTATGAAACGGTACGGGTGGCGATGGACAAGAAAGTCCGCGAGGAAATCACCCGCAATGGCGCAGCCCGCAGCCAGATCGTGATTCTCGATGCACTGCTCAAGCTGCGCCAGGTGTGCTGCGACCTGCGCCTGGTGAAAAGCGTGACCACCCGCACCGTACACTCGGACAAGGGCAAGCTGGCCAGCCTGATGCAAATGCTTGACGAGTTGCTCAGCGAAGGGCGGCGCATCCTGCTGTTTTCGCAGTTCACCTCGATGCTCGAACTGATCGAGCAGGAACTGCACAAGCGCGGCGTGAGCTACAGCCTGCTGACGGGTGATACGCGTGACCGGCGCACGCCGGTACAGCAGTTTCAATCGCGGCAGACGCCGCTGTTCCTGATCAGCCTCAAGGCGGGCGGTACCGGCCTGAACCTGACAGCGGCCGATACGGTGATCCACTACGACCCCTGGTGGAACCCGGCCACCGAGAACCAGGCCACCGATCGCGCCTACCGCATTGGCCAGGACAAACCGGTGTTCGTGTACAAGCTGATCACGCGCGGCACGGTGGAAGAGAAGATCCAGAAACTGCAGCAGGAGAAAGCAGCGTTGGCTGCGGGGCTGCTGGACGGTCGCCAGGCCGGGGACTGGAAGCTGGCAGACGAAGATATCGACGCGCTGTTTGCGCCGCTGCCAGGACGGCGCCAGGCAACAAAATCAGGTTGACCCCTTCGCTGGCAAGCCAGCTCCCACAGGCTGCCCACTACCCTTGAAATCAGTGGTGTACCTGTGGGAGCTGGCTTGCCAGCAAAAGGGCCAGACAAGCCACCCTCAATCGATCAGTTGCGCCTCTTTGAGCGCCCCGAGCGCCTGCAGCCAACGCGGCTGCTCGCGGTAATCGGTGCGGGCAAAACCTTGCCCGCGCATCTGCGCGATCCGCGGCGACGGCCGCACCTTCAGCCGCTGCGCCGCCGACAACGCCAGCTCGGCAGCCGCCCGGTCATTGCACACCAGCCCCATGTCGCAACCCGCACTCAAGGCCGCTTCGATACGGCTGGCCGCATCACCCACCACATGCGCGCCGGCCATCGACAGGTCATCACTGAAGATCACCCCGGCAAAACCCAGCTCGCCGCGCAGGATGTCCTGCAGCCAGCGCCGCGAGAACCCCGCCGGCTGATTGTCGACCTGCGGATAGATGACGTGCGCCGGCATCACTGCCGCCAACTGCCCGCTCAAGCGCGTGAACGGCACGAGGTCCGCAGCACGAATCTGCGCCAGGCTACGCTCGTCAGTGGGGATCGCCACATGCGAGTCCGCCTCTGCCCAGCCATGCCCGGGAAAGTGCTTGCCACAGGCGGCCATGCCAGCGGCGTTCATCCCGCGAATGAACGCACCGGCCAGCAGCGTGGCACGCTGCGGGTCGCCTTCGAAGGCACGACTGCCGACCACCGCGCTGCGCTGGTGATCCAGGTCCAGCACGGGCGCGAAACTCAGGTCGAGCCCGACGGCCAGGACCTCTGTGGCCATCAGCCAGCCACATTGCTCGGCCAGGTATTCAGCATTGGGGTTGTCGGCAATCGCGCGCATCGCCGGCAACCGCACGAAGCCCTGGCGCAGGCGCTGCACACGACCGCCCTCCTGGTCCACCGCCAGTATCAGGTCAGGCCGTACGGCGCGGATCGACGCGCTCAGCTCACGCACCTGGCGCGGCGACTGAATGTTGCGGGCAAAGATGATCAGGCCGGCCACTTCTGGCTGGCGCAGCAGGTGGCGATCTTCGGCGCTCAGCCAGGTACCGGCGATATCCACCATCAGGGAGCCTTGCAGGCTGACACTCATAAACGATCCTTCAGTTCAGGGGGGCGCTCGCCCAGGCGGGGCAAGCAGCTTCTTCGATCTGTACCGGGCAGTGCGCAGGCACCTGGTCGAACAGTCGCACCAGGTCGGCATTGCGCAGGCGTATGCAGCCATGGGACAAGGGAATGCCCATGGGCTCGTTGTCCGGGGTGCCGTGCAGGTAGATGTAACGGCGAAAGGTGTCCACCGGGCCCAGACGGTTGCGCCCCGGCTCGCGGCCACTGAGCCACAGGATGCGTGAAAGGATCCAGTCACGCCCCGGGTACTGCTCGTGCAGCGTGGGCGTCCAGGTCTCGCCGGTCCAGCGCCGCCCGCGCAATACCGCGCCCTGGGGCAGCCCGGCGCCGATTTTTGCACGCACCTGGTGCCGCCCGCGCGGGGTGCAGCCAGAGCCATTGTGCTCACCGGGGCCATTGAGTGCGGTGGACACCGCAATACGCTCGACCAGGCGGCCTTGGGCGAACCCGTACAGGCATTGGTCGGCAAGGGAGATGTGCAGCAGGTCGAGAATAGGCATGGGCGCTAGCTTAGCCCAAGCCAGCCTTGGCGCCCAGTCGTGAATCAGGCCTTGGCCGGCACCGCCGTCGACTTGCTGCGCGCACGCAACTGCGCTGCGGCCATCGCCTGGTCGGTGACCCCGCTGTCGGCGCGCATGCCAGCGGCCAGAAACGGCACCATCAGGCGCATGACCTGCTCGATCGACGTGTTGACCCCGAAATCGGTTTCGGCAATCGCGCGCAACGCCTTGATGCCCGACATGCTGAACGCCGCAGCACCCAGCATGAAGTGCACGCGCCAGAACAGTTCGATAGGCGGGATTTGCGGCGCCGCTTCGTTGACCAGCAGCATGTAGCGGCGGAACACCCTGCCATACATGTCTTCGAGGTAACGGCGCAAATGGCCCTGGCTCTGACTGAAGGCCAGGCCCAGCAGGCGCATGAAGATGGACAGGTCGTTGCCGCTGCGTGGCTGTACCACCAGCGCCTGCTCGACCAGCATCTCCAGCAGCTCTTCGAGGGTGGGCTTCTGCTCGGGGCGCGCCTGGCGCCGTTCGAGCTCACGCTCCAGGCTTTGGCAGAATGGCCCGAGGAAGCGCGAGAAGACCGCCTGGATCAACGCCTTCTTCGAACCGAAATGGTAGTTTACTGCTGCCAGGTTGACCCCGGCCTTGCTGGTGATCAGCCGCAATGAGGTTTCAGCAAAACCTTTTTCCGCGAACAACTGCTCGGCAGCATCGAGAATGCGTTCAACGGTTTCCGACTGGGCCATGACTTTTCCGCCTGACAAACACTTGTTTGAAACATACGTTTCAAGGCACTGTTCTGTCAAGTATGTACGGCCGTTTTATGCCTGACGGGTCATGGTATTGAAGCCAGCTTCAAGCCACAAGTTTCACGCCACAAGTAAAGGCGCACGGGCGTACCGCTTGACGCTTGTAGCTTTCTGCCGACACTGTATATAATCCCAGTCACTGTATAAAAAGACAGAGCGATCGAGATGCTAAAACTGACGCCACGCCAAGCTGAGATTCTGGCTTTTATCAAGCGATGCCTTGAAGATAACGGTTTCCCCCCGACCCGCGCCGAAATCGCCCAGGAGCTGGGGTTCAAGTCTCCCAACGCCGCCGAAGAGCACCTCAAGGCACTGGCCCGCAAGGGCGCGATCGAAATGACCCCGGGCGCCTCGCGCGGCATCCGCATTCCCGGCCTCGAAAGCAAACCCGATGACAACGCCCTGCCGATCATTGGCCGTGTCGCCGCGGGCGCACCGATTCTTGCGCAGCAGCACATCGAGGAGTCGTGCAACATCAATCCGGCGTTTTTCCATCCCCGCGCCGATTACCTGCTGCGTGTACACGGCATGAGCATGCGAGATGTCGGGATCGTCGACGGCGACCTGCTGGCCGTACACACCTGCCGCGAAGCGCGCAATGGTCAGATCGTCGTAGCCCGCCTGGGTGACGAAGTCACGGTCAAGCGCTTCAAACGTGAAGGCAATAAAGTCTGGCTGATTGCCGAGAACCCCGAATTCGCCCCTATCGAAGTCAACCTGAAAGAGCAGGACCTGGTAATCGAGGGCTTGAGCGTCGGCGTTATCCGCCGCTAATAAGGAGGCGTCATGCAGTTCCCCCACGCACCACAGCAAGCACAGTTGCCCTTGTTCGAAGCATTCCTGGCCCAGCCGGTACTGCCACGCGTCAAGGCCAAGGCGCCCGCCCGGCAGAGCAGCAAGCCGCAAGCGTTCAGCGAATTGTCCCTGCGTGGTGCACTGGAGCACTGCCAAAGCCTGCTGGCACCGGTGCTGCGTGACCTGAGCGAGCTGAGCGAAGAACAGGACGCCCGCTGGCTGACCCTGATCGCCCCGCCCACCAGCCTCACCCAAGCCTGGCTGCGCGATGCCGGCCTCAACCGCGAACGCATCCTGCTGCTACAGCCACGCGGCAACCAGAGCGCCCTGCAGTTGGCCTGCGATGCCCTGCGCCTGGGCCGCAGCCATACCGTGGTGACCTGGTTCAACCCGGTCGGCAGTGGCGCTCGCCTGCAACTGACCAATGCCGCGCGTGCGGGAGACGCACAAAGCCTGAACATCCGCCTGGGCTGATATTCGCGTCACACTCATTGGGTAGACAACGGGCTTCCTCAGGACGAGGAAGCCGGGTGTTGACGATCAGTGCAGGACCCGCGGGCCCTCATGCTCGTGCTCGATCTCGCCTTCCACCAGCTTGCCAGCCATTTGCACGCCGACACTGAGCATGGCCTTGGCCACCTCGACGTGTTGCCCCTGCAGGAACGCCTTGGCGTCCTCCGAAAAATCCAGGGTTACCAACGAACCCTCGTCCTCAGCGCGGCGCAGCTCGATGCGACCATCAGGCAACTCGACAATTTCAAGAAAGGACGTGGGCATAAAAGACTGTTCTCCAGGAAAGGCGGCATTGTACCAGCCACTGGCACGATCAGCACTCACTCAGGCCTTCACGAAAGCGCACGGTCAGACCCTTGAGATTTTGCCGCCAGCTTTCCAACTCATCGCGCGACAGCGCTGCAACCTCGGGTTCATCCAGGCTCACGGCCTGAATCAAGGGCTGCGTCACGTCACCTTTAGGCGCTTTTACCGCGACCGGCGGTCGGAACAAATCGGCATAAGCCCTGAGCAATTGCGCCAGCCAGGTTTCTGGCTGTTCGGCCAACTCCACCAGCTCGGCCATTTCCGGAATGGCGATGGCGGCCAGCGCTTCGCGGGTCAACAGCAGTTCGGCACGCGGTGCGCCAGCCTGAGGCAGGCGATAGAAACCTGCAATCTCATGGCACAACCCGAGCAGGCACCGTACAGGTGAAACAGCGCCGACTCGCGCTCAGCCTGGATCAGCGCCTGGGCATTCATCGCCCGGCTCTCCTGTGCCTTGCCCAGCGCTTCGAGGGCCAGGCCCGCAAAATAGATTTTCTGATTGGTGCGGGTATAGAGTTCCTGGGCCATCGAGGCGCGCTCCGAAAGACTGCACAGCGGGTGGATCAGTTTCTGCGATGGATTGCGCAGGCGCAAGAAAAATAGCGGCAATGGCTTTTTCAAACGCGCACAAAAAAGGCCATACCTGCAACCTCAGCGGTTGCGGGTACGGCCTTGCGCGCTCGGGCTATCGCTTAGCGCTTGTCTTCGACCTTCCACGCCTTGCCGTCATAGAACGCTTTCCAGCCGGTCGGCTTGCCGTCCACCTCGGTCTGCACGTACTGCTCCTTGGTCTTGCGGCTGTAGCGAATCACCGCCGGGCGACCTTCAGGGTCCTTCTTCGGCGCATCACACAGGAAGTGATACTTCGGATCGATCTCGTCCTTGTGTGGCACGATCTCCATCACCAGCGGTGCGCGGGTTTCGCGGTTTTTCGGGAACTGGCTGGCGGCCAGGAACAAGCCCGAAGCACCATCACGCAGCACGTAGGTGTCATTGACCTTCTCGCACTTGAGCTCAGGCATCTTCACCGCATCCATCTTCGGCGGTGCCGCTTCACCGCTCTTGAGCAGCTTGCGGGTGTTCTTGCACTCGGCATTGGTACAGCCGAAGAACTTGCCGAAACGGCCGGTCTTGAGCTGCATCTCGCTGCCGCACTTGTCGCATTCCAGGCTCGGGCCTTCGTAGCCCTTGATCCGGTAGCTGCCCTCTTCGATTTCATAGCCCGTGCAGTCCGGGTTGTTACCGCAGATGTGCAGCTTGTGCTTCTCGTCCAGCAGGTAGGCGTCCATCGCCGTCGAGCAGATCGGGCAACGGTGCTTGCCCAGCAGCACGCGCGACTCGGACTCACCTTCGTCGTCGGCGGCAATCTCGTCACCCGGCACCAGGTTCACAGTGGCCTTGCAGCGCTCCTTGGGTGGCAGGCTGTAACCCGAGCAACCGAGGAACACACCAGTGGAGGCGGTACGGATCATCATGTGGCGACCGCATTCCTTGCACGCGATGCTGGTCGGCGTCGGCTGGTTGGCACGCATGCCCTTCTCGGCGTCTTCGGCCAGCTTCAGCTTGTTGCTGAAGTCGCCATAAAACTCGTCCAGCACGTTTTTCCAGTCGCGCTCGCCCTGGGCCACGTCATCGAGGTTCTCTTCCATGCCGGCGGTGAAGCCATAGTCCATCAGGTTGGAGAAGCTCTCGGAGAGACGCTCGGTGACGATGTCGCCCATCTTCTCGGAATAGAAGCGCCGGTTGTGCAAGGTCACATAGCCGCGGTCCTGGATGGTCGAGATGATCGCCGCATAGGTCGACGGGCGACCGATACCGCGCTTTTCCATTTCCTTGACCAGGCTGGCTTCGGAGAAGCGCGCCGGTGGCTTGGTGAAGTGCTGGCTCGGATCGAGCTTGATCAGCTTGAGCACTTCACCCTGGTTCATGTCTGGCAGTACATCGTCATCGCCCGGCTTGCTCTGCTGCGCCAGCACACGGGTATAACCGTCGAACTTGAGGATACGGCCCTTGGCGCGCAGCTCGTACTCGCCAGCGGTCACGCTGACGGTGGTCGACAGGTACTGCGCCGGTGGCATCTGGCAGGCCAGGAACTGGCGCCAGATCAGCTCGTACAGACGCTCGGCATCACGCTCCATGCCGCTGAGCTTGGTCGGGTGCGTGGCCACGTCCGAAGGGCGGATCGCTTCGTGCGCCTCCTGGGCGCCTTCCTTGCTGCCGTACACGATCGGCGCTTCGGGCAGGTACTTCTTGCCGAATTCGCTTTCGATGTAGCTGCGGGCCATCTCCACGGCGTCGACCGACAGGTTGGTCGAGTCAGTACGCATGTAGGTGATGTAGCCCGCTTCGTACAGACGCTGGGCCATCATCATGGTCTTCTTCACGCCGAAGCCAAGACGGTTGCTCGCAGCCTGCTGCAAGGTGGAGGTGATGAACGGTGCCGAGGGCTTGCTGCTGGTCGGACGGTCTTCGCGCTTGGCGATGGTGTAGCTGGAAGCCTTGAGCTTCTCCAACGCGGCCATGGCCTGGGCTTCGTTCAGCGGCTTGAAGGCCTCGCCGTTGTGGCGCGCGACTTCGAAGCGCACCTTGGCGTCCTTGGCCGTGCCCAGGTCGGCATGCACTTCCCAGTACTCTTCGGGGATGAAGGCACGGATCTCGCGCTCGCGCTCAACCACCAGCTTGACCGCCACCGACTGCACACGGCCGGCAGACAGGCCGCGGGCGATCTTCTGCCACAGCAGCGGCGAGACCATGTAGCCCACCACCCGGTCGAGGAAACGACGGGCCTGTTGCGCGTTGACCCGGTCGATGTCCAGTTCGCCCGGCTGGGAGAAAGCCTCCTGGATGGCCTTCTTGGTGATTTCGTTGAACACCACGCGCTTGTAGCGGCTGTCATCCCCACCAATGGCTTCGCGCAGGTGCCAGGCAATGGCTTCCCCCTCGCGGTCCAAGTCGGTTGCGAGATAGATGGTGTCGGCATCCTTGGCCAGGCGGCGCAACTCCTCGATGACCTTTTCCTTGCCCGGAAGGATCTCGTACTTGGCCTTCCAGCCGTGGTCCGGGTCGACGCCCATGCGCGCCACCAACTGCTTGCGTGCCTTTTCTTTCGGCGACAGCGCGGGTGCCTCGCCGGCAGCAGCCTTGCCGCGCTTGGCAGCAGGCTCCTTGCTGGCGGAACCGCTGGTGGGCAGGTCTCGGATATGGCCGATACTCGACTTCACCACGTACTGGTTGCCCAGGTACTTGTTGATGGTCTTGGCCTTAGCCGGGGATTCCACAATGACCAGCGATTTGCCCATGGATCGGAAAATTCCTGAATAACGAAAATAAAAACACGGCAGGTACCTGACGTGGCACCGCTATATATAGTGGCAACAGAGTGAGGTCAAGCGCCGAAGTTCAGCCGCCTCGTGCATCGGGGCGCGAAAACAGCTCGCTTTCGGCCTTGACCAAAGCAAAGCGCGGCACCTGCTCGCCGTCAACCTCGACCGCACTGGTGAACATCGAGAAGGGCCGAACCCACAGGCCGAAATCACCATACAAAGCCTGGTAGAACACCACCCACTCCTCGCTCTCGGAATGGCGTGCGGCGCCGAATACACGATACTCAGGCCCTTTGTAATGCCGGTAAACGCCTGGTTGTATCTGCATGCTGCCCACCCTCTTGAAAAAAATCCGCAAAAAACAAAAACCGGGGCACAGGGCCCCGGCTTCCGACAACGAAACGCTTACACGCGTTCGAAGACGGTGGTGATCCCCTGGCCCAGGCCGACGCACATGGTCGACACGCCCAAGGTCCCGCCATTCTGCTTCATGACATTGAGCAGCGTGCCGGAAATCCGCGCACCGGAGCAACCGAAAGGATGACCCAGGGCGATTGCGCCGCCGTGCAGGTTAACCTTCTCATTCATCTTGTCGAGTACTTTCAGATCTTTGAGCACCGGCAGAGCCTGTGCAGCGAAGGCTTCGTTGAGCTCGAAGAAGTCGATATCGGCAATGCTCAGGCCCGCGCGCTTGAGGGCTTTCTGGGTTGCCGGCACCGGGCCGTAGCCCATGATCGCCGGGTCTACACCGGCTACCGCCATCGAACGCAGTACCGCCAGCGGCTGGATACCCAGGTCCTGGGCGCGCTGGGCCGACATCACGATCATGCACGAGGCACCGTCGGTGATTTGCGACGATGTGCCCGCAGTCACCGTGCCACCCTTGGGGTTGAACGCTGGCTTGAGGGCCGCCAGGCTTTCCAGCGTGGTGTCCGGACGAATGGTTTCATCGTAGTCGAAGACCTGGAGGAAGCCGTTCTCGTCATAACCCTGCATCGGGATGATCTCATCCTTGAACTTGCCTTCGACCGTCGCCTTGTGGGCGAGCTGGTGCGAACGCAAGCCAAAGGCGTCTTGCTGCTCACGGCTGATGCCGTGCATCTTGCCGAGCATTTCGGCAGTCAGGCCCATCATGCCCGAGGCCTTGGCCGCATGCAGTGACATGTGCGGGTTCGGGTCGACCCCGTGCATCATGCTGACGTGCCCCATGTGCTCCACGCCGCCGATCACGAACACATCACCGTTGCCGGTCATGATCGCCTGGGCAGCGGTGTGCAGCGCACTCATCGACGAGCCGCACAGGCGACTGACGGTCTGGCCGGCCGCAGTGTGAGGGATCTGGGTCATCAACGAGGCCATGCGCGCGATGTTCCAGCCCTGCTCCATGGTCTGGTTGACGCAACCCCAGATCACGTCCTCGACTTCAGTCGGGTCGACCTTGGCGTTACGCTCCAGCAGCTTGTTGATCAGGTGCGCCGACATGTCTTCGGCGCGGGTGTTACGGTGCATGCCGCCCTTGGAGCGGCCCATCGGCGTACGACCGAAGTCGACGATCACGACGTCTCTTGGATTCAAGCTCATACAATATTCTCGCTCTAGTCGATGGGCGCTTAACCGAAGAAGCTCTGGCCGTTGCGGGCCATCTCGCGCAGCTTCTCGGTGGGGTGGTACAGCGCGCCCAGGTCGGCGTACTGGTCAGCCAGGGCAACGAACGCGGCCACCCCGATCGAATCGATGTAGCGCAGCGCACCGCCGCGGAACGGAGGGAAACCGATACCGTAGACCAGGCCCATGTCGGCCTCGGCAGCCGTCTCGACAATGCCGTCTTCCAGGCAACGCACGGTTTCCAGGCACAGCGGGACCATCATCCAGTTGATGATGTCGTCGTCGGTGACCTCGCGCTGCTCGTACACAATCGGCTTGAGCACTTCGAGTACCGACGGGTCGGCGACCTTCTTCTGCTTGCCGCGCTTGTCGGTCTCGTAGGCATAGAAGCCCTTGCCGTTCTTCTGGCCCAGGCGCTTGGCTTCATAGAGCACGTCCACGGCCGAACGACGGTCATCCTTCATGCGGTCCGGGAAACCCTCGGCCATCACGTCACGGCCGTGGTGGCCGGTGTCGATGCCGACCACGTCCATCAGGTACGCCGGGCCCATCGGCCAGCCGAATTTTTCCATGACCTTGTCGATACGCACGAAGTCCACGCCCGCGCTCACCAGCTTGGCAAAACCGCCGAAGTACGGGAACAGCACGCGGTTGACCAAAAAGCCCGGGCAGTCATTGACCACGATCGGGTTCTTGCCCATTTTCTTGGCATAGGCAACGGTGGTGGCCACGGCCAGCTCACTGGACTTCTCGCCACGGATCACTTCCACCAGCGGCATCATGTGCACCGGGTTGAAAAAGTGCATGCCGACGAAGTTTTCCGGACGCTTGAGGGCCTTGGCCAGCAGGCTGATGGAAATGGTCGAGGTGTTGGAGGCAAGGATGGTGTCCGCCTTGACCTGGTCTTCCACTTCAGCCAGCACGGCCTGCTTGACCTTGGGGTTCTCGACGACGGCTTCGACCACCAGATCGACGTGACCGAAGTCACCATAGGAAAGGGTCGGACGAATGCCGTTGAGCACTTCGGCCATTTTCGCGGCGGTCATGCGGCCTTTGTCGACACGGCTGACCAGCAGCTTGGCCGCTTCGGCCAGGCCCTGCTCGATGCCGTGCTCGTTGATGTCCTTCATCAGGATCGGCGTGCCTTTGGACGCCGACTGGTAGGCGATGCCGCCGCCCATGATGCCGGCGCCGAGCACGGCGGCCTGCTTCACGTCCTGGGCAATTTCGTCATAGGCTTTGGCCTTTTTCTTCAGCTCCTGATCGTTCAGGAACAAGCCGATCAGGCTCTGCGCGGCCGAGGTCTTGGCCAGCTTGACGAAGCCGGCTGCTTCGACTTCCAACGCCTTGTCGCGACCGAAGTTCGCGGCTTTCTGGATGGTCTTGATCGCCTCGACCGGGGCCGGGTAGTTCGGGCCGGCCTGGCCGGCAACGAAGCCCTTGGCGGTTTCGAACGCCATCATCTGCTCGATGGCGTTGAGCTTGAGCTTCTCGAGCTTGGGCTGGCGCTTGGCCTTGTGGTCCAGCTCGCCACTGATGGCACGCTTGAGCAGCGCCAGCGCGGCCTCCTGCAGTTTCTCAGGGGCGACCACGGCATCGACTGCGCCGACTTTCAGCGCGTCTTCTGGGCGGTTTTCCTTGCCGGCGGCAATCCACTCGATGGCATTGTCGGCACCGATCAGGCGGGGCAGGCGCACGGTGCCGCCGAAGCCCGGGTAGATACCCAGCTTGACTTCAGGCAGACCGATCTTGGCCTTGCTGGACATGACCCGAAAGTCGGCCGCCAAGCACATTTCCAGGCCGCCACCCAGGGCGATGCCGTTGATCGCAGCCACCGTGGGAACGTCGAGGTCTTCGAAATCACTGAAGATTCTGTTGGCTTCGAGGTTGCCTGCAACCAGCTCTGCATCGGGCAGCTTGAAGTTGTCGACGAATTCGGTGATGTCGGCGCCGACAATGAACACGTCCTTGCCGCTGCTGACGATCACACCCTTGACCGACGCATCTGCCTTGATGGTGTCTACGGCCTGACGCAATTCGTTCAGGGTAAGACGGTTGAACTTGTTGACGGACTCACCCTTGAGGTGAACTTCAGTTCGACGATGCCACTTTCAAGAGCCTTAACCGTGATGGCTTTACCTTCGTAAATCATCAACTGATCTCCACGATATGGAAGCTGAACTGTACACGCCAAACGCTGGTACGAACGCTTGCACCAGGCACACCCGTCAGCGCGATAGTCGGGATTCTGTAAGCGTCTTCTGACATACAAACGCTCAATTCATACGCCCGTTTGATTTGGGTACGCACACATTCACCGAAATGGCTGCCGTTGTCAAATACCCTTAAGTACAGACAAAACGCGACTTTGCGGTCATTTTGCGCGCACGGGCGCCCAACCACGATGACAGTGATCGATGAACATTCATGCAGGTGATGGGTGCACAAATCGCAGAATGCGCGGGGCGGGATAAACGTGAGCGACTACACTGGGGACGTACTGAAGAGATTCCGGCCTGCCTGGCCTTTTTTATTCTGCTGCATCTGCTTGATGCCCTTCGCCGCCGAGGCCGGCGCCTACAGCCAGCGTGGCGTAGCCGGCGCAGGGCTCGGCATTCATCTCAGGCCAGCTCCTTCAGCAACTGCGCAATATCCTGCAACACAGCCGCGTCACCCTTCTCCCCCCAGCACACTGCAATCATCTGTGCATCAGCCTCGACCTTGTAGACACTCTCGGGCAGCCGCGCCAAGTGGCGCAGTACCCGCTGGTCGGTACAGGTTTCCTGCCACTGGTTCTGCCACACCCCCGCTGCCACCTGGAAGTAGCTCCAGCTGTCGCTGCGCCCGCGACGCCGCGCGCAATGGAACTGTGCACAGGTGTGAGGCGGCTCTTCCGGCAGCCAGTGCGGCCAGGTCTGGGCCTTGAGTTGCATCGCCAAGCCCATGCGCCGAGCCTCCAGGCGCAGCGCCATGCGCCCACTGGTACGGCGCGACGGCAACAACCAGACCATGGGGCTGAGCACCAGCGCAAGGATTGACACTACTACCCAGACCGTCATATCTGTTATTCCTATAAACACTTTGCAAATGAGCTGGTTAGCCATCTGGATGCGATCAGCCTGAAACCGACCATACTTTAACTATCGCGATTGTCAGGAGAGCCTCTCATGCCCTACGAACACATACTGGTCGCCGTCGACCTGACCGAAGAATGCGACCCGGTGATCAAGCGCGCCAAGGAACTGGCCGTCGCTGGCGGCACCAAGGTCTCGCTGGTGCATATCGTGGAACCGATGGCCATGGCCTTTGGCGGCGACGTGCCGATGGACCTGTCGCAATTGCAGCAACAGCAGTTCGACCAGGCCAAGGAGCGCATGGACCGGCTGTTCAACAAGTACCCGGATATCGTGCGCGGCGACTCCCACCTGACCTACGGCCAGCCACGCCAGGAAATCCACCAGTTGGCCAAGGACCAGAAGTGCGATTTGATCGTGGTGGGCAGCCATGGCCGTCACGGCCTGGCGCTGCTGCTGGGCTCCACCGCCAATGACGTGCTGCACGGCGCACCGTGCGATGTGCTGGCGGTACGCCTGCAGAAAAAAGCCGAGTAAAACCACAAGGCCCGCTGTTGTGCACAGCGGGCCTTGCAGGCATCAGCTGTCCAGTTCTGCCCAACGCTCCACCAGCGTGTCCAGCTCACCCTGCAACTGCTCAAGGCTAGCCAGCACCGCCGAAGTCTGATCGATCGGACGCTGATAGAAGCCAGCATCTGCGATCTGCGCCTGCACGCCAGCCATCTTCTGCTCCAGGGCATCGATCTGGCCTGGCAAGGCTTCCAGCTCGCGCTGCAGCTTGTAGCTGAGCTTCTTCTTGCCTTCGGTCGCCACTGGCGCGGCTACCGGCTCCGGCACGGCCTCGACCACTGCGGTGTTGAGCTCGGACTTGCCCGACTTGCTCTCGCTGACGCCAAGCAACTTCGGCGAACCGCCCTGGCGAATCCAGTCCTGATAACCACCAACGTACTCGCGTACCTTGCCATCACCTTCGAACACCAGGGTGCTGGTCACCACGTTGTCGAGGAAGGCCCGGTCGTGGCTGACCATCAGCACGGTGCCCTTGAAGCCAGCCAACACTTCTTCGAGCAGTTCCAGGGTCTCGACATCCAGGTCGTTGGTCGGTTCGTCAAGCACCAGCAGGTTGGCCGGCTTGCTGAACAGCTTGGCCAGCAGCAGGCGCGCACGCTCACCACCAGACAGTGCCTTGACCGGCGTGCGCGCACGCTGAGGGCTGAACAGGAAGTCGCCCAGGTAGCTCAGCACATGGCGGTTCTGCCCATCGATCTCGATGAAATCACGGCCTTCGGCCATGTTCTCGATAACGGTTTTTTCCAGGTCCAACTGATGGCGCAACTGGTCGAAGTACGCGACTTCGATGCGGGTACCCGCCTCCACCTTGCCTTCGCTTGGCTCCAGCCCGCCCAGCATCAGCTTGAGCAGCGTGGTCTTGCCAGTACCGTTGGCACCCAGCAGGCCGATGCGGTCCTCGCGCTGCAGCACCATGGAGAAGTCCTTGACCAGGAACGGGCCACCCGGGTGGGCGAAGCTCACGTTCTCCAGCACCATCACCTGCTTGCCGGATTTTTCCGCGACATCGAGCAGGATGTTGGCCTTGCCCTGGCGCTCGCGGCGCTCGCTACGCTCGACGCGCAGCGCCTTGAGCGCACGTACACGGCCTTCGTTGCGGGTACGCCGGGCCTTGATGCCCTGGCGAATCCACACTTCTTCCTGGGCAAGCTTCTTGTCGAACAGTGCATTGGCGGTTTCTTCGGCCGCCAGCGCAGCTTCCTTGTGCACCAGGAAGCTGGCGTAGTCGCCGTTCCAGTCGATCAGGCCGCCACGGTCCAGCTCCAGGATGCGTGTGGCCAGGTTCTGCAGGAAGGAGCGGTCGTGAGTGATGAACAGCACGGCGCCGCCAAAACCGCTGAGGGCATCTTCAAGCCAGGCAATGGCGCCGATGTCCAGGTGGTTGGTCGGTTCGTCGAGCAGCAGCAGGTCGGGCTCTGACACCAGCGCCTGGGCCAGCAGCACGCGGCGACGCCAGCCACCGGACAGCTCGGCCAGGGTCTTGTCGGCCGGCAGTTGCAGGCGGCTCAGGGTACTGTCGACCAGTTGCTGCAGGCGCCAGCCGTCACGCGCCTCCAGATCGCTCTGCACGTGCATGAGCTTTTCCAGGTCGGCATCGGTGTGGATGTTCTGGCTCAGGTGATGGTATTCGGCGAGCAGCGCCCCGACGCCGTCCAGGCCTTCGGCCACCACGTCGAACACGGTCCGCCCGTCAGCCACCGGCAGTTCCTGCGGCAACTCGCCGATCTTGAGCCCTGGGGCGCGCCATACATCGCCTTCATCGGGCTTCTGGTCGCCCTTGACCAGGCGCAGCATGCTCGACTTGCCTGTGCCGTTGCGGCCGATGATGCAGACCCGCTCACCACGGGCGATCTGCCAGGACACCTTGTCCAGCAACGGCATGGCGCCGAACGCAAGGGACACATCGCTTAATTTGAGCAGGGTCATGATCTTCTCCAAAAACCGGGGGCGCATTCTACCTGAGTTGGGCCTGCTTCACATTACGCATGGTCGCGTCGCCGCCCGCGGTCTTCTTTACACGCCAATACAAGCACAATGCTTTCTTCCGCCCCCGGCAACCGGCTAAGCTTAAGCCCGTGATCCCACCAGTGCTGGCGCTGCCGACACTCGTTCTTGTTCAAACTGTCCGGAAGTATCATGCGCCGCAGCCTGCTCAGCCTCGTATCCTGTCTGCTTTTTTCCGCCTCGGCGGCCGGTACTGCTCACGCCGCCGACCTGGTGCAGCAACGCCAGTTCTATGATGAAGCCAAGCGCGCCCTGGCCAAAGGCGACAGCGGCCCGTACCGGCGCTATGAACAGGCCCTGCGCGATTACCCGCTGGAGCCCTACCTGGCGTACGACGAACTGACCGCACGTCTCAAGAGTGCAAGCAACGCCGAAATCGAGACGTTTCTTGCCGAGCACGGCGACCTGCCCCAGGCCAACTGGATGAAGCTGCGCTGGTTGCGCTGGCTGGCCGAACGCGGTGACTGGCAACCCTTCGTCAAGTACTACGACGCGAAACTGAATTTCACCGAGCTCGACTGCCTCAACGGCCAGTACCAGCTCAGCCACAACCTGCGCGCAGAAGGTTATGCCAGCGCAGAAAAACTCTGGCTGGTCGGCAAGTCGCAGCCGGCGGCCTGCGATGCGCTGTTCGACCGCTGGGCCGCCGAGGGCCAGCTGACCGAGCAAAAGCGCTGGGAGCGGGCCAAGCTGGCGGCGCAAGCGCGCAACTACGCGCTGGCCAATACCCTGGTCAAGGGCCTGAGCACCCTGGGTGCCCAGGGTCGACTGCTGCTCGACGTGGCGCAAAAGCCGGAACTGCTGAACAACCCGTCACGCTTCACCCCGGCCGACGAAGCGATGTCCGACGTGGTCAGCCTGGGCCTGCGCCGCCTGGCCCGGCAAGACCCGGAGCGGGCCATGGCGCTGCTGGACGACTACGCCAACCGCATGCATTTCTCGCGTGACGAGAAAGTCGCGATTGCACGCGAGATCGGCCTGACCCTGGCGCGCCGCTATGACCCGCGGGCGCTGCCGCTGATGAGCAAATATGACCCCGAACTGCGTGACAACACCGTCACCGAGTGGCGCCTGCGCCTGCTGTTGCGCCTGGCACGCTGGGAAGACGCCTACGAGCTGACCAAACGCCTGCCGCAAGACCTGGCCAGTACCAACCGCTGGCGCTACTGGCAGGCGCGCAGCCTGGAACTGGCACAGCCGAAGAACCCGCAGATTCCGCTGCTGTACAAGACCGTAGCGCGCGAGCGTGATTTCTACGGCTTCCTCGCCGCCGACCGGGCGCAAACGCCATACCAGCTCAACAACCGGCCACTGGTGCTCAGCCAGCAGTTGATCAACAAGGTGCGCAATACCCCAGGCGTGCGCCGTGCACTGGAGTTCCATGCGCGCGGCCAGATCGTCGACGGGCGCCGTGAGTGGTATCACGTCAGCCGTCATTTCAACCGTGACGAAATGGTTGCCCAGGCCCGCCTGGCCTACGAAATGCGCTGGTACTTCCCGGCCATTCGCACCATCAGCCAGGCGCAGTACTGGGACGACCTGGACATCCGTTTCCCGATGGCCCACCGCGACACACTGGTGCGTGAAGCCAAGGTGCGCGGCCTGCATTCGAGCTGGGTGTTCGCGATCACTCGCCAGGAAAGCGCCTTCATGGACGACGCGCGCTCCCATGTGGGCGCCAGTGGCCTGATGCAACTGATGCCGGCCACGGCCAAGGAGACCGCGCGCAAGTTCAACATACCGCTGGCCTCGCCGGCGCAGGTACTGAACCCGGACAAGAACATCCAGCTGGGTGCGGCGTACCTGAGCCAGGTACACGGGCAGTTCAATGGCAACCGGGTGCTGGCTTCAGCGGCGTACAACGCCGGCCCTGGGCGCGTACGCCAGTGGCTGCGCGGTGCCGACCACCTGAGCTTTGACGTGTGGGTGGAGTCGATCCCGTTCGACGAAACCCGCCAGTATGTGCAGAACGTACTGTCGTACTCGGTGATCTACGGGCAGAAGCTCAATTCGCCGCAGCCGCTGGTGGATTGGCATGAGCGGTATTTCGACGACCAGTAAGCGCGTCGCCAGCCGTGCGCGAGCCTGTGGTGGAGCTGATGCCCAGCGCAGGCCCTTCGCCGGCAAAGCCGGCGTCTATAGCACCTCGACCGGCATCCCCACCTCGAGCACGCCCTCCCCGTCCGCCACCAGGTTCTGCCCGAACAGCACATCGCCCTCCTTCTGCCGGTAGGTCTTGAGCGTGGTGAGCGGCTCGCGGTCTTCGCTGCGCTCGCCCGTCTGCGGGTCAATGGTGGTCAGGATGCAACGTGTGCAAGGCTTGAGCACGCGGAAGGTCAACTCGCCAATGCGAATGCGCTCCCAGCCATCCTCGGCGAACGGTGCACTGCCCTCCACTACCAGATTGGGCCGAAAGCGCAGCATCTGCAGCGGTCGCCCAACGCGCTGTACCAGGTCATCGAGCGACGCCTGGCCAATCAGCAACAGCGGAAAACCATCGGCGAACGCCACCCGATCAGCGTTATCGCCGTAACCTGCCGGCAGATAACGGGTACGTGGCTCAGGCACATGCACCAGGCGCACCGGCTTGCCGATGAAGTGACTCAGCCAGTCGGCCGCCGCATCACCCGCATCGGGTACACGCAAGGTGTCACGCCAGATGGTCACACCGCGCAAGTCGCTGTCTGGCTCGGGCACTGCAACCTGCAGCGGGTCAAGCCCCGGAGCACTCAGGCGCAGACCGCCGTCAGTCGCATAAAGCGCGACAACTGGCTCATCTGCGGGTAGGCACGCTGGGTCAGAAAACGCCCGTTATCCTGCTCGACGAGCATCCAGCGTCGGTCCCCGAGCAGGCCCAGTGGGCCCGACGGTGCCTGGCTCAAGGACTGCCCCTGGGCCGACTTGATGGGGTAACGATACAACGCGCTCAGACGCATGGGCCTGCTCCCTCATGATCAAAGGCGCCAGCTTACACCGCGCGCCGGGCAACGGCTGCCGGCAATCATCACGGGATCACACGGTCGCGTCATCCAGCACCAGGCGCTGGCGCACCACGTCCACCAGTTTGTCGGGCTGGAACTTGGAGAGGAAATTGTCGCAGCCGACCTTTTTCACCATCGACTCGTTGAAGCTGCCAGACAACGATGTATGCAGTACCACGTAAAGGCCGCGCAAGCGTGGGTCGTTGCGGATCTCGGTGGTCAGGCGATAACCGTCCATCTCCGGCATTTCGGCGTCGGTGAAGATCATGAGCAGCTTTTCGCACATGTCTTCGCCTGCGTCAGCCCACGCCTTGAGCATCTTCAACGCCTTGAGGCCATCGCTGGCGACATGCATCTTGACGCCCAATTGCCCCAGCGTTTCGCGCAACTGCGACAGGGCCACGGTGGAATCGTCCACCAGCAGCACCTCGCGCCCGCGCGCTCGCGCCAGCACCGGATCTTCGAGCTTGTCGCGGGAGACCTTGGCGTTGTAAGGCACGATTTCGGCCAGCACCTTCTCCACATCGATGATCTCGACCAACTGCTCGTCGACCTTGCTGATCGCGGTCAGGTAATGCTGGCGCCCGGCGCTGGCCGGCGGCGGCATGATCGCCTCCCAGTTCATGTTGACGATGCGGTCCACGCCACCCACCAGAAACGCCTGCACCGAACGGTTGTACTCGGTGACGATGATCGTGCTGTCGGGGCCCGGCACCAGCGGACGCATGCCGATCGCCTGCGACAGGTCGATCACCGGCAGGGTCTGGCCGCGCAGGTTGACCACACCGCACACGTACGCGTGGCGCTGCGGCATCAGCGTCAGCTTGGGCAGTTGCAGCACTTCCTGCACCTTGAACACGTTGATCGCGAACAACTGCCGACCGGCCAGGCGAAACATGAGGATTTCCAGGCGGTTCTCGCCTACCAGCTGCGTTCTTTGGTCTACCGTGTCGAGAATGCCAGCCATTAAACAACCCCCAGGCGTGTTGCAAAAATTGAATAGATCGACCCTGTATCGGCCGCACTCGTCGTGGCTTGACCCCCAAAATAAAATGCTGCCGGGGGCATTGATGTCACTTTAGCATCATGGTTTACTGCGCTCACGCCTCGTTCTGTCGCACATCGCCTAAAAGTGTCGCAAACGCGGCGTGGTATCGGGGAAACCCTTAGCGACAATCAGGTGAGACCTGATATTCGCAATATCCTTTAGCCATTAATGTGACGCCATTCTCATTGCATGAATGGAGTCAGGCTCTTGTTTGCTATTGCCTTGTTGTGGCCGTCCAGTCCGTGCGCCCCGCAAAACCACGGATTCCAGAGCGTTCTCGCCCCCTTTGAAAGCCTGCCACCGGCGGGAAACGACTGATGCCCGACACGACGGCAGACATCAGCGCCCTACCCGACTTCCTGGTCGACGCCCACGTCTTGCTGACCCGCGCCCAGGAGTGCCTGTCGCACCTCGACCTGATTGGCGAGGATGCCGATGCCTGCGATTGCCTGGTGAGCACCCTCGGCACATTGGCCGGGCAGGCACAACGGCACGTACAACCGCAGATCGCCGACTTCTGCCAACAGTTGCGAGACCGGCTCGCACCAGAGCCATCACGCAATCGTTTGCATTACGCCCTGCCGACGCTTCAGGCATGCCTGAGCCTGCTGGCCTGGCAACTGGAACTGATCGACCCGCACACCGGGCAACTGTCGCTGGACAACCACGAACAACTGAGCCTGTTGAGCGAACTGGAAACCCGCCTGAAGCACCTGCCCACCTCTCACACTTCCCCCGCCTTACCCTCTGCATTCGACACACGAACTTGTTGAACTAAGCGTTTGAGAAAGAGCATGCGCAGCAGATTATTTCGCATGCGTTTTCTCAACACTAAGAATTAACTTACAGAATTCACAGATAGTTCTGTCAGAGGGCACCGAGAAAATACAGAAGACCTTCTACTCAAAGTTTGCCATCGCCACGGATGATGGCAAAATGCTAGACTTCACATCATTCGGAACGGGCGTACCACCCATAAAAACTGATCATTAAGACAACCTGCATGCCCCGCGACCATTTCCAAATGAAGTGATACTATGCCCGACGCGAGCCGCTCACCGACAGTTTGCAGTGCTGTAGTTCGGCATTTGCAGCGTACTCAGAAGTGTCTGTTGCGGGTGCTTCGCGCGACTGTAAAAAGTTATTGAAGGCGTTACCACAAACGTCTCTAGTTCGACCTTTGACCGGCTTTCAACAGCGATACTTCAGTGGCTTCATTCCCTATGCTCTCAAGCCTCAAGACACTCAAGCGCCGCCTGCCCGGGGCGACTCTGCTGCACTGGCTGAGCGCCCTGCTGTGCCTGGTGTCGGCTGCAGCAAACCTGTACCTGTACCTGCGCGCAGCGCCGATGCCGGGCAGCCTGCTGGCGCTGCAACTGGCCGCACTGCTCGCCATCGGCTGGCAACTGCGCCAGGCCGCACGCTCGATTGCCATGCGCCCACAGGAACTGGCCCATCGCCTGCTTGAAGTGCAGGAAAGCGAACGCCAGCGCCTGAGCCGCGAACTGCATGACGACATCGGCCAACTGCTGACAGCCGCCAAGCTGCAAGCCGACTGGCTGCAACGGCGCCTGCCGGCAGCACTGCAGGAACACTGCGCCATACTGCGCAGTACCCTGGACGACACCCTCGCCAACGTGCGCGACGTGTCGGCGATACTCAACCCGCGCCAACTCGCCAGCTTGGGCCTTGAGGCCAGCCTGCGCGCGCACCTGCTGCGCACGCTCGAGAACACCGATGTGCACTGGAGCCTGGAGTGCAAGCAACGCCTGGGCGGCATCCCCGAAGACATGGCCATTGCGGCCTTTCGCATTACCCAGGAAGCCGTCACCAATACGCTGCGCCATGCCCAGGCCCGCAACCTGAGCGTACGCATCCAACGCACCCCTGAAGGGCTGGCCCTCTCGATCAGTGACGACGGTCAGGGCTTCACCCCGGCAGCCGCCCCTGGCGACGAAGGCCAGCGCGGCATGGCCGGCATGAGTGAGCGGGTCGGCCTGCTCAACGGCCGCCTGACCGTCACCAGCCAGCCCGGCCAGGGCACCCATATCGACGTGCTGTTCCCCTGGGCACCGCGCACCCATGAGCGCGCCACTACAAGTAAAGCCCCATGACCTGTAATTTGTTGCTGGTGGACGACCACTCCCTGATTCGTGCCGGCGTGCGCGCCCTGGTGGCCGACATTCCCGGCTATGCCGTCATCGGCGAAGCCAGTGACGGCAGTCAACTGCTCGAACTGGTTGTGCAACTGGACCCGGACATCGTGTTGCTGGATATTTCCATGCGCTCGACCGGCGGCCTCGAGGCCCTGGGCCGCCTGCAAACCGCCGGCTGTCGCAGCAAGGTGCTGATCCTGTCGATGCACACCGATCCCGATCTGATCATGCGCGCTCTGGAGATGGGCGCGCACGGCTACCTGCTCAAGGACACCACCGCAGCCGAGCTGGAGCAGGCGCTGGCAGCCTTGCGCAGCGACGAACGCTACCTGAGCCCGGCCATCGCGCACACCGTGATCAACCAGGCGCTGCTGCGCGCCCAGGGCAACAAGCCTGACGCCGCCGAGAACCACAACCTCACGGCGCGCCAGCTGGAAATCCTGCGCCTGATCGTGCGCGGCAAATCCACCCGCGAAATCGCCAACGGCCTTGGCTTGAGCATCAAGACCGTCGAAACGCACCGCTCACAGATCATGAAGCGCCTGCAGATCTTTGACGTGGCCGGTCTGGTGCTGTTCGCCGTGCGCGAGCAGATCATCAGCCTGGACGACTGAGCAGCGCCGAGTCGTGCGGCAGGTGCACCCGCAGCGCCCCGGGCAGCGCCTCGAAACGCAGGCTGTCGCCCTGCAGCGGCTCGCCGTCGAGGTTGATGTCCAGGCCCTCGGCGCTCTTGAGCTCGACCCACGGCAGGCGTGCCCGCACGAACAGGTTGTCCAGCCCCAGGCCGTCGCTGAGCAGGTCGCGCAAAGTGCCGACCACTTCCTGCGGGGCTGGCAGAATACTGACGTCGAGCAGGCCGTCATCCACCTGTGCCTGCGGGCACAGCAGGTGCCCGCCGCCGGCCTGGCGTCCATTGCCGATACCCAGCGCCAGCAGCTCGCCCTGCCAGTGAAAATCCGGCCCCTGCAACGCCACCGAAGCGGCGCGCAGTTCGCTGAAGCGCGACAGCCCGGTAAACAGGTAAGCGGCGGCCCCCAGCACCTTCTTGAGGTCTTCGGAGGTGTTGGCGGTGACCTGGCTGCCAAACCCGCCCGTGGCCATGTTGAGAAACACCTGCTCGCCCACCCCACCCAGGTCGATCGCCTGGGCGGGCACGTCGAGCAGCGCCAGCGCCTGGGCAGGTTCCAACGGCACACCGGCGGCCCTGGCAAAATCGTTGGCAGTGCCCAGCGGCATCAGGGCCAGGCTGGCCGCAGTGCCGGCCTGGGCCATGGCCTGCGCCACATCACGCAGCGTGCCATCGCCACCACCGGCCACCAGGTGCGGATAACCGCCAGCCAGGGCCTCCCGCACCAGGCGCTGTGCATCCCCGCCTTCCCAGGTGAGGCGCACGTCAAGCTGCCAGCCGCGCTCGCGCAAACCGTTCACCGCCTCCCGCACCGCTTCGTTCATGGCTTGCTTGCCATGCAGAATCAACAACGCCTTGCGCTCGCTCATACCACCTCCCCGGTCCACCACCCGCTGCCGACAGCAGCCTGCGCCAGGCGGCACATGTCATATCGACCGATTACACCACGCTTTTGCTGCATGCCAGCTACAGGAAAAACCGCCTTTTCACACAAATAGCGTTGAAAGACCTTTAATCGAGGCGCATGATTCGACAAATAATTGGCCCTCACGGATGTCGCCAGTGATAAAAGTCACTTTTTTGACTCATTGAGCAAATGCCTGCCAGGTTTCCCCTGCTATCGCACTGCACCCGCAGTGCACCGGACACGAGGCTGTGTGAAATGAGCGTACTGATTCCTTGCATCATTGCCGGCGGTGCCGGCACCCGATTGTGGCCAGTGTCCCGCGAAGCCATGCCCAAGCCGTTCATGCGCATGCCCGACGGCCAGAGCCTGCTGCAGAAGACCTTCGCCCGGGCCTGCGCGCTGGAGGGTGTGGCCCGCGTACTGACGGTGACCAATCGCGAAGTGTTCTTCCGCACCCAGGATGAATACCGTCAATTGAACAAGGCAGGCATGCCCCTGGACTTCATTCTGGAACCCTTCGGGCGCAACACCGCACCGGCAATCGCCGCCGCAGCCCTGCACTGTGCCCGCGAGTATGGCGAAGATGCACAACTGCTGGTGCTGCCGGCAGACCACCTGATCACCGACCTGACGGCGTTCGGGCAGGCCGTTGAACGCGCCCGCGCGCTCGCCGACCAGGGCTGGCTGACCACCTTCGGCCTGGTGCCGACCCAACCAGAGACCGGCTTCGGCTACATCGAGCAAGGCGCGCCGCTGGATGCACACGGCTTTCGCGTGGCGCGCTTTGTCGAAAAGCCCGACGCCGACACTGCCCAGCGCTACGTTGACGGTGGCCAGCACCTGTGGAATGCGGGCATGTTCTGCCTGCGTGTCGACGCCATCCTGCACGAGCTGCAAACCCACGCCCCACAGGTGCTGGAGGCCGTCAGCCAGTGCATGCGCCAGAGCCCGAGCAAACAAGGCAGCGGCTGCCTGCAACTGGAGCTGGACCCGCAAAGCTTTGAAGCCGTCACCGACATCTCCATCGACTACGCCGTGATGGAGCACTCCACCCGGGTTGCAGTACTGCCCAGCCACCTGGGCTGGAGCGACATCGGCTGCTGGCGTGCAGTGCGCAGCCTGGTGCCGGGCGACACCCAGGGCAACCAGTGCAACGGCGAGACCGTACTGCTGGACGTCAGCAACTGCTACATCGACTCGCCACGGCGGCTGGTCGGCGGCATCGGCCTGGACAACCTGATCATCATCGACACCCCCGACGCCTTGCTGATTGCCGACGCAAGCCGCAGCCAGGAAGTCAAACTGATTGCCCAGCAACTCAAGCGCCAGGACCACGACGCCTACCGCCTGCACCGCACCGTGACCCGCCCCTGGGGCACCTACACCGTGCTGGAGGAAGGCCCGCGCTTCAAGATCAAGCGCATCATGGTCCGCCCGCAGGCGTGCCTGTCGCTGCAGATGCACCACCACCGCAGCGAACACTGGATCGTCGTCAGCGGCATGGCCTGCGTGACCAACGGTGAAGAGGAGTTTCTGCTCGACACCAACGAGTCGACCTTCATCAAACCGGGGCGTGAGCACCGCCTGAGCAACCCAGGGGTGATCGAGCTGGTCATGATCGAAGTACAAAGCGGCGAATACCTGGGCGAGGACGACATCGTGCGCTTTACTGATATCTATGGACGCGCCCCGGCCGCAGCGATCAGCTGAGGCCCATGAGGGCGCGTTTTCGTATCTGCCTGTCGACGCCCCCCCCCGGGGCAAGAGAGGAAATGGCTCATGCGCGTACTCTGGACACTGCCCTACCTGCCCTGGCCTACCACCAGCGGCAGCAAAACCCGGCAATATCACCTGCTGCGCGGCCTGGCCCAGCGCGGGCATCGGATCACGCTGCTGACGCAATCGAAGGAGCCCCTTGGCGACGCCGCCCGCCAGGCACTCGAGCCCTGGGTAGAGCGCCTCATCGTGTTGCCGCGAAGGCCCTTGCACAGCCCGCTAAACCTGCTGGCCGCGCTGTATGTCAGCTACCCGATGCGGCCAGCATCAACGGCCTGGCGCCGCACCTGCGCCATTGCTTCGAAGGCCTGCTGCGCGAACCGTGGGACGTGATCCAGATCGAACACAGCTACAGCTTCCAACCCTTCGAGAAGGCACTGCAGGCCAGCGGCCTGCGTTCATGGTCAGTGAGCATCATGTCGAGTCGGTGGGCGGTGCCGTCTGTCAGGACCGCCTGCCGCTGTGGCTGCGCCCGTTCAACAGCTTCGACCGCTGGCGCTATCGGCGCTGGGAATCACGGGTGCTGCGCCAGGCCAGCGAGGTGGTCGCGGTCAGCCCCTGCGATGCCGAACAGATCGGTCGCCTTACCGGACGCACGGCCACGGTGGTGATCAATGGCGTAGACGCCGAACACTACCAGCACATCAACCCCTGCGCGCACAGCCAGCGCCTGCTGTTTGTCGGCAATTTCGAGTATGGGGCCAACCTGGAGGCGCTGGAGTGGGCACTGGAGGACATACTTCCCCACGTCTGGTCACACAACCCTGCGGTGCGCCTGGCGGTGGTCGGGCATGCCCTGCCGGCCCACTGGAAGCTGCGCTGGAACGACCCGCGCATCGAATGGATCGGCTACCTGCCCGACCTGCGTGAGCTGCAGCGCCATTGCGCGCTGTTCTTTGCACCCCTGCGCCATGCCGGGGGCTGCAAGATCAAGCTGCTCGAGGCCATGGCCGCCGGCTTGCCGGTGGTGACCACCGCGCAGGGCGTGTCCGGGCTGGCCGTACGCAATGGCGAGCATTACCTGGCGGGGGATGATGCCGACGAGCTGGCCATGATCATCACGCGCCTGCTGAGCCACCCCCTGCGCATGCAGCAACTGTCACACGCCGCACGCCAGTTTGTGCGTGAGCAGCATGACTGGAGCCTGGCCGCTGCGCAGTTGGAGAGCGTGCATGCACGCCTGGCCGCACAGGTGCCGCTGGGCGACAACCGTGCCAGCGCAGGCCTGCTGCCATCAGCCGAGTAGCTCGCTGAGCGGAATGAACTGCACGCTGTCGCCCTTGCCTGGCGCGGTGCCTTCGCGCACCTGCACCAGGCCTTCGGCCCAGGCGGCGCTGCGCAGTACACCCGAGCTCTGGTTCTTGTAGATCAGCGCCTGGCCATGCTCCATGCGCCCACGCAGGTACTCGCGACGGTTGCCCGGCTTTGGCCAGTCGAACCCGGCCGGCACGCTGAACTGCAGCGGCGCGACATCCTGCACACCCTGACGGCGCAGCAGGTACGGACGCGTCAGCAAGCCGAAGGTGACCAGCGTCGAGGCCGGATTGCCGGGCAAACCGATCACCGGCACCCCGCGAAAATGCCCGAACGTCAGCGGCTTGCCCGGTTTGATCGCCAGCTTCCACAGCGCCAGCTCGCCCGCTTCGCGCAGGGCGATGCCCAGGTAGTCGGCCTCACCCACCGACACCCCGCCGGTGGACAAGATCAGGTCGACATCGTTGAGCTGCCCCAGGCGCTCGCGGGTCAGCGTCAGATCGTCCGGCAGAATGCCGGCGTCCACCACCTCGCAGCCAAGGCGCTGCAACCAGCTGAGCAGCAGGCGGCGGTTGCTGTTGTAGATCTGCCCCGGCCCCAGCGGCAGGCCCGGCTCGACCAGTTCGTCGCCGGTCGACAACACCGCCACACGCACTTTGCGCACCACCGAAAGCACCGCACATCCCAGCGAGGCCGCCAGCCCCAGCTCGATCGGCCCGAGCCGCGTGCCGGCGTCCAGCACCGTTTCACCCGCGCGGTTTCCTGGCCCTGTGGGCGCACATTCTGCTCAAGGCGCAGTGGCTCGGTGAAACGCACGCGCTGATCGTCCAGCACCTGGGCGTTCTCTTGCATCTCGACGCAGTCGGCCCCGGCCGGCAACGGCGCACCGGTGAAGATGCGTGCACAGGTGCCAGGCTGCAGCGGCGCCGGTGCATGCCCGGCGAGGATCCGCTGGCTGACCACCAGCGGCTCGCCCTGCCAGTCGGCCAGGCGCAACGCGTAACCGTCCATGGCACTGTTGGGCCACGGCGGCAGATCGAGGCCGGCGACCAGCGCCTCGGCCAATACCCGCCCCCCGGCCTTGGCCAGCGGCACGCTTTCACAGTCGCGGATGGGGGCGGCGTCGGCCAGCGCCAGCAGGCGTTCCAGCGCCTGTTCCACCGGCAGTAGCGGCTGTGCTACGCCAGGCTCAGCCACGGCTTTCACACGCAGCGGCTTGCTTGAGGTGGGCGACGAAATTGCAGGGGCGATGACGTGCATCCAACTGCTCGGCAAGAATCCCGTCCCAGCCGGTACGCACCGCATTGGTCGAACCGGGCAGGCAGCACACCAGCGTACCGTTGGCCAGGCCGGCCAGGGCTCGCGACTGCACGGTGGAGGTGCCGATATCGGCCAGGGAAATATGGCGGAACAGTTCGCCAAAGCCATCGACCTGCTTGTCGAGCAGGCAGGCGACCGCCTCGGGGGTGCTGTCGCGGCCAGTGAAACCGGTACCGCCGGTGATCAGCACCACCTGCACCTGTTCGTCGGCGATCCAGTTGGCGACCTGGGCGCGGATCTTGTAGAGGTCGTCCTTGAGCAGCACGCGTGCGGCCAAGGCGTGGCCGGCGTCGCTCAGGCGATCGACGAAGACCTGGCCAGAGGTGTCGGTTTGCAGGGTACGGGTATCGCTGACGGTCAGCACGGCAATGTTGAGCGGCACGAACGGTACATCAGCCTTGGCTTTCATGGGGCCTTGCATCCATAACAGGGGAGGAATGGACGGTGTTATATCACAGGCCTTTGCCACCCCGCCCGCCTGCGGCGCCTGGCATTGTTCCCGGTCAATGCCGGTGTTCAGCCGCTATGCTCAAGTTGCAAGGAACTTGCCGCGACCTGGCGCGTCTCACACACATTAACCGCAAACGTCCCCCTGATCGGAGAAAGCACATGATTCAACGGACCCTCCCCGCCTTCCTGCTGGCCCTGGGCCTGGGCACCCTGGCCGGGTGTGCGTCGCCTACCGTGATCACGCTCAATGACGGGCGTGAGATCCAGGCCGTCGACACCCCCAAATACGACGATGACTCGGGCTTCTACGAGTTCGAACAACTCGATGGCAAGAATACCCGCATCAACAAGGACCAGATCCGCACCGTCAAGGAGCTGTAACGGCCACCCGGCCCGGCAGGCATCAGGCGACGAGCAGAGGCTTGCCGAACGAGGATTTGTGAGTAGACTTTTTGTTAGCGGAGTGTAGCGCAGCCAGGTAGCGCGTCTCGTTCGGGACGAGAAGGCCGCAGGTTCGAATCCTGTCTCTCCGACCAGCTTGGCAAAAACCACAAAGCCGCATGCGCGGGCTTTGTGGTTTCTGGCGGGTGCTGCCACGGTCAGGCCTGCGCTTAGCGGGCGCAGGCCTGAGCCGCGAGGGATGAACCTGGCGTTACTGCGACACCGCCACCGCGGTCTCGTCCGGCAGCACCGGCACGAACAGCAGGTTCAGACGCGAGCTGCTCCACTCACGGGTCTTGTTGGTCAGCTCAATGTTGTTGTTGAGCTTCTGGCCGTAGGTCGGCACGATCTCTTTCAGCTTGGCCTGCCACTCAGGGGTCTTGATGCGATCCTTGAAGGTCTTTTCCAGCACGGTCAGCATGATCGGTGCCGCCGTCGAGGCACCTGGCGATGCGCCCAGCAGCGCGGCGATGGTGCCGTCCTGCGCAGCCACGACCTCGGTACCGAACTGCAGGATGCCACCGTGCACAGGGTCTTTCTTGATCACTTGAACGCGCTGGCCGGCCTGCAGCAGCTTCCAGTCTTCGTTCTTGGCGTTCGGGAAGTACTCGCGCAGGTTATGCATGCGGTCTTCGAAGCTCAGCATCAACTGGCCCATCAGGTAGGTGCTCAGGTCGATGTTGTCGATACCGGCATGGGTCATCGGCATGATGTTGTGGGTGGTCAGTGCCGAGAACATGTCCAGCAACGAGCCGTTTTTCAGGAACTTGGTGGAGAAGGTCGCGAACGGGCCGAACAGCAGCACTTCCTTGCCATCGATGACACGGGTGTCCAGGTGCGGCACCGACATCGGCGGCGCGCCGACCGACGCCTTGCCATACAGCTTGGCCTTGTGGCGCTTGACGATGTCCTGGTTATCGGTCATCAGGAACTGGCCGCCCACCGGGAAACCGGCATAGCCGTCTGCTTCAGGGATACCGGACTTCTGCAGCAGCTTGAGCGCGCCACCCCCGGCACCGATGAACACGAACTTGGCCTTGACGCTGGACTCGACGCCTTTGTTGGCGAGGTCGGCGACCACCACGGTCCAGGTGCTGTCGGCATTGCGCACGATGTCACGCACTTCGTGCGAGGTGTGCAGCTTGACGTTGTCGTGCTTTGTCAGCGAAGCGAACAGCTGGCGGGTGATTTCGCCAAAGTTCACGTCGGTGCCAATCGGCATGCGGGTGGCGGCGATCTTCTGGTCGGCGGCACGGCCTTCCATCACGATCGGCACCCACTTCTGGATCTGCGCGTGGTCTTCGGAGTACTCCATGCCGCGAAACAGCGAGCTGTGTTGCAGGGCGGCGTGGCGTTTCTTGAGGAACTCGACGTTCTTGTCGCCCCACACAAAGCTCATGTGCGGCACGTTGTTGATGAACGACGTCGGGTTGTTCAGCACCTTCTGCTCGACCTGGTACGCCCAGAACTGCTTGGAGATCTCGAACTGTTCGTTGACGCCCACCGCCTTGCTGATGTCCATGCTGCCGTCAGCGGCTTCGCTGGTGTAGTTCAGCTCGCAGAAGGCGGAGTGGCCGGTACCGGCGTTGTTCCAGGCGTTGGAGCTTTCTTCGGCAACCTTGTCCATGCGCTCGTAGACGTCAATGGACCATTCAGGCTCCAGCTCGTTGAGGTAGGTCCCCAGACTTGCGCTCATGATGCCGCCGCCGATCAGCAGGACGTCGACGGTTTTTTCCGGTTCACCGGGCTTGGAGCAGCCAACGACGCTCAGGCACAGGAGCGTCAGCAGGATTTTTTTCATAGTTCAATCCAATTGAAGTGAAGTAGTTGGCAATGACCGCCACGCCCTGAATGCACGCCCGTCTCTTATGGTTCTGCTCGCGCTGGCCACGCCTGTTGCGCGTGACGCCCAGGCAATGGCCTGGCTGGCGGCTGGGGTATCGTTGTAGCGGGGGGGAACGGTCGTAACGCCGTGGCTGCCGTGGCAACCCTGGGTATCTTGCAAGGCTTAAGCCTGGGTCGCCTTAAGCATGAAACGGGCCAACTTCATCAAGACCAACGGCTAATAGCTAGGACGTGTGGTCGCACCCCATCTTTAGCGGTTTTTCTGGCGACAATCCGCCACATTGCCAGGCTGCAGTGCCAGCATGTGGCGGATTTCCCCCATCAGGCCTTGAGCCGCGCCGTCACTTCGCCCAACTGCCCCGACAGGTCGTGCAGGCGATGCCCCGCCTGTTCAGTGCGCTGCACGGCAGACTGGTTGCTGGTGGCGATGCGGGTGATCTCGACCAGGTTGCGCGAAATGTCTTCGGCCACACTGGTCTGCTCTTCGGCGGCCGTGGCGATCTGGCGGTTCATGTCGCGGATCGCCTCCACCGCATGGGTGATGCGCTGCAACATCTGGCCCGCGCGCTGAACCTGTTCGGCCCCTTCCTCACTGCGCGCCTGGCCGCTTTCGATGGCCTTGACCGCCTCGACCGCACCGGACTGCACGGCGCTGATGATCTGGTTGATTTCGGCGATCGACGCCGCGGTACGCTGGGCCAGATTGCGCACCTCGTCGGCCACCACCGCAAAGCCGCGCCCGGCCTCGCCGGCACGCGCCGCCTCGATCGCCGCATTGAGTGCCAGCAGGTTGGTCTGCTCGGCAATCGCGCGGATCACCTCCAGCACCTTGCCGATACGTGCACTGTCCTGCTCCAGATGGCGGATCACCGCCGCCGTGCCGGCAATTTCCTGATTGGCCGCGTCGATGGTGGCAATGGTTGCCTGCATCACCTGCTCGCCGGCCTGGGCACTGTGGTCGGCGTCATCGGCGGCGCGGGCGGCATCCGCGGCATGCCGGGCAACCTCCTGGGCCGTGGCAGACATTTCGTGCATCGCCGTCGCCACCTGATCGGTGCGCTGGAACTGGTCTTCGGTACCCCGCGCCATGCCGGCCGCAAGGCTGCGCAGCTCACCACTGGCCGTATCCAGCTCAGCGGCATTGCCCTGCAGGCGCCCCACCGTGTCCGCGAGAAAATCACGCAGGGTGTTGGCCGCCACCGCCAGGCGTCCGAGCTCGTCCTGCCGGTCGCTGGCCACACGGGCATCGAAGCGGCCCTGGCTGAGGTGCGCGACATACTCGATCAGGCCGCGGATCGGCTCGATCAGGCTGCGGTTGACCAGCCACAGGCTGAACAGCGCAATGCCCAGCGCCGAGCCGAGCATCACCAGCAAGCCCAGCCATACCGTACGCTGGGCACTGTCGCTGATGGCGGCAGCCTGGACCTGGGCATCGGCGCGCAACTGGCTGACCAGCTCGCTCATTTGCTCGCTGGTGGCACGGTCCACGCCTTTGACCGCCTGATCCCCCACCGCCGGGTCGGCCCCGGCGGCCACGAACGCATCGCGCCCGCGGGCATAGGCGCTGCCCAGTTGTGCATGGCTGTCCTTGAGGGTCTGCAGTCGCGCCTGCAGCGCAGCATCCGCGCCGTTGTCACGCACCAGTTGCGCCAACAGCGCCTGTACCTGCTGCTCGCGGGCGCTGAACTGCTGCCAGTACTTGTCCATCTCGGCGGGCTGCTTGCCGCGCAGCAGCACGTTCTTCCATTCCTGTACCTGTACCTTGAATTGCAGGTTGGCCTCGTCGATCAGTTGCGAAGCCTGCAGCGGCCCTTCGACCAGTTGGCCGTAGCCGCGCACACTGGCCGAGAGGAACTGGAAGCACACCAGGGCAATCAGCAGCATCGCCAACAGGCTGCCGCCCAGCAGGGCAAGAATTTGCAGTCGCAAGGATTTACGCAGAGACATCAGAAAGGATCTCGGAACAAGGGATAGGGGAACTGGCGACCGCCAGGTGTCACCAGTCAAAGACGTCCTTGTCCTCGTTCACCGGGCAAAAAAAAGCTGCCATCGAGCGATGGCAGCCAACCTGCATTGAGCATTACGCAACAGCTGATCCGATAGTCTCAGGGCATTGCTACAGAAATGTGACAGCCGCACAAATCCTGTCACATTTCCTTCATGCCGCCGTGAACTGCAGGGCCGCCAGGCGCGCGTACAACGGGTTTTCGGCAATCAGCTGGCGGTGAGTACCGACCGCCACCACGCGCCCCTGGTCGATCACCGCGATCCGGTCGGCATGCTGCACGGTGGCCAGCCGATGCGCGATGACCAGCGTGGTACGCCCGGCCATCAGGGCAGGCAAAGCCTGTTGAATGAGGTGCTCGCTCTGCGCATCGAGGGCACTGGTGGCTTCGTCCAGCAACAGGATTGGTGCATCCACCAGCAGCGCCCGGGCAATCGCCAGGCGCTGGCGCTGCCCACCGGACAAGCCCAGCCCGGCATCGCCCAGGTGGGTCTGGTAACCCTGCGGCAGTTGCAGGATGAATTCATGCGCGTGCGCACTGCGCGCAGCGGCCTCCACCTCGGCGCTGCTGGCCTCGGCACGGCCGTAGCGAATGTTGTCTTCGACGCTGCCGTAGAACAGCGCCGGGCTCTGCGCCACCAGCGCGAAGTGGCGACGCAGGTCCTGCGGGTCGAGCCGGGTCAGCGCCTGGCCGTCCAGCAGGATCTGCCCCTGCTGCGGGTCGTAGAAGCGCAGCAGCAGGTCGAACAAGGTCGACTTGCCCGCGCCGGAAGGCCCGACCAGCGCCAGCGTTTCGCCCGGCATCACACTCAGGCTCAAGCCGTCGATGGCGGCCGGCGTAGGCCGCGACGGGTAGGCGAAATGCACATCCTGCAGCTCCAGGCGACCGCTGACCCGCGCCGGCAGGCGCTCCAGCTCCGTCACGGGCGCATGGATCTCGCTGCGCGCCGCCAGCAGTTCGGCAATCCGCTCGGCCGCCCCGGCCGCGCGCTGCAATTCGCCGATCACCTCGCTCAAGGTGCCGAAGGCGCTGCCGACGATCAGGCTGTAGAAGACAAACGCCGCCAGCTCGCCACCGGAAATGCGCCCGGCGATCACATCCATCCCGCCTACCCACAACATCACCCCCACCGCACCCAGCACCAGCACGATCACCAGGGTGATCAGCCAGGCGCGCTGCACGATGCGCTGGCGGGCCGTGGTGAAGGCCGCCTCCACCGTCAGGCCGAAGCGCTGCTGGTCACGGGCCTGGTGGTTGTAGGCCTGTACCGTCTTGATCTGGCTGAGGGTCTCGGCCACATAGCTGCCGACGTCAGCGATACGGTCCTGGCTCTGGCGTGACAGGCTGCGCACGCGCCGGCCAAAGATCAGGATCGGCGCCAGCACCAGTGGCAAGGCCAGCACCACGATGCTGGTGAGCTTGGGGTTGGTGACGAACAACAGCACGATGCCGCCCAGCACCATCAGCGCATTGCGCAGGAACAACGACAGCGACGAACCGATCACCGATTGCAGCAAGGTGGTATCGGCGGTCAGGCGCGACTGGATTTCCGAGCTGCGGTTGCGCTCGAAAAAGCCTGGGTGCAGGTACACCAGGTGATCGAATACCTGCTGGCGAATATCCGCCACGCAGCGCTCGCCAATCCAGGACACCAGGTAGAAGCGGCTGAAGGTACCTATCGCCAGCGCCACCACCAGCAGCATGAACAGGCCGATGGACTGGTTGAGCAGGTGCGGTGACTGGGTCATGAAACCCTGGTCGACCAGCAGGCGAATGCCCTGCCCCATCGACAGCGTGATGCCGGCGGTGACCACCAGCGCCAGCAGCGCGGCCAGGGCCTGCCTGCGGTAGGGTCGAATGAAACGCCAGGCCAGTTGCAGGGCCTGCGTTGGCGGGAGGACAGGAGGCTGGGCATAGGGCGCTTTCGTTGATTCACAGATGGCTACAGCCTACACCAGCCCGGCGCAGAGCATGCGCAGCAGTCGCTAGAGCGTTTAGTTCTAAAGTGGCGCTGCGAATTGTCCTGCTTTCTGGTGGAGTGGGAACCGTCACGGATCGTCGATGGAACTGTCACTGAGCGGTCATGTCGCAGATCTAGTCTGAGCGCGAAACCTGATGAGGAGACAGGCAATGACCTTGCACAACAGCACGAACGAAGCGAAGCAACCCGGCCACCCGAACCCGGCGTGCGGGTCGATCATCGATGCCCAGGGCAGGGAAATCGAGATCACTGAAGACATGATCAAGAAAGCCTGCGAGGACCTGGAAAAAAGCCGGGTCGAGCTCGCCAAGAAAGACTGAGCCCCGTATTCAATCAACCCGGCCTTGTGCCGGGTTTTTTTATGCCTGG
>NZ_JAAHBU010000151.1 GCF_010671725.1 Pseudomonas brassicae | reverse complement strand
GCTTGCCAGCGAATGGGCCACCACGGTCTATATCCTTAGCACAACAACAATACGTTCGATAATCGAACGCTATGGCGATTATCGGATTGTACGGCCCATGGCGCCGTCTTAATCTGAGTTCATACCGGTGCCGCCAAAAGGCGCCCCTGCAATCGCTCACCAGGAGTCCGCAATGGCTGAAATCCTCTCGCTCCACGATGCCGTGAAGCAGTTCGTCAACGACGGCGACAGTGTCGCCCTCGAAGGCTTCACGCACCTGATCCCGACGGCTGCAGGGCACGAAATCATTCGTCAGGGCAAAAAGGACCTGACCCTGGTGCGCATGACCCCCGACCTGATCTACGACCAACTGATCGGCGCTGGTTGCGCGCGCAAGCTGATCTTCTCGTGGGGCGGCAACCCGGGTGTCGGCTCGTTGCACCGCCTGCGTGACGCGGTCGAGAAGCAGTGGCCGCATGCGATGGAAATCGAAGAGCACAGCCACGCCGACCTGGCCAATGCCTACGTTGCCGGCGCCTCGGGCCTGCCGTTCGCGGTGCTGCGCGCCTACGCCGGCTCGGATTTGCCCAAGGTCAACCCGCTGATCAAGAGCGTGACCTGCCCGTTCACCGGCGAAGTGCTGGCCGCTGTGCCCTCGGTGCGCCCGGACGTCACGGTGATCCACGCGCAAAAAGCCGACCGCAAGGGCAACGTGCTGCTGTGGGGCATCCTCGGCGTGCAGAAGGAGGCCGCCCTGGCCGCCAAGCGCTGCATCGTCACCGTCGAAGAGATCGTCGATGACCTCAACGCGCCGATGAACGCCTGCGTGCTGCCCACCTGGGCCCTGTCGGCCGTGTGCCTGGTGCCGGGCGGCGCACACCCGTCGTATGCACATGGCTACTCCGAGCGTGACAACCGCTTCTACCAGGCCTGGACCCGATTGCCCGCAGCCGCGAAACCTTCACCGCCTGGATCGACGAATACATTCGCGGCACCGCCGACTTCCCTGCCTTCAAGGCAAAACTGGCCAGCGCTTCGGAGGCTGCACAATGAGCTACTCCACCAATGAAATGATGACCGTTGCCGCCGCACGCCGCCTGCGCAATGGCGCCGTGTGCTTCGTCGGCATCGGCCTGCCGTCCAAGGCGGCCAACCTGGCGCGCCTGACCTCGTCGCCGGACGTGGTGCTGATCTACGAGTCGGGCCCGATCGGTGCCAAGCCGAGCGTGCTGCCGCTGTCCATCGGTGACGGCGAACTGGCCGAGACCGCCGACACCGTGGTGCCGACCGGCGAGATCTTCCGCTACTGGCTGCAGGGCGGTCGCATCGACGTGGGCTTCCTCGGCGCCGCGCAGGTCGACCGCTTCGGCAACATCAACACCACCGTGGTCGGTGACTATCATCAGCCCAAGGTGCGCCTGCCGGGTGCCGGCGGTGCGCCGGAGATCGCCGGTTCGGCCAAGACCGTGCTGATCATCCTCAAGCAGTCGTCGCGGGCGTTCGTCGACAAGCTCGACTTCATCACCTCGGTCGGCCACGGCGAAGGCGGTGATTCGCGCAAACGCCTGGGCCTGCCAGGCGCTGGCCCGGTGGGCATCATCACCGACCTGTGCATCATGGAGCCGGAAGCAGACACCAATGAGTTCGTGGTCACCTCGATCCACCCGGGCGTGACCCGCGAGCAGATTGTCGCCGCCACTGGCTGGGCGATCCGCTTTGCCGACAGCGTCGAAACCACCGTGGCGCCGAGCGAGGTCGAACTGACTGCCCTGCGCGACCTTGAAGCGCGCACCGCGGCCGCCCACGGCCAGGCGCCGGGAGAAGCCTGATGCGTGACGTATTTATCTGCGACGCGATTCGTACCCCCATCGGCCGCTTCGGCGGTGCCCTGGCCGGCGTGCGTGCCGACGACCTGGCGGCGGTGCCGCTCAAGGCCCTGATCGAGCGCAACCCGAACGTGCAATGGGACCAGCTCGACGAAGTGTTCTTCGGCTGTGCCAACCAGGCCGGCGAAGACAACCGCAACGTCGCGCGCATGGCGCTGTTGCTGGCCGGCCTGCCCGACAGCGTGCCGGGCGTGACCCTCAACCGCCTGTGCGCTCGGGCATGGACGCGATCGGCACGGCGTTTCGCGCCATCGCCAGCGGCGAGATGGAGCTGGCGATCGCCGGCGGCGTCGAGTCGATGTCGCGTGCACCGTTGTGATGGGCAAGGCCGACAACGCCTATTCGCGCAACATGAAGCTGGAAGACACCACCATCGGCTGGCGCTTCATCAACCCCTTGATGAAAGCCCAGTACGGCGTGGATGCGATGCCGCAGACCGCCGACAACGTGGCCGATGATTACCAGGTGTCACGCGCCGATCAGGACGCCTTTGCCCTGCGCAGCCAGCAGCGTACCGCCAAGGCCCAGGCCGCTGGCTACTTCGCCGAAGAGATCGTGCCGGTACGCATCGCCCACAAGAAGGGCGAGACCGTGGTCGAGCAGGACGAGCACCCGCGTGCCGACACCACCCTTGAAGCCCTGACCCGCCTGAAGCCGGTCAACGGCCCGGACAAGACCGTCACCGCCGGCAACGCCTCGGGCGTCAACGACGGTGCCGCAGCGCTGATTCTGGCCTCGGCCGAGGCGGTGAAAAAACACGGCCTGACCCCGCGCGCCCGCGTGCTCGGCATGGCCAGCGCCGGTGTGGCGCCGCGGGTGATGGGCATCGGCCCGGTGCCGGCGGTACGCAAGCTGGTCGAGCGCCTGGGCCTGGCGGTCATCGATTTCGATGTGATCGAACTCAATGAAGCCTTTGCCAGCCAGGGCCTGGCCGTGCTGCGTGAACTCGGCCTTGCCGACGATGCGCCGCAGGTCAACCCCAACGGCGGCGCCATTGCCCTGGGTCACCCATTGGGCATGAGCGGTGCACGTCTGGTGCTCACCGCGCTGCACCAGTTGGAGAAATCCGGCGGGCGCAAAGGTCTTGCGACCATGTGTGTGGGGGTCGGCCAAGGCCTGGCCCTGGCCATCGAGCGCGTGTAATTCAATGACCCTGTTGCCACGGCCTCCACGCAAGGTCGGGGCAGCGGGGTGATTGTCTGTGGAACGTGAGTGTTACCGAGTGTGTCTAGACTTCAGACACCCTCTCAGAGTGAATTGCCATGACCTCAACCTATTACACCGGTGAAGAACGCAGCAAACGCATCTTCGCCATCGTCGGTGCCTCGTCGGGCAACCTGGTGGAATGGTTCGACTTTTACGTCTATGCCTTCTGTGCCATCTATTTCGCCCCGGCGTTCTTCCCCTCCGACGACCCCACCGTACAGTTGCTCAATACGGCCGGCGTATTTGCTGCCGGGTTCCTGATGCGGCCGATCGGCGGTTGGCTGTTCGGGCGTGTGGCTGACCGCCACGGGCGCAAGAACTCGATGATGATCTCGGTACTGATGATGTGCGCCGGCTCGCTGGTGATCGCCTGCCTGCCGACCTACGCCAGCATCGGTGCCTGGGCGCCGGCCTTGCTGCTGGCGGCACGCCTGTTCCAGGGGCTGTCGGTGGGGGGTGAATATGGCACCACCGCCACCTACATGAGTGAAGTGGCGCTGCGCGGTCAGCGCGGCTTCTTCGCCTCGTTCCAGTACGTGACCCTGATCGGCGGGCAACTGCTTGCGGTGCTGGTGGTGGTGATCCTGCAGCAGGTGCTCAGCGAAGATGAGCTGCGCGCCTGGGGCTGGCGCATTCCGTTCGTGGTGGGGGCGGTGGCAGCGGTGATCTCGCTGTTCCTGCGCCGCTCGCTGGAAGAGACCAGCAGCGCCGAAACCCGCAACGACAAGGACGCCGGCAGCCTCGGCGGGCTGTTTCGCCACCACAAGGCAGCGTTCATCACCGTGCTCGGCTACACCGCAGGTGGCTCGCTGATCTTCTACACCTTCACCACCTACATGCAGAAGTACCTGGTGAACACCGCCGGCATGAGCGCCAAGACGGCCAGCTTCATCATGACCGGGGCGCTGTTCCTGTACATGTGCATGCAGCCGCTGTTCGGCATGCTCTCGGACCGTATCGGCCGGCGCAACTCGATGCTCTGGTTCGGCGCGCTGGGCACGCTGTGCACGGTGCCGATCCTGCTCACGCTCAAGACCGTCACCAGCCCGTTCCTGGCCTTCGTGCTGATCACCCTGGCACTGGCCATCGTGAGCTTCTACACCTCGATCAGCGGGCTGGTCAAAGCCGAGATGTTCCCGCCGCAGGTGCGGGCGCTGGGTGTGGGCCTGGCCTATGCGGTGGCCAACGCGCTGTTCGGCGGTTCGGCCGAGTACGTGGCGCTGGGGCTCAAGTCGATCAACCTGGAAAATACCTTTTACTGGTACGTTACCGCGATGATGGCAATCGCCTTCCTGTTCAGCCTGCGCCTGCCCAGACAGGCGGCGTACCTGCACGATGATCATTGACAAGGAGCTGCGATGAACCCGCGTCCGGGCAATCAGCTGTTCGATGCCTACTTCACTGCACCGGCCATGCGCGAGGTCTTCTGTGACCGTGGCCGGGTGCAGGGCATGCTCGATTTCGAAGCGGCACTGGCGCGCGCCGAAGCTGCCGTGGGGCTTATCCCGCAGGTAGCGGTGGCGCCGATAGAGGCCGCCTGCCAGGCCGAGCGCTACGATTTCGCGGCGCTGGCCGACGCCATCGCGGTGGCCGGCAACTCGGCGATCCCGCTGGTCAAGGCGCTGGGCAAGGTGATTGCCAGCGGCGTGCCCGAGGCCGAACGCTTCGTGCACCTGGGCGCCACCAGCCAGGACGCCATGGACACCGGCTTGGTGCTGCAGCTGCGCGATGCCCTGGGCCTGATCGAGGCCGACCTGGCGCGCCTGGCCGACAGCCTGGCGCACCAGGCCTTGCGGTATGCCGATACACCACTGGCCGGGCGCACCTGGCTGCAACATGCCACGCCGGTGACCCTGGGCATGAAGATCGCCGGCTGGCTCGGCGCCTTGACCCGCCATCGCCAGCGCCTGCAGGCGCTCAAGCCGCGCTTGCTGTGCCTGCAGTTCGGCGGTGCCTCGGGCACCCTGGCGGCGCTGGGCAACAAGGCACTGCCGGTGGCCGAGGCGCTGGCCGAGCAGCTCGGCTTGAGCCTGCCCGAACAGCCCTGGCATACCCAGCGCGACCGCCTGGTGGAGTTCGCCTCGGTGCTGGGCATGCTTGCCGGCAGCCTGGGCAAGCTGGGGCGAGACGTGAGCTTGCTGATGCAGACCGAAGCGGCGGAGGTATTCGAGCCTTCGGCGCCGGGCAAGGGCGGCTCCTCGACCATGCCGCACAAGCGCAACCCGGTGGGCGCCGCGGTGCTGATCGGTGCCGCCACGCGCGTGCCGGGGCTGGTCTCGACGCTGTTTGCGGCCATGCCGCAGGAGCACGAGCGCAGCCTGGGCCTGTGGCATGCCGAATGGGAGACCTTGCCGGAGATCTGCTGCCTGGTGTCGGGCGCGTTGCGCCAGGCACAGGTCATTGCCGAGGGCCTGGAAGTGGACGCAGCGCGCATGCGCCGCAACCTCGACCTGACCCAGGGCCTGGTGCTGGCCGAGGCGGTCAGCATCGTGCTGGCCCAGCGTCTGGGCCGGGATACTGCGCATCATCTGCTGGAAACCTGCTGCAAGCGTGCGGTGGCCGAGCAGCGCCAGTTGCGCGACGTGCTGGGCGACGACCCGCAGGTGACGGCCGAGCTGTCGGCGGATGAACTCGACCGTTTGCTCGACCCGGCTCATTACCTCGGCCAGGCCCGCGTGTGGGTAGCGCGGGCGGTGGCTGAACACCAACAATTCAAGCGTTGAAGGAGGCTGTTGTGGCTAGCGTACAACTCGCTGATGGCGTACTGAACTACCAGCTCGACGGGCCCGAGGGCGCGCCGGTACTGGTGCTGTCCAACTCGCTGGGCACCGACCACAGAATGTGGGACACCCAGTTGCCGGCATTCGCCGCGCATTTTCGCGTGCTGCGTTACGACACACGCGGGCATGGTGACTCGCTGGTGACCGAAGGGCCGTACAGCATCGAGCAACTGGGGCGTGACGTATTGTCCTTGCTGGATGCGCTGAAGATCGAACGTGCACATTTCTGTGGCCTGTCCATGGGCGGCCTGATCGGTCAGTGGCTGGGTATCAATGCCGGCGAACGCCTTAACCGCCTGATCGTATGCAACACAGCGGCGAAGATCGGCACCCACGAGGGCTGGAATCCACGGATCGAAATGGTGTTGCGTGACGGCCAGGCCGCGATGGTCGGCTTGCGCGATGCGTCCATCGAGCGCTGGTTCACCCCGGCTTACGCGGCGGCCCACCCGGAGCAGGCCAAGCGTATTACCGACATGCTGGCGGCGACCTCGCCCGAAGGCTACGCCGCCAACTGCGGGGCGGTGCGTGATGCCGATTTGCGTGACCGGCTGGGCGAGATCAAGGTGCCGTTGCTGGTGATTTCCGGCAGCGCCGATGCGGTCACGCCGCCGTCGGGTGGGTTGTTCATTCAGGAGCATGTGCAGGGCGCGGAGTATGCCGAGTTCCACGCGGCGCACCTGTCCAACGTTGAAGTCGGCGAGCCGTTCAGCCGCCGTGTGCTCGATTTTCTGCTGGCCCGTTGAGGAGTAGGTTGTGGACGAGAAAGAACGTTACGAGGCCGGCATGCAGGTGCGTCGCGCGGTGCTGGGCGATGCCCATGTGGACCGCAGCCTGACCAACCTCACCGAGTTCAACGGCGAGTTCCAGGAAATGATCACCCGGCACGCCTGGGGTGATATCTGGACGCGTCCGGGCTTGCCGCGCCATACCCGCAGCCTGATCACCATCGCGATGCTGATCGGCATGAACCGCAACGACGAATTGAAGCTGCATTTGCGTGCGGCGGCGAACAACGGTGTGACCCGTGAAGAGATCAAGGAAG
>NZ_JAAHBU010000150.1 GCF_010671725.1 Pseudomonas brassicae | reverse complement strand
TCCCACATTTGTTGCAACGCACCATGGCCTGTTAGATCGGCGTGGTCAGCCTTGTTGGCTCGACAGCAAGCCGCAGTGGCGCCAACAAGTGCCAGTCAATGCTGGCGCACAAACAAAAAAGGAGCCGTCCCCTGCCAGGATACGGCCCCCGAATGCTGCTTTGCCCATATGTCTTGACGCTAACGCGCAGTAATCACCGACAACTTGGTAATACCCGCCCGCTCGATCGAGGCCATGGCACGCGCCACTTCCCCATAATTCACCCCGTCATCCGCCTGCAACTGCACACGCACCTCAGGGTCCTTGGCCTTGGCCGCCTGCAAGCTGGTTTCCAGCAAGTCGGGCTGGATCTCGTCCTTGTTGATGAACAACTTGCCGCCACCATCGATGCTCACCACCAGCGGGTCCTTCTGCTCCACCGGGGCCACGGCCTCGGTCTTGGGCAGGTTGATCGGGATGGCGTTGGTCAGCAGCGGTGCGGTCACGATGAACACCACCAACAACACCAGCATCACGTCCACCAGCGGCGTCACGTTGATCTCGCTGAGTACCTCGTCACTGTCCTGGGTAGAAAAAGCCATGTCAGGACGCCTCTTTCACAGGTTGACCACTCACCGTCGCAGCTTTGTGAAGCGCAGGGTGCACCAGCACGCGGAAGGCACTCTTCTGCGCCAGGCTGTAGAAGTCATGCGCAAAGTCATCCAGGTCGCAGCCGTCAGCTTCAGGCGACGCAGGAAGTAGTTGTAAACCAGCACCGCCGGCACCGCGACCGCGATACCCACGCCCGTGGCCACCAGCGCCGCACCAATCGGCCCAGCCACGGTTTCCAGGCTCGCCGAGCCCGCCGCGCTGATGCCCTTGAGCGCCTCCATGATGCCCCACACGGTGCCGAACAGGCCGATGAACGGCGAGGTGCTACCAATACTGGCAACCACCGCCAGGCCGGTTTCCAGCGAGCGCCGTTCACGCACGATCTGCTGGCGCAAGGCACGCTCGAGGCGGTCCTGATGGTTGATCGCCTGGCTCAGGTCGCTGGCCTGCCCCGGCTCACCCACCGCGATGGCGGCGTAGCCCGACTGGGCCACACGCGCAGCAGCGCCCGGTTGGGTCTGGGCCAGCTCAGCGGCCGAGTCCAGGCTGGACGCCGCCCAGAACTGCTTGTGGAAACGCTTGTCCTGATTCTTCAAACGGGCGAACTGCAACCCTTTGACCAGGGCCAGGCCCCAGGTTGCGACGGAAAACACCACCAGCAGCCAGATCACCGCGCTTTCGATGGATTCAAGGGGGGATGCCAATACACTCATGATGGTTTCTCTCTGTTAGCGCGAAAGTTTTAACGAATCTTGAAGTCGATCGGTACGCTGACCCAGCCCGCCTGGGCCACGTCGCCCTGCTTGGCCGGCACGAAGCTCCAGCGTTTCACCGCGGCCAGGGCCGCGTCGTCGAGCTGTTGGCGACCACTGCTTTGCTGCAACTGGATCTCGCCAGGCTTGCCGCTGGGCAGTACATGCACCCGCAGCAGCACCGTGCCTTCCCAACCGCGGCGCTGGGCCAGCGACGGGTATTCCGGCGCCGGGTTTTTCAGGTACGCCGCGTTGGCCGAGGCCGGGGTCACCGGTGCGGCGCGGGCGGTGCCGGCGGCGCAGGCAGTGCGGCAGGTTGTGGCGG
>NZ_JAAHBU010000015.1 GCF_010671725.1 Pseudomonas brassicae | reverse complement strand
GCTTGCCAGCGAAAGCGGCCTACGCCGCTACGCCGGCATCCGCCGTCAGCCCCGCCGCCTCGATCGCACTGATCGCGCACTGCTCGTCGATATCCGACGTGTCACCGCTGATCCCGATCGCCCCCAGCACCACCCCCTTCTGATCGCGAATCAGCACCCCACCCGGCGCCGGTACCACCGGGCTCTGCCCCAACCCATTGAGCGCGGCGAAAAACGCCGGCCGCTGCTGCGCGTCCAGCGCCAGCAGGCGCGAGCCTTTGCCCAGCGCAATAGCACCCCATGCCTTGCCCATCGCCACCTGCGGGCGCAGCAGGCTGGCGCCGTCCTCACGCTGCAAGGTCAGCAGGTGCCCACCGGCATCGAGCACCACCACCGTCAACGGCGCGGCCGAGATCTTGCGCCCGGCGGCCAGCGCGCCACTCACCAGGCTCACGGCAACTTTCAAGCTCAAAGCGTTCATCCAAAGGTCCTCTTGTTATTAGAAGCCCACACGGGCAGGTGAAAAACGATCAGCACAAATAGAACACAATGAAGAATATTTTTGTATACAATAATTCGAGCGTCCTGACCTAAATCTGATCGAATGCCGTTTTTACGGGATCACGACGAAAGCACAAGCCGCCGATGAAAATGGATTGACCAGAGCTGCCTGCCGTGAATACACTCTGGCGAGAAGCAATTTGTATACAATTACAAAATCAAAGAGGCACAAAACCATGAGCAAAATGAGAGCAATCGATGCAGCCGTTCTGGTGATGCGCCGCGAAGGCGTAGACACTGCATTCGGCATCCCGGGCGCCGCGATCAACCCGCTGTATTCGGCCCTGAAGAAAGTCGGCGGCATCGATCACGTCCTTGCTCGTCACGTGGAAGGTGCCTCGCACATGGCCGAGGGCTACACCCGCACCAAGGCCGGCAATATCGGTGTGTGCATCGGTACTTCCGGCCCTGCCGGCACCGACATGGTCACCGGCCTGTACAGTGCCTCGGCCGACTCCATCCCGATTCTGTGCATCACCGGCCAGGCGCCCCGTTCGCGTCTGCACAAGGAAGACTTCCAGGCCGTCGACATCACCAGCATCGTCAAGCCGGTGACCAAGTGGGCGACCACCGTACTGGAGCCCGGCCAGGTGCCGTATGCGTTCCAGAAAGCCTTCTATGAAATGCGCTCCGGTCGCCCGGGCCCGGTGCTGATCGACCTGCCGTTCGACGTGCAGATGGCCGAGATCGAATTCGACATCGACGCCTACCAGCCGCTGCCGGTGAACAAGCCGTCGGCCAACCGTGTCCAGGTCGAAAAAGCCCTGACCATGCTCGACAGCGCCGAGCGCCCGCTGCTGGTGGCCGGTGGTGGCATCATCAATGCCGATGCCAGCGACAAGCTGGTCGAATTCGCCGAACTGACCGGCATCCCGGTCATCCCGACCCTGATGGGCTGGGGCACCATCCCTGACGATCACCCGCTGATGGTGGGCATGGTCGGGCTGCAGACCTCGCACCGCTACGGCAACGCGACGATGCTCAAGTCCGATGTGGTGCTGGGTATCGGCAACCGCTGGGCCAACCGCCATACCGGCTCGGTTGACGTCTACACCGAAGGCCGTCGCTTCATCCACGTCGACATCGAACCGACCCAGATCGGCCGCGTGTTCACCCCGGACCTGGGCATCGTGTCCGACGCCGGCGCGGCCCTGGACGTGTTCCTCGAAGTGGCCCGCGAATGGAAAGCTGCCGGCAAGCTCAAAGACCGCGGCGAGTGGCTCAAGGACTGCCAGCAGCGCAAGGCCAGCCTTCACCGCAAGACCCACTTCGACAACATCCCGGTCAAGCCGCAGCGCGTGTACCAGGAGATGAACCAGGTGTTCGGCAAGGACACCTGCTACGTCAGCACCATCGGCCTGTCGCAGATCGCCGGTGCGCAGTTCCTGCACGTGTACAAGCCGCGTCACTGGATCAACTGCGGCCAGGCCGGCCCGCTGGGCTGGACCATCCCGGCCGCACTGGGCGTGGTCAAGGCCGACCCGTCGCGCAAGGTCGTGGCACTGTCGGGCGACTATGACTTCCAGTTCATGATCGAAGAACTGGCGGTGGGTGCGCAGTTCAAGCTGCCGTACATCCACGTGGTGGTGAACAACTCCTACCTGGGGCTGATCCGCCAGGCCCAACGCGGCTTCGAGATGGATTACTGTGTGCAACTGGCGTTCGAGAACCTCAACGCTCCGGAACTCAACGGCTATGGCGTGGACCACGTCGCGGTCGTCGAGGGTCTGGGTTGCAAGGCACTGCGCGTGTTCGACCCGGCCGAGATCCAGCCGGCCCTGCGCAAGGCCCAGCAAATGGCCGAAGAGTTCAAGGTGCCGGTCGTGGTCGAGGTGATCCTCGAGCGCGTGACCAACATTTCGATGGGTACCGAAATCAACGCGGTCAACGAATTCGAAGACCTGGCGCTGGTCGGCAACGACGCGCCAACCGCGATCTCGCTGCTCGACTGACTGCTGTAAGCGGCCCTGCTGCCCCGTGCACAGGGCCCACTTTTGCAAGGAGACAACCATGCCACGTTTCGCCGCCAACCTGTCCATGCTGTTCACCGAGCAGGACTTTCTCGCCCGTTTCAAGGCTGCTGCCGATGCCGGCTTCAGTGGGGTCGAGTACCTCTTCCCGTACGATTTCAGCTCGGCTGAAATCAAGCAGCAACTCGACACCCATGGCCTGACCCAGGTGCTGTTCAACCTGCCGGCCGGTGACTGGGCCAAGGGTGATCGCGGTATCGCCTGCGACCCGTCGCGGGTCGAGGAATTCCGCGCCGGCGTCGACCTGGCCATCGCCTACGCCCAGGTGCTGGGCAACACCCAGGTCAACTGCCTGGCCGGCATCCGCCCGCAGGGGCCGGATTGCGCCAGCGTGCGCAAGACCTTCATCGACAACCTGAAGTTCGCCGCCGACAAGTTGCAGGCAGCGGGCATCAAGCTGGTGATGGAGATGATCAACACCCGCGACATCCCCGGCTTCTACCTGAACACCACGCAGCAGGCCCTGGACATCCAGGCCGAGGTGGGCAGCGCCAACCTGTTCCTGCAGTACGACATCTACCACATGCAGATCATGGAAGGTGACCTGGCGCGCACGGTCGAAAGCAACCTGGCCAAGATCAACCACATCCAGCTGGCCGACAACCCGGGCCGCAACGAGCCGGGCACCGGCGAGATCAACTACCGCTTCCTGTTCGCACACCTGGACCGTATCGGTTACCAGGGCTGGGTGGGCTGTGAGTACAAGCCGCTGACCACCACCGAAGCGGGCCTTGGCTGGCTCAAGACCCACAACGTGATCTGACGTACCTGCGGCCTCCTCGTCTCCTGTGGGAGCTGGCTTGCCAGCGAAGGGGCCCACCCAGCCACACCGCATCGCTCCATTCGCTGGCAAGCCAGCTCCCACAGGGGGCGGCGCCAGCCATATGAGAATCGACAATTACAAGATAGAGGCAACTCTCATGGCTAAAATCGGATTCATCGGCACCGGCATCATGGGCCACCCAATGGCTCAGAACCTGCAAAAGGCAGGTCACAGCCTGTTCCTCTCCTCCCACCACGATGCCCCCCCCGGCCGACCTGATCGCCGCCGGCGGCGTGGCCCTGGCCAACCCGAAGGAAGTGGCCCAGGAAGCCGAGTTCATCATCGTGATGGTGCCCGACACCCCGCAGGTCGACGCCGTGCTGTTCGGTGAAAACGGTGTGGCCTACGGCGTCGGTCCGAACAAGGTAGTGATCGACATGAGTTCGATCTCGCCAACCGCCACCAAGGCCTTCGCCGCCAAAATCAAGGAAACCGGCGCCACCTACCTCGACGCCCCGGTGTCCGGCGGTGAAGTCGGCGCCAAGGCCGCGACCCTGAGCATCATGGTCGGTGGCTGCCCGAATGCCTTTGAACGCGCCCTGCCGCTGTTCCAGGCCATGGGCAAGAACATCACCCGCGTCGGCGGCAGTGGTGACGGCCAGACCGCCAAGGTCGCCAACCAGATCATCGTCGCCCTGAACATTCAGGCCGTCGCCGAAGCCCTGCTGTTCGCCGCCAAGAACGGCGCAGACCCGGCCAAGGTACGCGAAGCGCTGATGGGCGGCTTCGCCTCCTCGAAGATCCTCGAAGTGCACGGCGAGCGCATGATCAAGGGCACTTTCGACCCGGGTTTTCGCATCAGCCTGCACCAGAAGGACCTGAACCTGGCCCTGCAAGGTGCCAAGGAACTCAACATCAACCTGCCCAACACCGCCAATGCCCAGCAAGTGTTCAGCACCTGCGCGGCCATCGGTGGCGCCAACTGGGACCACTCGGCGCTGATCAAAGGCCTTGAGCACATGGCCAACTTCTCGATCCGCGACGCCCAGTAAGACCCGAGCAACACACGCCCTTGGGTCCGTCTGCACGGAGGCAGGCCCAGGGGCGTTCTTGATTCTGAAGAACAATAAGATTGGAGCCTGCCATGTCGGTCGATCCGCAACACTTTCTGCGCGAGCTGTTCGCCACGGCCATCGATGCCGCGCACCCACACCAGGTACTTGAAGCCCACCTGCCCAGCGATCGCAGTGGCCGCGTCATCGTCATCGGTGCCGGCAAGGCCGCTGCCGCCATGGCCGAAGTGGTCGAGCGCAGCTGGCAGGGCGAGGTCTCGGGCCTGGTCGTGACCCGTTATGGCCACGGCGCCAGTTGCTCGAAGATCGAAGTGGTCGAAGCCGCCCACCCGGTGCCGGATGCCGCGGGCCTGGCGGTGGCCAAGCGTGTGCTGGCGATGGTCAGCAACCTGAGCGCTGACGATCGCGTGATCTTCCTGTTGTCCGGCGGCGGCTCGGCATTGCTGGCGTTGCCGGCCGAGGGCCTGAGCCTGGCCGACAAGCAACAGATCAACAAGGCCCTGCTCAAGTCCGGCGCCACCATCGGCGAGATGAACTGCGTACGCAAGCACCTCTCGGCGATCAAGGGCGGGCGTCTGGCCAAGGCTTGCTGGCCGGCCACGGTGTACACCTATGCGATTTCCGATGTACCCGGCGACCTCGCCACGGTGATCGCCTCGGGCCCGACCGTGCGACCCGAGCACCTCGGCCCAAGCCCTGGCGATTCTCAAGCGCTACAACATCGAGGCGCCTGCCGCCGTCATCGCCTGGCTCAACAACCCAGCCTCGGAAACCGTCAAGGCGGATGACCCGGCCCTTGCGCGCAGCCACTTCCAACTGATCGCACGGCCCCAGCAATCCCTGGAGGCGGCGGCGGTCAAGGCGCGCCAGGCCGGCTTCAGCCCACTGATCCTGGGCGACCTGGAGGGCGAGTCGCGTGACGTGGCCAAGGTGCATGCCGGTATCGCACGCCAGATCGTGCTGCATGGCCAGCCGCTGGCCGCGCCCTGCGTGATCCTGTCCGGTGGTGAAACCACCGTCACCGTGCGTGGCAACGGCCGTGGCGGGCGCAACGCCGAGTTCCTGCTCAGCCTCACCGACAGCCTCAAGGGCTTGCCGGGTGTATATGCGCTGGCCGGTGATACCGACGGCATCGACGGCTCGGAAGACAACGCCGGCGCCTTCATGACCCCCGACAGCTACGCGCGTGCTCAGGCCTTGGGCCTGTCGGCCGCCGACGAGCTGGACAACAACAATGGCTACGGCTACTTCGCCGCGCTCGACGCGCTGATCGTCACTGAACCGACGCGTACCAACGTCAACGATTTTCGCGCCATCCTGATCCTCGAGACTGCCCAACATGACGCCTGACAAAAAAGTCAAAATCCTCGCCACCCTCGGCCCTGCGACGCGCGGCATCGACGACATTCGTCAACTGGTGGAAAGCGGAGTGAACATCTTCCGCCTCAACTTCAGCCACGGTGAGCACGCCGACCACGCCATGCGTTTCGAGTGGATCCGCGAAGTGGAGCGCCAGCTGAACTACCCGCTGGGCATCCTCATGGACCTGCAGGGGCCCAAGCTGCGCGTAGGCCGCTTTGCCGACGGCAAGGTGCAACTGCAACGCGGCAGCCCTGCGCCTGGACCTGGACGCCAGCCCCGGCGACACCCAGCGGGTCAACCTGCCGCACCCCGAGATCATCGCCGCACTGGAGCCAGGCATGCACCTGCTGCTCGATGACGGCAAGCTGCGCCTGCGTGTGACGGCCAAGCACGCCGATGCCATCGACACCGAGGTACTCAACGGTGGCGAGCTGTCCGACCGCAAGGGCGTCAACGTGCCGCAGGCGGTGCTCGACCTCAGCCCGCTGACCGAGAAAGACCGCCGCGACCTGACCTTCGGCCTGGCGCTGGGCGTGGACTGGGTGGCGCTGTCATTCGTGCAGCGCCCTGAAGACATCCTCGAGGCGCGCCAACTGATCGGCGACCGCGCGTACCTGATGGCCAAGATCGAGAAGCCGTCGGCGGTCACGCAACTGCGCGAGATCGCCGAGCTGAGCGACGCGATCATGGTCGCGCGGGGCGACCTGGGGGTGGAAGTGCCAGCGGAAAGCGTGCCGCAGATCCAGCAAAGCATCATCACCACCTGCCGCCAGCTGGGCCGTCCGGTGGTGGTGGCCACGCAGATGCTCGAATCGATGCGCTTCTCCCCTGCGCCGACCCGCGCCGAGGTCACCGACGTGGCCAATGCGGTGGCCGAAGGGGCTGATGCGGTGATGCTGTCGGCCGAGACCGCCTCGGGCGACTACCCGCTCGAAGCGGTGCAGATGATGAGCAAGATCATCCGCCAGGTCGAAGCCGGCCCGGATTACCAGGCGCAGTTGGACGTGGGCCGCCCGCAAGCCGAGGCCACGGTGTCGGATGCGATCAGCTGCGCGATCCGGCGCATCAGCGGCATCCTGCCGGTGGCGGTGCTGGTCAACTACAGTGAGTCGGGCAATTCGACCTTGCGTGCGGCGCGTGAGCGGCCGCGTGCGCCGATCCTCAACCTGACCCCCAACCTGAACACCGCGCGGCGCCTGAGCGTGGCCTGGGGCGTGCATTCGGTGGTCAACGATCGCCTGCGTCAGGTGGATGAAGTGGTCTGCACCGCGCTGGAAATTGCCCAGGCGCAAGGCATGGCCAGCCGTGGCGACATCCTGCTGATCACTGCCGGTGTGCCTTTTGGCAAGCCGGGGTCGACCAATACGCTGCGGATCGAAACCTTGCTCTGATCCAGAAATGAGGTAAGGCCTTTCGCTGGCAAGCCAGCTCCCACAGGTACAGCAGTG
>NZ_JAAHBU010000149.1 GCF_010671725.1 Pseudomonas brassicae | reverse complement strand
TTTTTTCAGCGCCTGGCTGACCAGCGCCGCGCTGTGCGGCCAACCTGCCACCCCCAGCGATGCGGTGACTTGCCCGACCGGTTCGATCACCTGCTGCTCGACCACCTGCCGAACACGCTCGCCCACCTCCACCGCCGCGCCAATCGAGGCACCAGGCAACAGCAGCACGAACTCCTCGCCGCCCACCCGGCACGCCACGTCGCCCTCGCGCGAACATTGCTGCAACAGCAGCGCGACCTGGGCCAGCACCCCGTCGCCGGCCGCATGACCATAGGTGTCGTTGACCTGTTTGAAATGGTCGATGTCCAGCGCGATGATCGCGAACGGTTGCTGCGCCTGGTACAGGCGCTCCAGCGCCGCGCTCATCGCACGACGATTGAGCAGGCCGGTCAAGGGATCGGTCTGGGCCTGCAGGTTGAGGCGCCCGAGCTTGTCCTGCATCAGCCCGATACCGCGCAGCAGCGCACGTTTGATGTGTTCGGCCTCGAAATACCAGGCACGTATCTCACGTAGCCGCTGCGGGCTGCGGGTGGTAGAGCAGCCTGCGATGTCGGTCGACCACGAAGGTGTAGGTCCCGTCATGGTAGAAGTGGTTGCTGATCAGGGTATGCATCACGCCTTTTTGGCGCAGGTAGATCGAACCACCGACAAAGCCCAGGTAATCGCCCGCTGCGCTCAGCAGCGGATAGGAAATGAACACCACCAGGTTGCCCGCGCTGGAGGTATAGGCCTGGCTGATCAGCGGCTCGCGGCTGTGCAAGGCCTGCGCGGCACCGCTGGAGGTCAGGCTGCGGCCATCACCGAGCAGCGCCTGCGCGAAGGTGCTGAGCACCTGGCCGTGCGCATCGACGATAGCGATGGAGTTGAAGCCGCTGTCCTGCTGCTGCAAGCGCCTGGCTTCGGCCGCCAGGTGTTGCGGGTCGTCGAGCTTGCCCTGCAACTGCCCGGCGCTGTAGGCCAGGTGCTGCTGGGCGGTCTGCAAAAAGGCATCGATGCTCGACGCCACCTTGGCCGAATAGGCGCGGCCATGCTCCAGCGCATTGTCGACCAGCACCTGGCGCTGCACCCGGTAGGCGGCATAAAAGCTGTTGGCCAGTGTCACCAGTGCGGTGAGCAGGGCAAACAGCAGGATCAGTTTGCGCAGGTCGATCTGCGGCATCTTGCCAAGGCTCATCGGGGTGTGCCCTACGTCTGGCGTGAACCCCAACGATAGATCAGATTCGCGTGCGACTGGCGGCAATCGCCCCTTACCGTACTGGCGACGCACGACCAAAGGAGCACCCTTGTACCACCATCGACCAACGGCAAGGCAACCGCTGAAAAACTAGCTTCACTGTTCATTTTGGCGCAACGCATTAAAGGTGAAGACGATGAGCATGATGGACTGGGATGCCTACCGCAATCAGCTGATGGCCGGCATCGGCGATCTCAAGCAACTGTCGCCCGACACCGTCAACGGCTACATGACGGCCAGCGGTGCCGGGGCCAAGACCCAGCACCTCGACGCCAAGACCCGCGAACTGATCTCGCTGGCCGTGGCGGTCACTACCCGCTGTGACGGCTGCATCGCCGTGCATTCGGCGCAGGCGGTCAAGCACGGTGCCAGCCGCGAGGAAATCGCCGAAGCCCTCGGCGTGGCGGTGGCGATGAATGCCGGTGCCGCTCTGGTGTACTCGGCACGCGCCCTGGATGCCGTGGGCAAGGCCGGGCAGTGACCCTGCGCAGCGGCCTGCGCTAGCGCACAGGCCGCTGCATCAACACCACCTCGATCGGCTCACCGCCCACGCCATGGGAGAAAAAATCGCGCCCCTGGGCGACGAAACCGTGGCGCCGATAGAAACCCTCGGCATTCAGTGTCGACTCCACCTTCAGTAGCGCCACACCGGGGGCCAGCGCGTGCTCGATCCCCACCTGCAGCAGACGGCTGCCCAGTTGCTGCCCGGCAACCTGGGCCAGTACGAACAGGCGTGTCACCTCACCCGGCTCGGCGTCCACGAAACCCACCAGCGTCTCCCCGCAGCACGCCACCACCATGCGCCCTCTGGCGATCGAACGCTCGTAGTCCTGCGCCGTGCGCTGCCCCATCCAGCCGCGCAATTGCTCGACCGAGTAGCAGCCACCTGACAGCTCGGTGATCGACTGGTGAGTCAGCGCAAACACTGCAGCGCCGTCGCCGGCACGTGCCGGTCGCAAGGTGATCAAGGCCATGGGTGTCCTTTGCAAGGTGCTGGCATGAGGCGACACTCTAGCCGCCCCCGCACGCTCGCCTCAAGCACCCGGATTGGTGAACTGGATATACACGCAGAAGCTGCTGAGCAGCACCCAGAAGCCGATGAACAGCCACGGCGTGCGCATCGAGAACAGCAGCGACTTGCAAAAGCCCTTGTGACTGGACTCCATTTCGTTGAACAGCGGTGACTCGTCGTAGGCCATGCCCATGGCCGGCTTGCTGTGCAGCAAATGGCTCTGCTTGAAGTGCCAGTGGTCGATGATGTCGTAGGCCGCGCGAATGCCCGGCCAGGCATTCAGCGAGCTGACAATGCCGAGCAGTGCCATCAGGCAGGGCACCACCAGGGTGAACAGCTCGCCCCACTGCGGGTTGAGGTTGGCCATCGACGAGGCAAAGGCAATCACCAGAAACGACTGGGCGGTGAGATAGGCGTTGGTGCGGTTGGACAGCAGGCTGGTTTCGTACTGGATCTCGCGCCGATAGAAGTCCAGCCGCTCCTTGGGAGAGCCGAACAGAAACGCGTCGTCCTGGTCGGCCTCGGGCACGGGCAACGCCTGGGTAATGATTTTTGACATGACGCAACATCCGTAACCGGTCGTGGTGTTTGGAGCCTGGCGGCGGCGCAGCGTTCAGTTGCATTGCCGGGCGTGCAATCCCTTAGAATGGCGCCCACGCCCGCACCGTTCCGTTGCCAAGGATTCCCATGCTGCAGATCCGCCCCATGACCACCACCGATTTCGACCGCTTCTGGCCCACCTTCCAGGCCGTGATCACGGCACGCGAAACCTACGCCTACGACCCGGCCCTGAGCCTGCCGCAGGCCCGCCAGCTGTGGCTGGAACTGCCGCTGCACACCTGGGTGGTCGAAGACGCCGGCGAGTTGCTCGGTTCGTACTACCTCAAGGCCAATGCTGCCGGCCCCGGCAGCCATGTGAGCAATTGCGGCTATATGGTCAGCGAAGCCGCACGCGGGCGCGGCGTGGCACGCATGATGTGCGAGCACTCCCAGCGCGTGGCACGCAACGAGGGCTTTGTGGCCATGCAGTTCAATTCGGTGGTGTCGAGCAACGAAGTGGCCGTGGCGCTGTGGCAGAAGCTGGGGTTCGAGACCGTCGGGCGCTTGCCCAAGGCCTACCGCCATGCACGGCTGGGGCTGGTGGACTGTCTGGTGATGTACAAATGGCTGGGGGAAACCGCAGCACCCGAACAGCCTAGACTGATCGGGCGCAAGAACATCGAAGCGGTCGTGTCGCGCAAACGCGGACGCTAGCCCTTAGAAGGCGATACCGACCTTAACGCCGAACTCGTCACGCTTGAGCTTGATGTTGTCGGCCACGTCCGAGTCCTCGTCCAGCTTGTACTCGGTACGGGTGTAGTACAGCCCGGCCAGGATCGGCATCGCGCCTTTCTGGTTCATCAGCAGGCTGACTTCGGCGTACGGATTGGTGCGGTCCTTGAGGTCGACGGTATCGTTGCCCACGTCATCCACATGCAGCTTGGCCTTGCCATCGAGGGCCTGGCGCGCACCGGCTTCGACGCGCAGGGTCATGTCATCGAACTGATGGTTGTAACCCAGCGCGGCCTTGGCGAACGGGGTTTTGCCAGTCAGTTCCATGTCGTAGCCGTTGGACTCCAGCTCATAGCGCGACCAGCTGTAGCCGCCGCCCACGATCAGGTCTACCGAGCTGCGTGCATCGAGCGCCGCGCGCCAGCCCAGGTCCAGGTCGACCTGGCCTTCCTTGAGCTTGGTGTCACTGTGGTCACCGTACTTGGCCTGCACGCCGGCCTGGTAGATAAGGCCGGACTCAGCCGTGAGCTTGTTGCCGAAATCGAAGAACAGCCCACCTTCACCCATGCGGTCGGTGTCCGACTTACTGCCGCCTTCGAGCTTGAACTTGCTGTAGCTGCCCAATGCGCCGAAGGTCGCGATCGGGTCGTTGGAAGGTGCAGCCAGTGCGCTCAGGGGCGTGGCCAGTACAGCCAGTGCCGAGGTCTTGAGCAGCAGGTTGCCGAGTCGCTTGCACATCACTTTCAATCTCCATGTCTGTGAAAGGCACTCTGGGTCGAATGCGACCGTTCGAACCCCAGCGGCGGCAAAAAGTTCAGGCGAAGGCTCTGGCATGAGGGGTACGTCACAAAAACCTGTGGCAACTGGCTTGCCCGCGAAGGGCGCGCCGGCGCCATCAAGCCGATTGAATGTTTGGCGCCCTGCGCAGTCCGATTGTGCAAGCCCCAGCCATCAGGAGTACCGCATGACTGCTCGCAAACTGCTCACCGCCCTCACCCTGCTCGGCAGCGTCACGCTGGCCCAGCTACCGGCCCAGGCGGCCGAACCCAGCGTCACCGCCCCCGAGTCGCCTACCCGCGAGTTGAACGTTCATGACAAGGCCCCCGACATCTACAAACGTGAAGAAATGGCCCTGCGCGGCTGGCAAGAGAAAGGCCTGAGCCAACCCGACGCCGAAAGCCATTGGGTCAAGATCCAGGACAAGTACGTGCTGATCGAAACCACCAATGGCACCGTCAAGGAAATCGTCCCGGCCAACCCCTAATCCGCACCCGGCAAACTGTAGCGCTCGGCAAAGTACTGGCGCAGGAACTCCACCGCCACGCGAACCTTTGCCGAGCTTGCCAGCGGTGAGGTGTACACCGCCCAGATATCGGCCGCCTGGTGATAGTCCTCCAGCACCTGCACCAGGCGGCCATCGGCCAGGCTGTCGTGCACGTCCCAGTAAGAGCGCAGCAAGATCCCGCGCCCGTCCAGGCACCACTGGTGCGCGACCTCGCCGTGGTTGGTCGAAAGCCCCCCGGTCACGCGCACGCTCTGCTCGCCCTGCGGCCCCTGCAGTTGCCACACGCCAAAGGGGTGGTCGCGCTCCTTGATCACCAGGCAATCGTGGCTGCTCAGCTCGGCCAACTGGCGCGGCGTGCCGCGCCGGCGCAGGTACTCGGGCGCCGCGCACAATACCCGGCGGTTACGCGCCAACGGCTTGGCGATCAGGTGGGCGGCAATCGCATTGCCCACGCGCACGTCCAGGTCGACGCCCTCCTCGATCAGGTCCACCAGGCGATCATGCACGTCCAGGCGGATGTCCAGCTGCGGGTAGCGTTCGGCCAGCTCCGACAACGCCGGCGCGACAAAGCGCCGCCCAAGGCCCAGGCTGCTGGCGACGCGAAGCTGGCCAACCGGCTCGCGGTGCTGGGCGCTGATGTCGTCGCCCATGCGTTGCACGGTGTCGAAGATCTGCTGGGCCCACTGGTACACCCGCTCACCCTCTTCGCTCAGCGACACGCGCCGGGTGGTGCGGTGCAGCAGGCGCACGCCCATCTGCTGCTCGAGCAGACGCACGCGCTTGCTGATGAACGCGGCCGACATGCCCAGCTGTTCCGCCACGGCGGCAAAGCTGGCGCGCTTGGCCACCTGGACAAAAATGTTGAGGTCTTCGAGGTTGGGCAGACTATTCACGTTATGTGCACAAAGAATTCATGATTGTCGGGATTATCTCTGATCAGTTGCCTTATAGCATGCGCTCACTTGTTCCCCAACCCTGAGTGAGCGCCATGACCAAGATCTTCCGAATTGCCGCCATCCCCGGTGACGGTATCGGCAACGAAGTCCTCCCCGAAGGCATCCGCGTGGTCGAAGCCGCCGCGCGCAAGCATGGCCTGGCCATCGAGTTCGAATTCTTCGAGTGGGCCAGCTGCGACTATTACCTGGCCCACGGCAAGATGATGCCCGATGACTGGTTCGAGCAGCTCAAGGGCTTCGATGCGTTGTTCTTCGGCGCGGTGGGCTGGCCCGACAAGGTGCCGGACCACATTTCGCTGTGGGGCTCGCTGCTCAAGTTCCGCCGTGAATTCGACCAGTACGTGAACATCCGCCCGGTGCGCCTGTTCCCGGGTGTACCCTGCCCGCTGGCGGGGCGCGAGCCGGGCGACATCGACTTCGTGGTGATCCGCGAGAACACCGAAGGCGAATACTCTTCGCTGGGCGGGCGCATGTTCGAAGGCACCGAAAACGAGTTCGTGCTGCAGGAGTCGGTGTTTACCCGTCGCGGCGTGGACCGCATTCTCAAGTACGCCTTCGAGGTCGCCCAGACCCGTGAACGCAAGCACGTCACCTCGGCGACCAAATCCAACGGCATGGCCGTGAGCATGCCGTACTGGGACGAGCGCACCGCGGCAATGGCGGCCAACTACCCCGAGATCAGCTGGGACAAGCAGCACATCGACATCCTGTGCGCCCGCTTCGTGCTGCAACCGGATCGCTTCGACGTGGTGGTGGCGTCGAACCTGTTCGGCGACATCCTCTCCGACCTGGGGCCGGCCTGTGCAGGCACCATCGGCATCGCGCCGTCGGCCAACCTCAACCCCGAGCGCAAATTCCCGTCACTGTTCGAACCGGTGCACGGCTCGGCGCCGGATATTTTCGGGCAGAACATCGCCAACCCGATCGCGATGATCTGGTCGGGTGCGTTGATGCTGGAGTTTCTGGGCAACGAAGGCAGTGACCCGCGTTATCGGGCAGCGCACGATGACATCCTGGGTGCCATCGAGCAGGTGATCGCCGCGGGTGACACCACGCGCGACATGGGCGGCACGAAGTCGACGCAGGCAGTAGGCCAGGCGATAGCCGCGCTGATCGAGGCATGATGGTCAGGGTCTGAAAAGCTTCGCTGGCAAGCCAGCTCCCACAAGATTGTGCAATGTTCACACAACCTGTGGGAGCTGGCTTGCCAGCGAATGGCCTGCAACGCAGGCCCAGCGACCTCAGGCCGGGCGCAGTATCAGCACCGCCAGTGGCGGCAGGTTCACCGCCAGCGACAACGCCTGCCCATGGCTGGGCAGCGCCTCGCTGGCCACCCCGCCCAGGTTGCCGTAGTTGGACCCGGCATACACTTGTGCATCGCTGTTGAGCACTTCCTCCCAGCGCTCGCCAAACGGTACGCCGATCCGGTAGCCCTCGCGCGGCACCGGGGTAAAGTTGGCCACCACCAGCAGCGGCTCGCCCTCGGCACTCCAGCGCAGCCAGGCATACACGCTGTTGCGCGCATCATCGCCAATCAGCCACTGGAACCCCTGCGGCACGCAGTCCTGCTCGTGCAGCGCCTTCTCGTCGCGGTACAGGCGGTTCAGGTCGCTGACCAGCCGCTGCACCCCAAGGTGCTCCTTGTACTTGAGCAGATACCAGTCCAGTTCGCTGTCATGGTTCCACTCGCGCCACTGGCCGAACTCGCAGCCCATGAACAGCAGCTTCTTGCCCGGATGGCTCCACATGAACGCCAGGTAGGCACGCAGGTTGGCAAACTTCTGCCAGCGATCGCCAGGCATCTTGTCGATCAGCGAATGCTTGCCATGCACCACTTCATCGTGGGAAATCGGCAGGATGAAATGCTCGGAATACGCATAGATCAGCCCGAAACTCATCTCGTTGTGGTGATGGGTACGGTGGATCGGGTCGTTCTGGATGTAGTGCAGCGTGTCGTGCATCCAGCCCATGTTCCATTTGTAGTTGAAGCCCAGGCCACCTTGCTGGGTAGGCTGGCTGACGCCGGGCCAGGCGGTCGACTCTTCCGCGATCACCAGCGCGCCTGGCGCCTCCACGGCCACCACGTCATTGAGGTGGCGCAGGAAATCGATGGCTTCGAGGTTCTCGCGCCCGCCGTGGCGGTTGGGCACCCACTCGCCGGCCTTGCGCGAGTAATCGCGGTACAGCATCGAGGCCACCGCGTCCACGCGCAGCCCGTCGATATGGAAATGCTTGAGCCAGTGCAGCGCCGAGGCCAGCATGAAGCCGTGCACCTCATTGCGCCCCAGGTTGTAGATCAGCGTGTCCCAATCCTGGTGGAAGCCCTCCAGGGGGTTGGCATATTCGTACAGCGCCGTGCCGTCGAACTGCGCCAGCCCGTGCTCGTCGGTGGGGAAATGCGCCGGTACCCAGTCCAGGATCACCCCGATGTGCGCCTGGTGGCAGGCGTCGATGAACGCGGCAAAATCCTCCGCCGAGCCATAGCGCGCCGTCGGCGCGAACATCGACAGCGGCTGGTAGCCCCACGAGCCGCCAAACGGGTGTTCCATGATCGGCATCAGCTCGATATGGGTGAACCCCAGGCTCTGGATGTACGGCACCAGGCGCTCGGCCAGCTCACGCCAGTTGAAGTAGCGCGCCACTTCGCCGGTCTCATCCAGCTCGCATTGCCAGGAGCCGGCGTGCAGCTCGTAGATCGACAGCGGTGCGTTGCTGGCCTGGTGCGCAGCGCGTACGCGCATCCAGCCCTGGTCTTGCCAGACATGCCCCAACGGGGCAGCCACCTTCGACGCGGTGCTGGGCGGCAACTCGGTGGCCAGCGCCAGCGGGTCGGCCTTGAGCGGCAAGATGCCGTCTTGCCCGAGCACCTCGTACTTGTAGGTTTCACCGGCCTGCAGGCGCGGGATGAACAGTTCCCACACGCCACTGGGCACGCGCTTGCGCATGGGGTGGCGGCGCCCGTCCCAGTTGTTGAAATGACCGACCACCGAAACCCGCCGCGCGTTCGGCGCCCACACCGCGAAGCGCACACCGTCGATGCCGTCTACCTGCACCGGCTGGGCCCCGAACACCTTGGCAAGCTCGCGGTGGTTGCCTTCGGCGAACAGGTACAGGTCCATTTCGCCCAGCAGCAAGTCGCCAAAGCTGTACGGATCTTCGGTGATCTGCTCGCCGCCGGCCCAGTTGATGTGCAGGCGGTACGCCTGCGGTTGCTGCAGTTGGCCGCTGAACAGGCCTGGCACACTGCCCTGCTGCAATTGCAGCAACGTCTCGCCGCTGTCGCGGGCCACCGCCCGAGCACTCAGGGCATCGGGCAGGTACGCCCGGATCCATTGGCCACCCGCACCATCGGAGTGCGGACCGAGGACAGCGAATGGGTCCCCGTGCCTGGCATTGACCAGGTCATCGATATCACTTCTGCCCAGCCCCGCCTGTTCTCGCTTGTGCGCGCTCATCTACTGCTCTCCCCACGTACTGACAAGCCCATGGAGGCCATGCAAGGGCACGGCCAACCAGCTCGGGCGATTCTCGGCTTCATACGCAATCTCATAGGCAGCCTTTTCCAGGCTGAACAACGCCAGTGCCGCGCGCTCGCCATCGGCGTGTTCCCAGGCATGCGGCAGGCTCGCGGTGGCCAGGCCATAGGCTTCGACAAACGCGTGCCGGGCCTGGTGCAGGTACTGGCGGGCCACGCGCTGGCGGGCCTGGCTGGCAAGCGCTGACACATCCACCCCCGATGCACTGCGCAATACCATCGCAGCAGCATAGTCGAAGGAGCGCAACACGCCGCTGACATCCTTGTAGGGGCTGTGCTTGCCGCGTCGTTCCTGCAGTGGGCGCGCCGGCTCGCCTTCAAAATCGATCAGGTAGGCGTCGCCCTGCACCACCAGCACCTGGCCCAGGTGCAGGTCGCCATGCACTCGGATCAGCAGGCCGCCCACCGCCTGGTCGGCCAGTTCGGTGACCTGTTTGAGCAGGCCGTCGCGCTGCTTGCCGAAGTCGTCGACCAATGCCTGGCTCTCGACGTCGAGCCCGGCACGGTGCAGCTCCAGCAGATCGAAGGCATGCGTCAGTTGCGCACTGACCTGCTTGCCCCATGCCTGGCCATCGCGCGCACTGCTGACCCTCGGTTTGAAGGCCGGGTCGCGGGTCGGTGCGGCCAGCACCTGGTGCATCTCGCCCAGGCGCTGGCCCAGCAGCGCGGCAAACGCCTGCAGCTCATGCAGCGCATCGGCGTGGGCCTCAAGCGCCTGGTGGCGCGGCTCCATCTCATCGCGAATCGCTCGTTGCAGGGTGTTCTGCGTCCAGTCCCAGGCATCGCCCTGGTTGCTCAGGTAGCCCTGGGCGATCATCAGCAGGTGCGGCTCGCCTGCGCTGTCCACCCGGCTCAGCCAGCCCAGCAGCGGCGAAATGTTCGGGTAGCGGGCCGCCGTCAGGTAGGCGCTCATCTCCAGCTCGGGGTGAATACCGCCATTGACGCGGCGGATCAGCTTGAGCACCAGGCTGGCGCCGACCACCACCGAGCTGTTCGACTGCTCGGCCGACAGGTAGCGCACCTCGGCGTCCTCGCCGAGGTTGAGCGCGGCCAGTTGCTCGGTGGCCTCGAACTGCAAGTGGCCGTCTGCGCAGTCCAGCCGCGTACCCTCGCGCATGCCAGCCAGCGCCGCACGAATGAAGCTCTCCAGCACGAAGCCGTCGGTGATCAACCCCACCTGCCGTCCTCGCCGTACACGAGCCAGGGCCAGTTGCTGGGGCAAGGCGCTGGTCAGCTGGTCTTCGCCGATCAGGCCGAACGGCAGTTGGTAACGGGTGCACTGGCCGCCGCTGTCGACCTCGATTTCACTGAGCAGAACGGGGCTTGCGGCCGCCCCGAAACGCACGCCGTAGGCGATGCGCACGCCCTCTACAGCAGCATCCTTGCCGGCGAACCAGCGCCGTTTGGGCAGGTACTGCGGCAGAATGGCGGCTTGCAGGGTGTCGCGCGAGGGGGATTCGAGCAGCTCTTCCATGCGTTTTTTCAGCACCACGGTGGTGAACTCCGGCAGCACTTGCGCCGGTTGCACGTGCCAGCTGGGCATCTGGTCCTTGTCGGCCAGCAGGAACCAGTAGAACCCGTACGGTGCCAGGGTCAGCAGGAACGGCAACTGGCCGATGGGCGGGAACGCGCTGCCGCCGAGCATCTCGACCGGTACCTGGTCGACGTAGTGCGACAGGTCGAGCTCGGCAGCCTGGGCTGCGCGCGACACGTTGGCCACGCAGAGAATGGTTTCACTTCTGCCGTCGGCCCCGGTGAACTCGCGCAGGTAGGCCAGGATCCGCCGGTTGCTGGGCGACAGCATCTTCAAGGCGCCCCGCCCGAAGGCCTTCTGCTGCTTGCGTACCGCCAGCAGGCGCCGGTTGAAATTGAGCAGCGAGTGCGGATCGCTGGCCTGGGCCTCGACGTTGATCGACTGGTACCCGTAGAGCGGGTCCATGATCGGTGGCAGCACCAGGCGCGCCGGGTCGGCGCGGGAGAAACCGCCATTGCGATCGATCGACCACTGCATGGGCGTGCGCACCCCGTCGCGGTCGCCCAGGTAGATGTTGTCGCCCATGCCGATCTCGTCACCGTAATACAGCGTTGGCGTACCCGGCATCGACAGCAGCAGGCTGGTCAGCAGTTCGACCCGCCGGCGGTCACGCTGCAGCAGCGGCGCCAGGCGCCGGCGAATACCCAGGTTGATCCGCGCGCGGCGGTCCTCGGCATAGTAGTTCCACAAGTAGTCGCGCTCGCGGTCGGTGACCATCTCCAGGGTCAGCTCATCGTGGTTGCGCAGGAAGATCGCCCATTGGCAATTGGCCGGGATCTCTGGCGTCTGGCGCAGGATATCGGTGATCGGGAAGCGGTCTTCCTGGGCCAGGGCCATGTACATGCGCGGCATCAGCGGGAAGTGGAACGCCATGTGGCACTCGTCGCCCTGCCCTTCGCCAAAGTACAGCTGGGTGTCTTCGGGCCACTGGTTGGCCTCGGCCAGCAGCATGCGGTCGGGGTAGTTGGCGTCGATCTCGGCGCGGATCTGCTTGAGCACCTGGTGGGTCTCGGGCAGGTTCTCGTTGTGGGTGCCGTCACGCTCGATCAGGTACGGGATGGCGTCCAGGCGCAAGCCGTCCACGCCCAGGTCGAGCCAGTAGCGCATCACCCCGATCACCGCCTTGAGCACCTGCGGGTTGTCGAAGTTGAGGTCGGGCTGGTGCGAATAGAAGCGGTGCCAGAAGTACTGCCCGGCGACCGGGTCCCAGGTCCAGTTGGAGTGTTCGGTGTCGAGGAAGATGATGCGCGTGCCGTCGTACTTGGCGTCGCTGTCGGACCACACGTAGAAGTCCCGCGCCTTCGAGCCACGCTTGGCGTGCCGGGCTTTCTGGAACCACGGGTGCTGGTCGGAGGTGTGGTTGATCACCAGCTCGGTGATCACCCGCAGGTTGCGCTTGTGCGCCTCGGCGATGAAGCGCTTGACGTCGGCCAGGCTGCCGTAGTCGCTGTGCACCGCCTTGTACGCCGCGATGTCGTAGCCGTCGTCACGGCGCGGCGAGGGGTAGAACGGCAACAGCCACAGGGTGTTGACCCCCAGCTCGGCAATGTAGTCGAGCTTGGCGATCAGGCCGGGAAAGTCACCGATGCCATCGCCGTTGGAATCGAAGAAGGACTTGACGTGCACCTGGTAGATGATCGCGTCCTTGTACCACAGCGGGTCGTCAATGAACGCAGCGGGGCGGGCTTTCTTCGCCATGCTCGACTCCTTTCTAGTGGGCTTTGTCGATACGCCAGATACCGAACGGCTGCTGCCAGGGCTCGATGCGCATCCATTGGGTCTTGCCGTACCAGCGCCAGCGGTGCCCGCTCATCAGGTCTTCGCCAGAGGTCTGCGCGTCGTCATCCAGCCCCAGCTCCCATAGTGGCAGCTCGAAGTGCGCCTCCTGGGCGTTGTGCGGGTCGAGGCTGACGGCCACCAGGATCAGGCTGCCGCTGGCCGGGTCGCCCTTGGCGAAGTACAGGATGTTGTCGTTCCAGGCGTTGTAGAAGCGTATGCCCAGGTGGGTCTGCAACGCCGGGTGCTGGCGGCGGATGCGGTTGAGCTGGGCGATCTCGGCGATGATGTTGCCCGGCTGGGTGAAGTCGCGGGGGCGGATCTGGTACTTCTCCGAGTCCAGGTATTCCTCCTTGCCCGGGATCGGCGCCGCCTCGCACAGTTCGAACCCCGAGTACATGCCCCACAGCCCCGAGCCCATGCTGGCCAGCGCTGCGCGGATGAGAAAGCCGGCGCGCCCGCTGGTGTGCAGGAAGAACGGGTTGATGTCGGGCGTATTGACGAAGAAATTCGGCCGGTAGCAGTACGACCAGGGTGGCTGATTGAGCTCGCTGAAGTAGCTTTGCAACTCGGCCTTGGTGTTGCGCCAGGTGAAATAGGTGTAGCTCTGCGAGTAGCCGACCTTGCCCAGGCGCGCCATCATCGCCGGCTTGGTGAAGGCTTCGGCGAGGAAGATCACCTGCGGGTGCTGGGCGCGCACATTGGCGATCAGCCATTCCCAGAACGGCAGCGGCTTGGTGTGCGGGTTGTCGACGCGAAACTGCGTCACGCCCTCTGCCACCCAGCCCAGCACCACGTCGCGCAGCGCCAGCCACAGCGCGGGTACTGCGTCGGCGGCATAGAAGTCGACATTGACGATGTCCTGGTATTTTTTCGGCGGGTTTTCCGCGTAGCGGATGCTGCCGTCGGGGCGCCAACTGAACCAGCCCGGGTGCTCGGTGAGCCAGGGGTGGTCCTGGGAGCACTGGATGGCGAAGTCCAGGGCGATCTCCAGGCCATGTTCGACCGCCGCCGCAACCAGCCGGCGAAAATCCTCGCGGGTGCCCAGTTGCGGGTGGATCGCGTCGTGCCCGCCTTCGGCACTGCCGATTGCATACGGGCTGCCGGGATCGTCCGGGCCCGCCTGCAGGGCGTTGTTGCGGCCTTTGCGGTGCTGCTGGCCGATGGGGTGGATGGGCGGAAAATACAGCACGTCAAAGCCCATGTCGCGGATCATCGGCAGGCGCTGGTGCACGTCGTTGAAGGTGCCGTGGCGCGCCGGATCGTCGCTGATGGAGCGTGGAAAAAGCTCGTACCAGCTGGCGAAGCGGGCACGCTCACGCTCCACTTCCAGCGGGTACTCGGCGCTGCGGCTAAGGTAGGCGCGGTGATCGGCGCGGCTCATCAGCGCGCGGGTGTCGGCATGCAGCAGCAGTTCGACACCTGCCGCAGCCGGCAGCGCGGCCAGTTGCGTGGCCACCGCCTGCAACTGGCGCGCAACGGTTCGCTGCTGCGCTCGGCGCTTTGCAGCAGGTGCAGCCGGCCCTCCTCCAGCTCCAGGTTCACTGCCACGCCGGCCGCGAACTTCTTTTCCAGTTCATGGCAGTAGCTGGCGTAAGGGTCGATCCACGCTTCGATGAGGAACAGGTGGCGGCCGACTTCGTCGACCGTGAAGCTGGCCTGCCAGGTGTCGTTGCCCAGCAGGCTCATCGGCACTTCGTGCCAGTTGGGGTGTTGCAGACGACGCCAGCTCAGGCGTACGGCAAGCACGTCGTGGCCATCGGCGAAGACCTTGCTGGTGACCGTGACCTGCTCGCCTACCGTTGCCTTGACCGCATGCTGGCCGGCGTCGAGCACAGGCTCGGTGTCTTCGATCACGATACGCGGCAGCAGCAGCGCGCGGGACAGGGTCAGGACGTGTGCGGTTGATTCGTCGGTGCTGAAAGGCTCATCGCGGGTCATCGAACATCGCTCCGTTACGCGTGACGGTAAAGGTTCAGAGCAATGACAGAGGTGGGGGTTCAATAAAAAATGACCGATGCGGTACGCCGGTGGTCGAAGCTTGGGTAAGCCCTTTCAACGCCACTTTGCGAGGTTCGGCCTATGAGCATTCCTATCCCGGCAGAAACGCCCGATCCGAATATCGATGACCCCACCCTGCCACCACCGGTGCCCGGGCGGGTCCCTGATGAGCTGCCGGTCAAGCCGACCCTGCCGCCCACCGTGGGTGACCCGCCCAGTGAAGAGCCACCGGTGAAGGCCAAAGCATAGACCGGGATCAGACAGTTGCACTGCGGTGTATCCTTCGCTGGCAAGCCAGCTCCCACAGGTACTCCA
>NZ_JAAHBU010000148.1 GCF_010671725.1 Pseudomonas brassicae | reverse complement strand
GGCAAGCCAGCTCCCGCAGGTAGTGTGAGCGCTGCAAAGCCTGTGGGAGCTGGCTTGCCAGCGAAGGGGGCCGAAAGCCACATACAAAAACGCGAACCAGTCGGGGCGTTTTTACAGCAAGGGACTAGCCCCGGCTTACTTGCCTGCCCAGCGCTTGAGCACCAGGGTGGCATTGGTGCCGCCGAAACCGAAGCTGTTGCTCATCACGGTATCGATCTTGGCGTTCTCGCGGGTTTCGCGCAGTACCGGCAGGTCGGCTACAGCCGGGTCCAGCTCGTCGATGTTGGCGGAACCGGCAATGAAGTTGCCTTCCATCATCAGCATGCAGTAGATCGCCTCGTGAACGCCGGCAGCGCCCAGCGAGTGGCCCGACAGGCTCTTGGTCGAGCTGATGGCCGGGGCCTTGTCGCCGAACACTTCACGTACACCTTTCATTTCCGCAACGTCACCAACCGGGGTCGAGGTGCCGTGGGTGTTCAGGTAGTCGATCGGGGTGTCGACGGTGGACAGCGCCTGCTGCATGCAGCGGATCGCGCCTTCGCCGCTCGGGGCAACCATGTCGTAGCCATCGGAGGTCGCGCCGTAGCCGACGATTTCGGCATAGATCTTCGCGCCGCGGGCCAGAGCGTGCTCCAGCTCCTCGACCACTACCATGCCGCCGCCACCGGCGATGACGAAGCCGTCACGGTCGGCATCGTAGGCACGCGAGGCTTTTTCCGGGGTGTCGTTGCGCTTGCTGGACAATGCGCCCATGGCGTCGAACAGGAACGACTGGCTCCAGTGCTCCTCTTCACCGCCGCCGGCGAACACCACGTCCTGCTTGCCCATCTGGATCTGTTCCATCGCGGTACCGATACAGTGTGCGCTGGTGGCGCACGCCGAGGCGATGGAGTAGTTCAGGCCCTTGATCTTGAACGGGGTGGCCAGGCACGCCGACACGGTGCTGCTCATGGTCCGCGTGACGCGGTATGGGCCAACGCGCTTGACGCCTTTTTCGCGCAGGATGTCCAGCGCTTCCATCTGGTTCAGGGTCGACGCGCCGCCGGAGCCGGCGATCAGGCCGGTACGCGGGTTGGACACCTGCTCTTCGGTCAGGCCCGAGTCCTTGATCGCGTCCTGCATCGCCAGGTAGGCGTAGGCAGCCGCGTGGCCGACGAAGCGGAACACCTTGCGGTCGATCAGCTCTTCAAGGTTGAGGTCGATGGAGCCGGAAACCTGGCTGCGCAGCCCCATTTCCTTGTAGTCCGGGTTGAAACGGATGCCCGGACGGCTTTTACGCAGGTTTTCGGAGACGGTCTCTTTGTCATTGCCCAGGCACGATACGATGCCCAGACCTGTGATTACGACGCGGCGCATGCGAATAACCCTTAGAAATTTTCAGTGGAGGTAAATACACCGACACGAAGGCCTTCGGCGGTGTAGATCTCGCGGCCGTCGACGCTGACCGAGCCATCGGCGATGGCCATGTTCAGCTTGCCTTTCAGGACGCGCTTGATATGGATGTTGTAGGTAACCTTCTTGGCGGTCGGCAGGACCTGGCCGAAGAATTTCACCTCGCCCGAACCCAGGGCCCGGCCACGGCCTGGCAAGCCCTGCCAGCCCAGGAAGAAACCGACCAACTGCCACATGGCATCCAGGCCCAGGCAGCCTGGCATCACCGGGTCGCCTTCGAAATGGCAGGCGAAGAACCACAGGTCTGGAGTGATATCCAGCTCGGCGACCAATTCACCCTTGCCGTACTTGCCACCCTCTTCACTGATATGCGTGATGCGATCCACCATCAGCATGTTCGGGGCGGGCAGTTGCGCGTTACCTGGGCCGAACAGCTCACCGCGACTGCAGCGCAGCAGGTCTTCCCGGGTAAAGGCGTTTTGTTTGGTCATGCGAGCTCCTCAATAGTCACCGTGCGGCACGGGGTAGATCTTCCCGACCGACCCAAAAGCCTCAGGCTTGGGGCGGCAGCCTACACATAGACTATTGCGTTGTAGTGAAAGTCACAGCACAGCGAACGAAGATGTACACTTGTGCACTGAAAATTTTATGACAAGCCCGGCAAGGGCCCGGTTCAGTCTGTAAGACTGCCGCACTTTAGCATTTATCGCCAGTCACAGATGCCTCTGCGGGCAGCCAACGTTGCAGAATCTGCTGCAGGTCGGTGCGTTTGAACGGCTTGCTCAGGTAGTCGTCCATGCCTGCGCCCAGGCAGTGCTCCCGATCGCCCTGCAAGGCATTGGCGGTCAGCGCGATGATCGGCAGGTGTGCCGCATGCGGGAGCTGGCGGATACGCCGGGTGGCTTCATAGCCGTCGATGATCGGCAAGCGGCAATCCATCAGGATGGCGGCAAACCGCTCGCGGCTGGCCAGCAGCACCGCCTGGGCGCCATCGGCGGCGATGCGCACCTCGAAGCCCAGGCTGCGCAGCATGGCCTGGGTCACTGCCTGGTTTACCGGATTGTCTTCCACCAGCAGCACGCAGCGCCCCTGGCCCGCGTCTGCCCCGGACTTTGTGGCGAGCAGGGGGCTGCTCGCCTGGGCACACAGCGCCAGGGGCATTTCCAGGGTAAAGGTCGAGCCTTTGCCCTCGCGGCTTTCGGCGCGCAGGGTACCGCCCATGCGTTCGGTCAGGGTGCGGGCGATCGACAAGCCCAGGCCGGTGCCGCCGTAGCGCCGCGAAATCGAGCTGTCGGCCTGCTGGAAGGCCTGGAACATGGTCTCCAGGCGCGTGCTGTCGATGCCGATGCCGGTATCGCGCACCGCGCAGGTGAACCAGATCAGTTGGCGGTCGAGTACCTGCCAGCGCGGTTCGATCTGCACGCTGCCGTGCTCGGTGAACTTCAGTGCGTTGCCGATCAGGTTGACCAGCACCTGGCGGATCCGCGTGGGGTCGCCGGCTACGCGCAACTGCTCCATGCCCGGTGGCAACGGTGCCTGCAGCAACAGCCCGCGCTGCTGGGCGGCATGCTGGAACGACTGGGTGCAACTGCCGATCAGTTCGGCCAGGTTGAAGTCGATGTGCTCCAGTTCCAGCGTGGTGCGTTCGATCCGCGAGAAATCGAGGATGTCATTGATGACCTTGAGCAGGTGCCCGGTGGACTCGCTGGCCACCGCGGCATACTCGCTCTGTTCTTCGCTGAGCAGGGTGGTCTGCAGCAGTTGCAGCATGCCCAGCACACCGTTCATCGGCGTGCGCAGCTCATGGCTCATCATGGCCAGGAAGTCCGACTTGGCCTTGTTGGCCTGTTCGGCCTCTTCACGGGCCTGGATCAGTTGGGCGATGGCCTGCTGCTGTTCGTGGCTGGCCTGGGCCAGGCCGCTGGCGAGGTTGTTGATGTGCCGGGCCAGGTGGCCCAGCTCGCTGTCGTCGACGACCGGCAGGGGAGCGTTGAAGTCGCCTTGCTGGATCGCCTTGACCGCATGCCCCATGTCGCTGATCGGGCGTGACAGGCTGAGGGCCAGGCGGCGCGCGAGCACAAAGGTGAAGAGCAGGGCGAACAGCGCCAGGATGGCGGCCTTGATGACGATTTCCTGCTGGCGCTGGTTGAACGCGTCATCGGACATGCCGACGATCACCCGCCCCAGGTAGTCATCGCCGTTGGACGGAGCAGGGCTGCCATTGTGCAGGAAGTCATTTTCCAGAAAGATCCGCTGCAGGCGGATCGGCGCCTGGAACACCTCGACCTGCTGGGGCCGGTTTTCATGTTCGTCGGGTTGCTCGACATACACCAGGATGTGGTTGGCACTGTCCTGCACTTCGAGAAAACGTACGTGCGGAATGGTCAGGGTGGCCCGCATCAGGCTCTCAAGCACATCGTCGTTGCCCGAGATCACCCCGTATTCCGAGGCCGGAGCCAATTGGTTGGCGATCAGTTGGCCGGTATGGTTGAGCTCCTGGCGCAAGTCCTGGATGCGCACGAAGGTGAAAAAACTGATCAACAGCAGCGTCAGCAGCAGGGCAGGGCCCAGGCTGATGATCTGGGTGCGGGTGTTGATGTCCCAGCTAAGTCTCTTCACGGGTGGATCTCTCCTGCAGCCACGGCCTGTTGTGCCGCAACCGGATCTATCGCTTCAATGCCCAGCGCGCGGGCAACCTGCGCATTGCCGATCACGCGAAAATGCTCGGGGTAGTGTTCCCGCGGCCATAGCGCCGGCGGCTGGTCCAGCAGGCGTTCGAGCACCGCCAGCCAGTCTTGCTGATCACTCAGGGTGCTGGCCAGCCCTCCGGCACGCACGAACCCGGCATTGGGCCCGATCAGCGGTACCTGTCGCGCATAGCTGCTGAGCAGCAGGTTCTTCGCGGTGTGGGGGTTGTACAGTTGCGTGTCGTCGAGCCCCAGCAGCACATCGCTGTCCTTGAGCACGGCCTGCACCGGCCGACTGTCACGGGTGTCGGGCCAGGCCTGCGCGACCACTTCCAGGCCCAGCGGCCGAGCGGCCCGGCGCAGTTCGTCGAGCAGGAAGCTGCTGTGTTCAGCGTAGAGCACGCCAATGCGCCTGGCTTGCGGCAACAGGTAGTGGATCAGGCGCAACTGACGGCTCAGCGGCGGGTCACTCCACAGCAGGCTCAGGTAGGCGGGGCGCAAGCCGCCCAGGCGTCGATCGGCCTGCACCCGGGTGACCCGCAACGCCAGCGCGGGGGGGCCGGCGGCCTGGGTCAGACGCCAGTCCAGGGCGGCCGTATCCAGCAGGATCAGGCGTGTGTCGGCCTTCAGGCGGTCGGGCGCAGGCAACTGGGCCACGCGCACGAAGCGCACCTGGTCGGCAGGCCGCTGCTTGCGCAGGGCCTCGACGAAGTCGCGTACCGCGGTACTGCCCTGGGCCGCAGTGAGCACGATGTCGCCGGCGCAAAGCGCCGTCAGCGGCCACATCAGCATCAGCAGCAGGCAATGCCTCAACAGGCGCATCAGAACGCCAGTTCCGCGCTGAGGTACAGCACATGGCGGCTGTCATAGCGGTTGTGCAGGGCACTGGTGGGTTCGTCATCCAGGCGCTGCTGGAGCATGCCGGCCAGCTCCAGGCTGGCACGCGGCAGTGCGATACGCTTGGCCACACGCAGGTCAAGGCGTTCGAAACGGTACTGATTGAGCGCGTCGTCGCCATAGTAGAACAGGGCACTGGACCAGCCCTGGCCCCATTCGCGCAACCAGCCAGCCGAGCCGCTGTTGCGTGCGCTCATGGCGTGATCGTCGGGGTTGCTGGCCCAGGCATCGACGTAGGCATAGGTCAGGCGCAGGCGGTCGGCAGCGCTCAGGTGCCAGTCCAGCTGCATCTCGCTGCCGGTGAAGCGAGCCTTGTTGGTATTGCTGGCAATGTACTGATTGTTGCGCAGCGGCTCGCTGACCATGCCGGTGATCTGGTCATGGAACAGTTTGAAGTCGACGCCCAGTTGTGCCTGGCTGAAATAGCCGTTGTAGCCCAGTTCGCGTGAGCGCATGCGCTCCTGGTCGAGGTTGCCCGGGCCGCGGGTCTTGACGAAGTAGTCGGCGCTGCGCCGGCCGAATGCGGCGGGGCTGAGGTTGTCGACCCGGTAGCTCCAGTCGACGTTGTTCTCGAACATGTCCGGTGAGCGCACCGCCTCCGAATACACCGCGCGCAGGCCGTGGCGCGGGGTGATCAGGTAGTTGAGCGCCAGGCGCGGAGTCAGCGAGCTGCCGGCCCCGCGCGTGTCTTCGAACATTGCGCCGCCCTGCACGATCCAGTGCTCGTCGGCCTGCCATTCGAGCTGGCCGAACAGGCGCCAGGTGGTGTCGTCCAGGCTGCCATTGAAATAGGTCTGCGAGTCGGCGCGGTCGTAACGGTAGTTGACCCCGCTGACCAGGCGCAGGCTTTCGGACAGGCTCAGGGTGTCCTGCAGTTCAAGGTCCACGCGGGTTTCACGGGTGCTCTGGTCGATGTCGCCGCACACCTGATCGGCCCCGCCGCGCTGCCACTGCTGCTTGACCTGGGTGGCCAGTGCCTGCTCCTGGGCGCTGCCGGGCGGGATCGGCGCAGTAATGTTGCGTGCCAGGCGCTCGGTATAGTCGGGGTTGAGCCGCCACAGCCGGGTCAGTTGCGGGCTGAACGAGATCGCCGCATCGCAGGCGCGCCACACGTGCTGGCGATCCCAGTGCAGTGCCGAGGCCTGCGCGTACAGGCTGTGCTGCGGGTCGAGGTCGAGGGTCCAGCGTACCGAGCCGGCATAGTCCTTGGCGCTCACGTCGGCATTGTTGCCGGCACCGGTCACGCCGTAGAACACCGGCGCATAGGTGTAGGGGCGCTGATCGCTGCCCTCCTTGGCGGAGAACTGCCAGTCCAGGCTCTGGTCGGCGCCCAGCGCATGGCTGGCGCTCAGGCTCAGGCGGCTCAGGCGACGGCTGTCGCGATAGTCCTGGCCGACGGCGTCGTGGTCGAAGCCGTCGTCCTGCATGCCCGACAGCGACAGGCGCAGGTCGCCACCGTCCCAGCCCATGCCCTGGCTGGCGAACCAGTCATTGATGCCACGCTGCCCGCGGGTCACCTTGAGGCGGCTGCCGTGGCTGTCGGCGGGGCTGCGGGTGAGAATGTTGACCACCGCCATCAGCGCGTTGGCGCCATAGCTGACCGTGTTGGGCCCGCGGAACACCTCGATGCGCTCGACATCTTCCAGCGCCAGCGGGATGTCGCTCCAGTCCACCGTGGCCAGACCTGCACGGTACACCGAGCGGCCGTCGATCAGCACCTGCATGCGCCGTGCATCCTTGCCGTTGCTGCCGTGATAGTTGACGCTCGGCTGGTTGCCGGCGCCGTAGCCGATCATCATGCCGGGGACCAGACGCAGCAGTTCGGGGATATCGCGCGCGCCACTGGCCCGGATCAGCTCGCTGTCGAGCACGCTCATGCTGCCCGGCACGGCGGCCGGCGACTGCTTGAGCCGGGTGGCGGTGAGGATCTGCGGCAGCGCCTGGCTGTCGACGAACAGATCGTCCGCCATGGCCTGGCCGCCCAGCAGGGCAGTCAGCAGAAACAGTGGGCGTGAAACAGGAGGGCCAAAGAGCACGGCGCGGCCTTGATTGCAGGTAGTAACCGCGCATGTTAACCGAGTAGCCGGCATTTTCCAGTGATCGAAGCAGCATCGCGGCGGTCCAATCGCACATCTGGCGCTGGTCGTGGCCCCAAGCCTCCGTATAATGCCGGCATCGCCACTTTTATGGTTTAACGGATTGGATATGACTGAGCAGCAGCCTGTTGCAGTTCTGGGAGGCGGGAGCTTCGGTACCGCCGTGGCGAATCTGCTGGCCGAAAACGGCGTTGGGGTGCGGCAATGGATGCGCGACCCCGAACAGGCCGAGGCCATGCGCAGCAACCGCGAAAACCCGCGCTACCTCAAGGGCGTGAAAATCCACCCCGGGGTCGAGCCGGTCAACGACCTGCTCGCGACCTTGCAGGCCTGCGAGCTGGTGTTTGTTGCCTTGCCCTCCAGCGCCTTGCGCAGTGTGCTGGCGCCGCACGCCGAGTTGCTCGGTGCCAAGCTGCTGGTGAGCCTGACCAAGGGTATCGAAGCGCAGACCTTCAAGCTGATGAGCCAGATCCTCGAGGACATCGCCCCGCAGGCACGCATTGGCGTGCTGTCCGGGCCGAACCTGGCGCGTGAGGTGGCCGAGCACGCGTTGACCGCCACGGTGGTCGCCAGCGAGGACGAACAGCTGTGCCAGCGTGTGCAGGCGGTACTGCACGGGCGCACCTTCCGCGTCTATGCCAGCAATGACCGCTTTGGCGTGGAGCTGGGCGGTGCGCTGAAAAACGTCTACGCGATCATTGCCGGCATGGCCGTGGCGCTGGGCATGGGCGAAAACACCAAGAGCATGCTGATTACCCGGGCGCTGGCCGAGATGACCCGCTTTGCCGTGAGCCAGGGCGCCAACCCGATGACGTTCCTGGGCCTGGCCGGGGTCGGCGACCTGATCGTCACCTGTTCCTCGCCCAAGAGCCGCAATTATCAGGTCGGTCATGCCCTGGGGCAGGGCCTGAGCCTGGAGGAGGCAGTCAATCGCCTTGGCGAAGTGGCCGAAGGTGTCAACACCCTCAAGGTGCTCAAGGCCAAGGCCCAGGAAGTACAGGTCTACATGCCGCTGGTGGCGGGCTTGCATGCGATCCTGTTCGAAGGCCGTACGCTCAACCAGGTGATCGAGCTGCTCATGCGGGGCGAGCCGAAAACCGACGTCGATTTCATTTCCACCAGTGGTTTCAACTGAACACAGGAGCAAGGCATGAACGAATCCCCGAAACAGGCACAGCGCGAGTCGATCATCCTGCGGGTGCTTTGGATGCTGGTGTTTGTATTGGTCTGGCAATTGGCCGAGCTGCTGCTGGCGGGGCTGGTCGTGGTGCAACTGGTGTACCGGCTGATCTATGGCGCGCCAAGCGCGAGCCTGATGAATTTTGGCGACAGCCTGAGCCAGTTCCTCGCCCAGATCGGCCGCTTCGGCAGTTTTCACAGTGACCAGAAGCCCTGGCCGTTCGCTGACTGGCCCACGCCGCGTGCGCCTGAAGGCGAAGCGGCGCACAGCGTGCCGCCTGCGCCGCACCCGGTGCGTGACGAAGAGCCCAAGCTGTGAAGTTGTGGGTGCTGCGCCACGGTGAAGCCGAGCCGCACGCCAACAGCGATGCCGCACGCCGCCTGACCGCCCACGGCCGTGAGCAGGTACTGCGCAGCGCCGCAGTACTGCTCGGGCACACGCCGCAGCTGATCCTGGCCAGCCCCTACGTACGTGCACAACAGACGGCCGCGCTTGTGCACGACGCACTGGGTTTCGACAAACCGGTGCAGACCGTCCCCTGGCTGACCCCGGACAGCCACCCGCAGCAGGTCATCGCCGAGCTGGACAAGCTGGGCCTGGAACAGGTGCTGCTGGTCAGCCATCAGCCGCTGGTGGGGGCCCTGGTCAGCCTGCTCGAACACGGTCACTGCCAGCAGCCGGCGCCGATGAGCACCGCCAGCCTGGCCGAGCTCGACGGCGATTATCCGCTGGCCGGCCTGATGACCTTGCGTTGCCTTACCCACCCCTGATCGCACCCACCGACAAGGACTGCCCCATGAGCCTGTGGAAAACCCAGCCCGATATCGACCAGCTCAATGCCCGCCAGGCGAACACCATTGGCGAGGTACTGGACATCCGTTTCGAATCGTTCAGCGAAGACTCCCTGAGCGCCAGCATGGTGGTTGACCACCGCACCCATCAGCCGTTCGGCCTGTTGCATGGTGGTGCATCGGTGGTGCTGGCCGAAACCGTCGGCTCCATGGCCAGCTACCTGTGCATCGACACCCGCCGGTTCTATTGCGTGGGCCTCGAAATCAATGCCAACCACCTGCGTGGCGTACGCAGCGGGCGCGTCACCGCCACCGCGCGGCCGGTCCACATCGGTCGCAGCACCCATGTATGGGATATTCGCCTGAGCACCGAAGATGGCAAGACCAGTTGTATTTCACGGTTGACCATCGCGGTGATCGCGTTGGGGGACAGCCCGCCAGCGACCTGATATTTCTGTCAGTTGTTGCCCATTGCCCGCCTTGTTAGCGTGTTCCCAGGTACTGCCATCGGTGTACGACAGGAGCGGGTGATGGCAAATATGATGTTGAAATGGCGGGTTCGGCGTATTTTCACGACATTGTGCGACAGGTCGAGGGTGCCAGAGCGCTCGAATTCGCCGAGTACCATGTGCTCAAGGACAGTGCCGATGCCAAGCTCGATGAGTTGATGCGGCGCCTCGAAGGGTTGCGTGAACTCAAGCAGTTTCGCGAGTCTTGCCTGGAGATGGGGCACAAGCTGCAGACCACCTGCCTGGCGCTGCGAAGGGCGCAACTGAGCCCGGATCATCAACGCAAGGCACGTGAAGCGCTGGAGTATCAGCTGTTGTACCTGCAGGCCTGCCTGCAGCGTTCCATCGCCTGTTTTGACGTGCAATGACCTGATCGTCGTGCTGCATGGCCTGTACGGATGTTGCCGGGTGTTGCAGTGACACCCACAATGTCGCCATTCCCCCACGCGGACCGGCGACCATGACGCAGCAGATCTTTTTCGCCCACGCCAACGGCTTTCCTTCGGCAACCTACGGCAAGCTGTTTGCGGCGCTGGCGCCTGACTATCAGGTCAGCCACCTGCCACTGCATGCCCATGACCCGCGCTTTGTGGTGAATGACAACTGGCAGAGCCTGGTGGACGAATTGCTCCATCACCTGCAGCGCCAGCCTGCGCCGGTTTGGGGGGTAGGGCACTCGCTGGGCGGGGTGCTGCACCTGCACGCCGCATTGCGTTGCCCGCAGTACTACCGGGGGGTGGTGATGCTCGATTCGCCGGTGCTGACGCGTGCCGATGAGTGGCTGATCCAGTTGGCCAAGCGGCTGGGCTTCATCGACCGCATTACCCCGGCCGGGCGCACCCTGGGGCGACGCGAAGCGTTCGCCGACCGCGACAGTGCGCGTGCCTATTTCACCGGCAAAGCCTTGTTCCGCCACTTCGACCCCGAGTGTTTCGAGGCCTACCTGGAACACGGCCTGCATGCCGATGGCGAGCAGTTGCGGTTGCGCTTCGACCCGGCCACCGAGATCAGCATCTACCGCAGCCTGCCGCACATTACCCCGGGGCGCAGTCGGCAGTTCACGCTGCCGCTGGCGATGGTGCGCGGCACCCGCAGCAAGGTGGTGCGCCAGCACCATGCACGGGCCGTGCGCAACATGCCCCAGGGCGAGTACCACAGCGTGCCGGGCGGGCACATGTTCCCGCTGGAGCGCCCGCATGACACCGCCAGCCTGATCAAGGGGCTGTTCGACCGCTGGCAGGCGGGCGTGTGATGCAGGCTGTCGAGGAGGTGCGCCTGGACCTGGGCCACATCGAACTGGCTGCACACCTGTTTGGCCCCGCCGACGGGCAACCGGTGATTGCCTTGCATGGCTGGCTCGACAATGCCAACACCTTCGCCCGCCTGGCGCCCCGCTTGCACGGGCTGCGTGTGGTGGCGCTGGACCTGGCCGGCCATGGTTACTCCGAACACCGGCCGCCGGGCGCCAGCTACGCACTGTGGGATTATGCCTACGACGTACTGCGCGTGGCCGAACAGCTGGGCTGGCCGCGCTTCGCCCTGCTGGGCCATTCGCTGGGGGCGATCATCGCCGTGGTGCTGGCAGGTGCCTTGCCCGAGCGCATCAGCCGCCTGGCGCTGATCGACGGGGTGATACCGCCAGGCGCCGGCCCCCATGACACTGCCGAACGGATGGGCATGGCGTTGCAGGCGCAACTGCGTCAGGGCCTGCGCGGCAAGACGGTGTACCCGACCCTGGAGCAAGCGGTGCAGGCGCGCATGCAGGGCATGGTGGCAGTCACCCGTGAAGCGGCCGAATTGCTTGCCCAGCGCGGCCTGATGCCGGTGCCAGGGGGCTACACCTGGCGCAGCGACAGCCGCCTGACGCTCCCTTCGCCACTGCGCATGAGCGAAGCACAGGCCATGACATTCGTGCAGCGGATTGCCTGCCCGACCCGCTTGGTGGTCGCCGGCGATGGCATGCTGGCGCGCAACACGGGCCTGCTCGAACAGCTACCCTTTAGCCTGGAGCAGTTGCCGGGCGGGCATCACCTGCACTTGAACGATGAGCTCGGTGCAGGCCTTGTTGCAGACTGTTTCAATCGCTTCTTTGCCATTCCTTGACTTGCGGCGGGCAACTGTCGAGGCTTGGCGGGTTGAACAGGGAGACAACCATGATCAAGCGCGACACCGTTGCACCGTTTATCGCCATCGAGGCCGTTTGTGCCATGGTGCGCCAATGAGTATTTCGCGTCTGATTCGTACAGGCCTTGTCGGGCTTGCCGTGTTCGCCTGCACCCCGTTGTGGGCCGATCCGTTGCCGGTCCCGGTGGACGCCAAGCCCGTGCGCGAGTCTGGCGAGCAGGAACGACAACTTGAACAGGAGCGGGTGTACCCGCTGGGTTCGCTGCGCAAGATCAGCAATGTTGTGCGCATGGAAGGCAAGGTCGAGGCGCGTGGCCGGGTCAGCTATGTCACTTACCAGTTGCCGGGCGAGCGCAGCGCCAACGAAGCGTTCACCGCCGCGCGCGAAGCCTTTCAGGCTGCCGGTGGTTATCCGCTGTTCTGGTGCCAGGCGCAGGACTGCGGTGAAAGCAGTCTGTGGTCCGCGCAACTGGCGGGCAACTTCAACCTGACCGGTGCCGACAACCAGCAGGCGTTCATCCTGCTGCGCCGCTCGGGCGCTGCCAGCGATACGCTGGTGGCGCTGTACAGCATCACCAAAGGCAACAAGCGCGCTTACCTGCATGTGGAAGAGTTTGTCGCCAATGCGCCGCTGGGCGAAGTGCTGCCGACGCCGGCCACGGTGCAGCGCGAATTGCTCAGCACCGGCAAGCTCGACTATGCCGACCTCACGGGTGAACCGCAGCCGGCATGGGTCAACCTGTTATCGCGCAGCCTCAACCTGAACACCACCTTGCGCGTCAGCCTGACCGGCGCCCAGGCCCAAGCCTGCACGAGCAACTGGTCAAGGCTGGCGTGCGCCAGGCGCGGCTTGAAGTGGGTACGCAGCCGGCTGCCGGCTTGCATGTCGAATTGATTCGCTGACCGGGGACGCCATGCTCAACAATGATCGTCTGTTGGTGCAGATCCTGCTTCTCGGCCTGCTGGGGGCGGGCCTGTGGGTGATGGCGCCGTTCATCTCGGCCCTGCTCTGGGGGGCGATCCTGGCCTATGCCAGCTGGCCGCTGATGCGCCTGCTGACACGATTGCTGGGGGGGCGCGAAACCCTGGCGGCGAGTGTACTGACGGTGGTGTGGATGCTGCTGGTGGCGATGCCGTTGGTGTGGCTGGGCTTCAACCTGGCCGACCACATCCGTGATGCCACCGCTTTTGTGCGTGACGTGCAGGTCGATGGCCTGCCCGATGCCCCCGCCTGGCTGGGCGCTGTGCCGCTGGTGGGCGAGCGTCTGGTGGGTTTCTGGGACACCCTCGATCAGCAGGGGGCGGCCTTGCTGGCGGCAATCAAGCCGCACCTGGGGCAGGTCGGCAACTGGTTGCTGGCGCGCAGTGCGCAGATCGGCAGCGGGATCCTCGAGCTGAGCCTGAGCCTGGTCTTCGTGTTTTTCTTCTACCGCGACGGCCCGCGCCTGTCAGCCTTCGTGCTGCGCCTGCTGAACCGGCTGATCGGGGAGCGTGCCGAGTACTACCTGGAGCTGGTGGCCGGCACGGTGCAGCGGGTGGTCAACGGGGTCATCGGCACGGCGGCGGCGCAAGCCCTGCTGGCCCTGATCGGCTTTGTGATCGCCGGGGTGCCGGGGGCACTGGTGCTGGGGCTGGTAACCTTCATGCTCAGCCTGATCCCGATGGGCCCGCCACTGGCCTGGGTGCCGGCCACGGCGTGGCTGGCCTGGCAGGGGCAGTACGGCATGGCGATATTCCTCGGCATCTGGGGCACGTTCATCATCAGTGGCGTGGACAACGTGCTCAAGCCGTACCTGATCAGCCGTGGCGGCAACCTGCCACTGGTGATCGTGCTGCTCGGGGTGTTCGGCGGGTTGCTGGCATTCGGCTTCATCGGCCTGTTCATCGGCCCGACACTGCTGGCGGTGGCCTACAGCCTGCTGCTGGACTGGACGCGCAGCGAGCCGGCGGGCCCGCCGCGCACCTGATGCATCGCCTCGCCAATGCGGCCGCTGTTCAGTTCTGGTCCTGGGGGCGGAAGGTGAAGGTTGCGTTGCTGTTCACGGTGGCCGGCAATTGCAGGCGAATTACCGGCACTCTGATCCCGGAAATCCGCTGGTACTGCTGCTGGCTGTTGCGGGCCTGGGCCAGCGCCGCGCTCTCACTGGTCCCCGCCAGGTAGATAAAGGCTTCGAGGGGAACGGCGCGAGCGTCCTTGGTCGTCGCCATCTGCCAGTTCTCCAGCTTCAGGCTACCTGGCGTCCTGACCGCCGGGTAGCTGGCATTGGCCAGGCGCTTGGCACGCAAGCCTTCCTGGAAGTTCAGCCCGGCCTGATTGTTCAGCGCATCCCTGACATCGAAACTGCAGCGCTTGCCGTCAGTGTTGACGTCTGCCTTGAAGCGCTCGAACCATTGCTCAGCCGTCTTGATACCTTGATCGGTGCAAGGGCTGCTGATCGCCCCATACTTTGCATACGTGCCGCAACCCTCCTGGTCGCGGGCGTTCGAGTTCCCGTCCAGGGGGAAATAGCACAGTACCTGCACCTTGGTTTTATCCGCAGGGGCGTCCAGCACCGGGTAGAAGATGAAGCCGCTGGTGTAGTGATTGCTCATGACGAGGTTGTTGCTGTCCGAGCGCAGGAAGTCGAACGATGAACTGCCGGTAATGAGGGCCTCTTTGTTTGGCTTGTAGGCGTATTCGCTGGGGGGCAAGGCCCGGGTCGCGCGCAACACGATGCCGGTACACAGGAATGCTGGCTTGGAGTTGACGCCGCAATTGGGGCGGGTGTCGTGATAGCGCCGTGTCAGCCGCTCGGCCGTCTGCAGCCCGGCGGTGTTGCTGGCTTGCGCCTGTTCGGCGGATTGCGCGACCTCGAAGGTCTCGAACTCGGCGTGGCTGGTGCCAGCGGCCAGGGCGGTGCTCAGTACAATAGTGCTCGTTAGCAGGTTGCGGTTCATGGGTCGCCTCTCGTATGCAGACCCCGAAGGGGGGACGAGCCGATCCTAAACAAAGCCCTGGTGAGCGCCTACTGGCATTTGTGTCAGGTCATTGGGCGAATCTTTACGCTTTCTTGATGCCCCTCAGGCGTGTCCACCTCGCGCCTTTACGCCCACCTTTTCGACAATCACCGCAAGCGGCAGCGTGCCGCAGAACGGAGATTGTTCATGAGCATTCTGGACGGGGTGTCACTGCTGCTGGCAGTGGCGTTGTTTGTGTACCTGATGGCTGCGCTGCTGCGCGCCGATCGCGGTTAGGGGCGGCCATGCACAGTTATGATTACGCGTTGCTGCTGGCGTTCTTTGCCCTGGTGCTGCTGCCGGCACCGTGGCTGGGGCGTTTCTACTACAAGGTAATGGAAGGCCAGCGCAGTTGGCTGACGCCGCTGCTGGGCCCGGTGGAGCGCGGCTGCTATCGGCTGGCCGGCGTCGACCCGGGTATCGAGCAGAGCTGGCAGCGCTACGCCCTGGCGTTGCTCGCCTTCAACCTTGCAGGCTTCGTGCTGCTGTTTGCCGTGTTGCTGCTGCAAGGCCACCTGCCGCTCAACCCGCAACACCTTCCCGGCCAGGAGTGGTCGCTGGCGTTTAATACTGCGATCAGCTTCATGACCAATACCAATTGGCAGTCCTACAGCGGCGAAGCCTCGCTCAGCTACCTGAGCCAGATGCTCGGCTTGACCGTACAGAACTTCGTCAGCGCCGCCACCGGTCTCGCCGTGCTGGTGGCGCTGTGCCGGGGCATCGCACGGCGCTCGGCCGCTACGCTGGGCAACTTCTGGGTCGACATGACCCGCGCTACCCTCTACGGCTTGTTGCCGCTGTGCCTGCTGCTGGCCCTGCTGCTGGTATGGCAGGGTGTGCCGCAGACCTTCACCGACTATGTGCACGCGGTGACCCTGCAAGGCGCCGACCAGTTGATACCGCTGGGCCCGGCCGCCAGCCAGATCGCGATCAAGCAGCTGGGCACCAACGGTGGCGGCTTCTTCGGCGTCAACTCGGCGCATCCGTTCGAGAACCCCAGCGCCTGGAGCAACCTGTTCGAGGTGGCCTCGATCATCCTGATCCCCGTGGCCCTGGTGTTCACCTTCGGCCACTACGTCAAGGACCTGCGCCAGAGTCGCGCCATCATCGCCTGCATGCTGGCGCTGTTCCTGATCGGTGGCGCGACCGCGTTATGGTCGGAGTTGCAGCCCAACCCCACGCTGAACGACCCGCAGGTTGAACAGGCCGCGCCGCTGGAAGGCAAGGAAAGCCGCTTCGGCACCACCGCCAGCGTGTTGTGGACCGTCACCACCACCGCGGCCTCCAACGGCTCGGTGAACAACATGCACGACAGCCTGAACCCGCTCAGTGGCATGGTCGCGCTGGTCAACATGATGGTCGGTGAAGTGATCTTCGGCGGTGTCGGCGCCGGCCTCTACGGCATGTTGCTGAACGTGTTGGTCGCGGTGTTCCTGGCCGGCCTGATGATCGGCCGTACCCCCGAGTACCTGGGCAAGAAACTGCAGGCCCGCGAAGTGCAACTGCTGGTGGCCACGCTGCTGGTGATGCCGCTCGGCGTGCTGCTGCTCGGGGCGCTGGCCACCAGCCTGGCGGGGCCGGCTGGCGCCATCAGCAACCCGGGGCCGCATGGCTTCAGCCAACTGCTGTATGCCTACACCTCGGCCAGCGCCAACAACGGTTCTGCCTTCGCCGGGCTGGGCGCCAATACCACCTTCCACAACCTGATGATCGGCCTGGGCATGTTGATCGGACGGTTCGGCTACATCCTGCCGGTGCTGGCCCTGGCCGGCAGCCTGGCGCTGAAAAGGCCTGCGCCGGTGGGGCAGGACAGCTTCCCTACCCATGGCCCCCTGTTCGTCACATTGCTGCTGGTGACCATCCTGCTGATCGGTGGCCTGACCTTCCTGCCGGCCCTGGCCCTGGGCCCGGTCGCCGAATACCTGAGCCTGGGCTTGTGAGGAGCCAACCATGAATATGCCGATTCCTGAAGTCAGCGCTGCTCCGGCGGCGGCCCGCACCCGCTTTGCCGCGTTGTGGCGGCCAGCGCTGGTGCAGGCGTTCGTCAAGCTCGACCCGCGTCAGCTCAAGCGTGCCCCGGTGATGCTGGTGGTTGAACTGACGGCCATTTTCACCACGCTTCTGTGCCTGTTGCCGAGCGCCGTGCCAACGGGTGTGGCCGTGCAGATCGCGGTGTGGCTGTGGTTCACCGTGTTGTTCGCCAACTTTGCCGAGGCCCTTGCCGAAGGCCGTGGCAAGGCCCGCGCCGACAGCCTCAAGGCCGGCAGCCAAGGCTTGAGTGCGCGGCGTCGCAGCGTGGCCGGTGGCTTCGAAAGCGTGCCGGCGAGCGCGTTGCGCAAAGGCGATGTGGTGCGTGTAGAGGCCGGTGAGATGATCCCCGGCGACGGCGAGGTGATCGAGGGGATTGGCGCCGTCAACGAGGCGGCGATTACCGGTGAGTCCGCGCCGGTGATTCGCGAATCTGGCGGTGATCGCTCGGCCGTCACCGGCAACACCCGGCTGGTCAGCGACTGGCTGCTGGTGCAGATCACCAGCAACCCTGGCGAGTCGACCCTGGACCGCATGATCGCGCTGGTCGAAGGCGCCAAACGCCAGAAAACCCCCAACGAGGTCGCCCTCGACATCCTGCTCATCGGCCTGACGCTGATCTTCCTGGTGGTGGTCGTCACCCTGCAGCCGTTCGCGCACTTTGCCGGTGGCAGCCTCCCCCTGATCTTTCTGGCGGCGCTGCTGGTGACATTGATTCCGACCACCATTGGCGGCCTGCTGTCGGCCATCGGCATCGCCGGGATGGACCGCCTGGTGCGGCTCAACGTGATCGCCCGCTCCGGGCGCGCGGTCGAGGCGGCGGGCGACGTGCATGTACTGTTGCTGGACAAGACCGGCACCATCACCTTTGGCAACCGTCGCTGCAGCGCGGTGCACGCCGCCCCAGGTATCAGCGCTCGCGAGCTGGGCGAGGGCGCCTTGTTCGCCTCGCTGGCCGACGACACCGCCGAGGGCAAGTCGATCGTCGAGTACCTGCGCCAGTTGCATGACTTCGCCACGCCGCCCGCTACGCAGCGGGTACCCGTGGCATTCAGCGCCGAAACCCGCCTGTCGGGCGTCGACGTCGGCGTGCACCGCTACCGCAAGGGCGCGGTGGACTCGGTGCTGGCCTTTGTCGGCATGCAGCGCCTGCAACTGCCAGCCGCACTGGCCCGCGAAGTGGAGTGCATCGCCCAGAGTGGCGGCACGCCGTTGCTGGTGTGCGTGGACAGGCGCCTGCTCGGCGTCATCCACCTCAAGGACGTGGTCAAGCCCGGCATCCGCGAACGCTTTGCCGAGCTGCGCAAGCTGGGTATCCGCACCGTGATGGTGACCGGCGACAACCCGCTGACTGCCGCCGCCATCGCCGCCGAAGCCGGGGTCGACGACGTGCTCGCCGAAGCCACGCCGGAGAAGAAACTGGCGCGCATTCGTCAGGAGCAGAGTGACGGGCGCCTGGTGGCGATGTGTGGCGATGGCGCCAACGATGCCCCGGCGCTGGCCCAGGCGGATGTCGGCATGGCCATGAACGATGGTACCCAGGCTGCCCGCGAGGCGGCCAACATGGTCGACCTGGACAGCGACCCGACCAAGCTGCTGGACGTGGTGCAGGTGGGCAAGGAACTGCTGGTGACCCGTGGCGCGCTGACCACCTTTTCCATCGCCAACGACGTGGCCAAGTACTTCGCCATCTTGCCGGCGCTGTTCGCGGCGATCTACCCGCAACTGGGCGTGCTCAACCTGATGCAACTGGCCAGCCCGCAGAGCGCGATCGTCTCGGCGATCGTGTTCAACGCGCTGATCATCGTGGTGCTGATCCCGCTGGCGCTGCGTGGTGTACGGGTGCAGGCGGCGAGTGCGGCGCAACTGCTGCGGCGCAACCTGCTGATCTACGGCCTGGGCGGGCTGATCGTGCCCTTTGCCGGGATCAAGCTAATCGACATGGTGCTCAACGCTTTGCACCTGGTCTGAACCGAGGAGAGAGACATGACATCTGTCGTACGTGCGGCGCTGAGCCTGATTGTGTTGATGAGCCTGATCACCGGCGTTGCCTACCCGCTGGTGGTCACCGCGGTCGCCCAACTGGCGTTCCCCGAACAGGCCAATGGCAGCCTGCTGCGTGATGATACCGGCCAGGTGCGTGGTTCGCGCCTGCTCGCCCAGCCGTTCACCGGCGAGGGCTGGTTCCATTCGCGGCCTTCGGCAGCCGACTACGCCACGGTTGCCAGCGGCGCGAGCAACCTGGCGCCGAGC
>NZ_JAAHBU010000147.1 GCF_010671725.1 Pseudomonas brassicae | reverse complement strand
CGTCGCGATCGGCGGCTGGGGCGTGTGGCAGGTGCGCCACTTGCAAGGCGCGACCAGCAGCAGCGCGACCAGTTGCAGGCGCTCGACACCCGGGCGCAGGCCTTGCAGCAAGGCGAGCAGCAGTTGTCGTCGCGCCTGGCCGACTTGCCGCCGGCCTCGGAGCTGGAAGAGCGTCGGCGCCTGGTCGCGCAGTTGCAGGGCGACCAGCAACGCCTGAGCCAGCGCCTCGAAACCGTGCTCGGTGCCAGCCGCAAGGACTGGCGCCTGGCCGAGGCCGAACACCTGCTGCGCCTGGCCAGCCTGCGCCTGTCGGCGCTGCAGGACATCACCAGTGCCAAGGCGCTGGTCGAAGGTGCCGACCAGATCCTGCGCGAGCAGAGCGACCCGGCCTCGTTCGCCGCCCGCGAGCAGTTGGCGCGCAGCCTGGCCACCCTCAACAGCGTCAAGCAACCGGACCGTACCGGGCTGTTCCTCAAGCTGGCGGCACTGCGTGAGCAGGTGGTGCAACTTACCGCCTTGGCGCCCGAATTCGACAACGGCGGCGAGCCGCTGTTCGGCCTCAGCGCCGATGGCGATGGTGCCAGTCGCTGGTCGCAATGGTGGGCGCAGATTTCGCGCTATTTCCGCATCGACTTCGATGCCGACAAGAACGTCAAGCCGCTGCTGGCCGGCCAGGCCCTGAACCAGGTTCGCCTGGCCCTCAGCCTGACCCTGGAGCAGGCCCAGTGGGCTGCGCTCAACGGCGAGCCGAAGGTCTACGCGCAGGCGCTGGATGAGGCGCGCAGCGTACTGCTGGCCAACTTCAACCACGACAACGAGCAAAGCCAGTCGATGCTCGAACAGCTCAACGCCGTGGCGGGTGAACCGGTGTCGGTGGTCACACCGGACCTGGCCGACAGCCTGAATGCGGTGCAGGCCTACCTGGAGCGCCGCCACCTGCCGGCCGAAGAGGCGCTCACCCGGCAGCCGGCGGCCCAGGGCCGTCAGGAGAGCAGCCCATGAAACGTGCCTACCTGTGGGTGGTGCTGGCGATCGTCGGCGCTGCCTTGCTGGGTATCGCCGTGGCTCGGCACAGCGGTTACGTGCTGATCGCCTACGACAGCTTCCGTTATGAATCGAGCCTGTGGGCCACCCTGGGCCTGCTGGTGGCAGTGGTGTTGCTGGTGCTGATGGTGCGCTTGGTGCTGAGGTTGGTGTTCACCTCCAGCGGGGTGGTCAACCCATGGTCGCGGCACAACCACAGCCGGCGCACACGCCTGGCCGTCGAACAGGGCCAGCTGGACCTCGCCGAAGGACGCTGGGCCAGCGCCCAGCGCCACTTGCATCGCGCTGCCGAGGCTGAGCGCCAGCCGCTGCTGTACTACCTCGGCGCGGCCCGCGCGGCCAACGAGCAGGGACGTACCGAAGACAGCGACAATCTGCTGGAGCGTGCGCTGGAGCGTCAGCCCCAGGCCGAACTGGCCATCGCCCTGACGCATGCGCAGTTGCAGGTTGATCGGGGTGACACCGAAGCGGCGCTGGTGACGCTGCAGGCGATGCACGAGCGCCACCCGCACAACGTACAGGTGCTGCGCCAGTTGCAGCGCCTGTATCAGCAGCGCGGTGACTGGACTGCACTGATTCGCCTGTTGCCCGAGCTGCGCAAGGACAAGGTGCTTTCGGCTGCCGACCTGGCGGAGCTGGAGCGGCGTGCCTGGGGCGAGAACCTGAGCCTGGCGGCGCGTCGCGAGCAGGATGAGCAGACCGCGCGCCAATCGCTGGAGCGCGCCTGGCAGCAATTGACCACCGCGCAACGCCAGGAGCCGCAACTGGTGCTGGCATATGCCGAGCAGTTGCGTCAGCTGGGGGCCGAGAGCGAGGCCGAGCAGGCGTTGCGCAGCGCCCTCAAGCGCGACTACGAAAGCCACCTGGCACGCCTGTACGGCCTGGTGCGCGGCGCCGATCCGGCGCGTCAGCTGCACACCGCAGAAGGCTGGCTCAAGCAGCATGCCGATGACCCCAGTCTGTTGCTCACCCTCGGCCGCCTGTGCCTGCAGAATCGCCTGTGGGGCAAGGCCCGCGACTACCTCGAAAGCAGCCTGCGCCTGCAACGCAACCCCGAGGCCTGTGCCGAACTGGCCCGCCTGCTGGCGGGGCTGGGTGACACCGAGCGCAGTAATCAGCTGTTTCAAGAAGGCCTGGGCCTGCTCGACGAGCGACTGCTCGCCTTGCCACTGCCAGAGGCTGTCCGGGCGTGAGCCACAGCACGGGTTTGGCGCAAGGCCAAACCCGTGCTGTTTATCTACCTGAGCAGGTGGGTAATTTTTCCCCTGGCTGTTGAGGAAGCGTCTGCCAGTGTGTATCGATACTTTCCTTAGGTTTCAGGGATTTATCGCTGCTGTCGTGCCTTGAAACATCGCTGGTTTTTCCTCTACCGTTGTTACATGTCTTTCCCGCACCTGGACTTGCCATGCGATTGGCCTGTTTGCGCTCACTGTTCTCCCTGGCTTTTGTTGCGTCAGTCCTGATTCTCGCCGGTGCGTTCTACCTGGAGTTCGCCAAGGGGCTGGTACCGTGCCCGTTGTGCCAGAGCCAGCGCATGTTGCTGGGGACGTTCGCTGCAGTCTGCCTGATTGCCCGCCTGCGCGTGACCGGGCAGGCCGGGGCGCGCCGCTATGCCGCCGTGGCGCTGTTGTTGGCGCTGGCGGGGGGGTTGCTTGCAGTACGCCAGATCTGGCTGCAGGGCCAGGCCGTGGTCGCCAGTGTGCCGTGCCCGCGGCCGCTGGGTGTGCTGATCGAGCAGGGGGCCTACAGCGACGTGCTGCAAGCGCTGGTGCTGGGCTCGGTCGAATGCGCCTCGATCCACTGGAGCTTCCTGGACCTGAGCCTGCCCGAATGGAGCCTGCTGGCATTTCTTGTGCTGGCTGCGCTGGCGCTGGCCCGATTGCTCCAGGGCAGCCCGCTGCGAGCCAGCAAGTCATTGAAACCCTGACGCTTGCTGACGGGGGTCAGGCAATCGACCGATGGCCGCCGAGCGCTGGATTAAACACTTGTATGAAACTTGTCGCGTGCGTACCTTGAAGGCAAGGGCGTGCGGGAATAATCTCCCTTGCACGCATACCCAAAACACTGCTGCCTGGTGCCGTTCTGTTGCTTTCACCCTTTGTTGCGCAACCTTGCGCAACGGGGCGCAGCGGCATGACTCAGAAGGGAAGATATCGCCATGTTAGATAGTTGTCAGAACGCTCAGGAACGCTGGGGTGGGGTTCACAAGCTCATTGACCGCTGGCTGGACGACCGGGCCAAGCTGGTAACCGCGTTTCGTGCATTGCGCGATGCCAAGCTGGCCTTCGCCGACATCGAAAAGAACCGTGACTTCTGCGCGATCCTGGTGGATTACGTGTCGGCCTGGCATTTCGAGGTCAGTGAGCAACTGCTCAGCGAAGCCAAGGCATTCGATGACACTCGCAGCCCGGAACTGACCAAGGACATCCGCTCACGTATCACCGACATCACCGACATCGCCCTGGCGTTCAACGACCACTGCGACAAGGGCAACTGCAACGATCAGGAGCGCTTCGCCAAGGAGCTCAGCAAGCTGGGCAGCTTGCTTCACGAGCGCTTCGAGCTTGAGGATTGCCTGATCGAAGTGCTGCACAACGCGCACAAGCAAGAAGAGGCCGTACAGGTCTGATGCCTATCTGCCGTTGCCGGCACTCAGTCGGCAACACCGAGCAATTCGATCTCGAAAATCAATGGCGTGAACGGCGGAATCAAATCGCCTGCGCCATCCGCGCCGTACGACTTGGCTGAAGGGATCACCACCCGCCATTTTGCCCCGGTTGCCATCTGCGGCAACGCCACCTGCCACCCTTCGATCACGCTCTTGAGGCTGAACCATTGCGGTTGTTCGCTCTGGTCGAACACGGCTCCGTCGGGCAGCCTGCCGACGTAGCGCACCTGCACTCGACCATCGGCCCTGGGTGAGGCACCACTGCCTTTGACCAGTTCGGTCACCAGCACCCCTTCGGGCAGTTCACGCACGCCGGCGCGGGCGCGCTCCTGGGCCAGGAAGCGTGTCTCGACCGCCATCAGCATTTCCACCTGCGACTGCGCGGCGGCTTCGTTGGCCTGTGCGTCGTGCTGACTGAGAATCGCCTCGCGGCGGGCCTGGCTGAGCGCCAGCGGCTTGTTCTCGTAGGCCTGTTGCAAGCCCTCGATCAACGCCTTGAGCTGCAGCTCGGGCATCTCGCTGCGCAGGCGTTCGCCCAGGCTTGCGCCGACACTGTAGGCCAGGTCATGGGCGCTTGCCGGTTGCTCTGCGGTGTCGGCAAACGCGGTGGGCAGGGCAAGCAGCAAGGGCAATAACAGGTAGCGAGGCACAGCGTACTCCTGGCGAGTTTGGTGAAGGGTATCGAGCAAATACCGACAGCCTTTTTAACAGCATCTACACTTGTGCGCAGCTGCAGCCATAACAACTTTGCCCAGGCATGCAACGCGGCATCCTACTTACTGTCAACATGCCCTAGCGGCGGTAGCAGCAGAAGGTCTAGTATGAGCCGCATTCTCGTCAGCCAGGAGGTAAGCCATGTCGGCCAGTAAGAAGCCAGTCAGTACGCCATTACACCTGCTTCAACAACTCTCGGGCAGTCTGCTCGAGCATCTGGAAAGTGCCTGCTCGCAAGCGCTGGCTGATGCTGAAAAATTGTTGGCCAAGTTGGAAAAACAACGCGGCAAGGCACAGGAAAAACTGCACAAGTCGCGCCTCAAACTGCAAGACGCAGCCGCCGCCGGCAAGGCCAAGGCGCAGGGCAAGGCCAAGGGTGCCGTAGGCGAACTGGAAACCCTGCTCGATTCGCTCAAGGATCGCCAGTCGCAAACCCGCCTGTACATCGTGCAGCTCAAGCGTGATGCCCAGGACAGCCTCAAGCTTGCCCAGGGTGTGGGCAAGGTCCGCGAAGCGCCGCCAAGGCCTTGACCCAGCGTTCGGCCAAGCCCGCACCTGTCGCGGCCGCCAAACGCCTGCACGCAAGGCTGCGGCAAAACCTGCTGCTGCCAAACCGGCCGCCGCCAAGCCTGCCGCCAAAACCGCAACCGCCAAGGCACCTG
>NZ_JAAHBU010000146.1 GCF_010671725.1 Pseudomonas brassicae | reverse complement strand
CCGGCAGCGCCGGTAGCTGGACAACTACCGCAGCGAGCTGGATGTGTCCGGCCCGCTGAACCAGGGCGGCACGGTGCGCGGCCGCATGGTCGGCGCCTACAACGACAGGGACAGCTACCAGGATTACGCCGGGCGCGAGCGTGGCGTGTTCTACGCCATCAGCGAGTTCGACCTCACCGACAGCACGACCCTGAGCGTGGGCGCGTCCAACCAGAACGACAATAACAACATCAACTGGGGCGGCCTGCCGGTCAACCCCGACGGCAGCCACGTGGGTTTCTCGCGTTCCAAAACGTTCGGCTACAGCTGGTCGCATCAGGACGTGGAGAACACGAGCGTGTTCGTCGAACTCGACCAGCACTTGGCCAATGACTGGCGCCTGCACCTGGGGGCGTCGAAGAACTGGTCCGAATTCAAGATGATGGGCGGCGTGCTGGAGCGCAACAACGACGCCACCTACCGTCAGCGCATCTTCAACCAGGGCCGCGACTTCGACCAGTCCAGCTACGATTTCTTCGCCAGTGGCCCGTTCACCCTGCTGGGCCGCCAGCATGAGCTGGTGGTAGGCGCGAGCAAACGCCAACTCAAGACCGAGGCCACCGGCGGCACCGTGTTCGTCGACGTGCCGGAGCTCAATCGCTTCAACCCGGGCGGCCTGGCCAGGCCGAACGTGCCGGACATCTACGCCATCGACGACAGGGTCGATCAGGAAGGCCTCTACCTCAGCACGCGCTGGAACCTGGCCGAGCCGCTGAAGGTGATCCTTGGCGCGCGCCTGGACTGGTACGACGCCACCGCGATCTATGACCAGATCAACGACCAGTACTACACCTCGGGCAAGACCAAGGTGGTACGCAACGTCACCCGCTATGCCGGCGTGATCTACGACCTGGACGACCACCACTCGGTGTACGCCAGCTACACCGACATCTTCCAGCCCCAGACCGAGAAGGACGGCACAGGCGCCGGCATCAAGCCCATCGTCGGCGAAAACTACGAGGTGGGCATCAAGGGCGAATACGTTGACGGCGCGCTGAACGCCAGCGCCTCGCTGTTCCAGATCGACCAGATCAACCGCGCGGCCGAAGTGGCCGACGCCAGCCGCTGCAAGGTCATCCCGGCGGGCAGCTATGCCTGCTACGAAGCCGCTGGCAAGGTGCGCAGCCAGGGCATCGAATTCGAGCTCAACGGTGCACTGACGCCCAACTGGCAGATAGGCGCCGGCTATACCTTTGCCCAGGCCAAATACGAGCAGGATGCCGACAAGGCCAAGGAGGGCCGGCTGTTCGACAGCGACGTGCCACGCCACCTGTTCAAGGCCAACACCACCTACCACCTGCCAGGCGACCTGAAGCAATGGCGCGTCGGCGCCAACCTCTACCGTCAGAGCGCCACCTTCAACAAGGGCACAAATGTGTTCGGTAACTACCGCGTCGAGCAGCACGCCTACACCCTGGTCGGGCTGATGGCCGGCTACCAGGTCAGCAAAAACCTCGACACGCAGTTGAACCTCAACAACGTGTTCGACAAGACGTACTACCAGGGCATCGCCAGCAACTCCACCTGGAGCCCGTACGACGTGTTTGGCGACCCGCGCAACTTCACCCTCACGGCCAAGTACAGCTTCTGAGCAGACGCCCGCAGCGGCCGCTGTCCACCCGCGCAACAAGCGGGGGCCCAACAGCCCCCCAGCGCCGTCGGCAGCGACATCCCCAGCAGGTACCACGTGCCCCAGAACGGCACGGCCATTGATTGCGCGCGGCGCCGGCGCGCTGTCGCTGGGTTGTGCGGCGCACCGTGCAAACCGTGCAGCGCTGCATAGTGCGGGCTGCACACCGGCGCAATGGTTTCGCTCATCAGCGCATGGCTGACCAGCCCGGCAAACTCGCCATTGGCGTACAGCAACGCCAGGTCGATGTTCTGCGTGCGAAAGTCGACTGCGTCGTTGCCCACCCGCACGTCCAGCGCGATGTTCGGGTAGCGCTGGTGAAAATCCGCCAGGCGTGGCACCAGCCAGCACTGCGCAGCCGACGGCCGGGCATACAGCGCCACCGGCCCCGACAGCGCGGCCTGGGGTGACTGCTCCAGCGCATCGCACAACTGCCCCATCGCCCCCTGCAGAATCGCGAACACCCGCTCCCCTTCGCTGGTAAGGCGGATACGCCGAGTCAGCCGCTCGAACAGGCGCAGCGACAGCGCCTGTTCGAGCAGGGCAATGCGGTGGCTCACCGCACTGGGGGTCAGGCACAGCTCTTCGGCCGCCAGGGCGAAACTCAAGTGCCGCGCCGCCACCAGAAAAGTGTGCAGGTTGGCAAATTGCGAGCTGTTGAGCCGCGTGCTCAAACGGGGTGGCAGGTTCAGCATCGAGCGCAGGTTCCGCTAGTGTCCGGCCAGCAGTTTACGGCCCTGCGCCAGGTACGCGTGCATTTCTTCGTCGGGCACCATGCTGCCACCGGTGCCCCACATCAGGTGCGTGGCATTGGCCAGGCGCTGCTCGTTCAGGCCCAGGCGCTGGCGGTAGCCCTGCTGTTCCTGCAACACCTGCACAAACCCCGGCAACCCGGCCATGGCCGAGGGCTCCAGGCGGTAGCCTTCGGTGGCCTCCATCTGTGCCAGCAGGCGGAACAGCTGCGCGTCGCTGACGGTGTAGTAGCCGTCGATCAGGCGCTGCAACGAACGCCCGACAAAGCCCGAGGGCCGCCCCACCGCCAGCCCGTCCGCCGCCGTGCGGTTGTCGATGCCCACGTCGTACACGCTCACTGCATCATGCAGGCCGGTATACACGCCCAGCAGCATGCACGGCGAGTGCGTCGGCTCGGCGAACACGCAGTGCACCGCATCGCCGAAGCGCTGCTTGAGCCCGAACGCCACCCCGCCAGGCCCACCACCCACGCCACACGGCAGGTACACGAACAGCGGGTGTTCGGCGTCCACGCGAATGTCGGCCGCCTGCAACTGGCGCTGCAAGCGACGGGCCGCCACCGCATAGCCGAGGAACAGGTTGAGCGAGTTTTCATCGTCGACGAAGTGGCAGCGCGGGTCGGCCTCAGCCTGCTGGCGCCCCTGCTCCACCGCCACGCTGTAGTCGGACGCGTATTCGATCACCTCCACGCCGCAGGCCCGCAGGCGGTCCTTCTTCCATTGCCGGGCATCGGCCGACATGTGCACGGTGGCCTTGAAGCCCAACCGCGCACTCATGATGCCGATCGACAGGCCAAGGTTGCCGGTGGAGCCGACGGCAATGCTGTACTGCCCGAAAAACGCCCGCGCCGCGTCGCTGTCCAGCGTGCTGTAGGCCATGCCAGGCGTCAGCAGGCCACCGGCCAGCGCCAGGTCTTCGGCGTGCTTGAGCACCTCGTAGATGCCGCCGCGCGCCTTGATCGAGCCGGAAATCGGCAGCAGGTTGTCGGCCTTGAGCCACAGTGCGCCCTGCACCGGCAGGTTGGCCTCGGCACACAGGGCGGCGTGCAGGTGCGGCAACGGGAGTAGCGGCGACTCGATGATGCCGGCGCTGGCCTCAGTCTCGGGAAACACCGCGCGCAGGTAGCTGGCAAACCGGTCAAGGCGCGCACTGGCGTCGTCCACGTCGGCGCGCGTCAGCGGCACATCGCCCAGTGCCTGGGCGGTCGGTGCGAGTGCCGGGTTGAACCAGCTGAGCGGCTCCAGGCGGGTCAGTTGGCCCAGCAGCGGATGGCTGTGCAGCCACTGGTCGAGGGGCGTGTCGAGGGTCATGCAGTTCTCCTGAAAAAAATCGATGGGGCGGGCAGGTTCATGCCCAGTGCGAAACCAGCAGCGTCATGCCCACGGCCAGGCAGCGACAGGCCGTCGGTACGCGGGGTTGGCACTGCCAGCGGCGCCTGCGCGGTGGCAGGTGCATGACGCTGGCACACCAGGGCAACCCACACCGGGCCGGCGATCACTGCGGTCGGCAGGCCGACGATCAAGCCATACAGGATCACCTTGCCCACATCGCCACCCAGCAATTGCGTGATCGCCATCGCCGCGGGGTGCAGCGGCAGCATGCCCGCGCCAGCCCCGACCACGAAACTGGCCAGCATCAGGGCAAGGAGCGCGTGCACCCGCAACCGCACCACCTGCACCACGGTCAGGCCGATGGCGGCCATCAATATCAGTAACAAACCCGCGTCTTCATGCATGGCATCGCCTTTTTATTGTAGTGAGCTCAGCGGGCTGCGCGGATCGCGGCCGGGAGCGATTAAGCGGCACCGGTAGCGGGGTTTACAAAGGATGGATTTTCAATGGATGGATGATGTGAGGTCACCTGCCGAGGGCATCGAATCGAGCCTGAAAAACATTTTGTAAAATACCTCTTGAAAATAAACCGCAAATATCAATAATTCGCATTCGATAACAATTACCAATTGGATCCATCGCATGCCCGCACTCCGCGCTTCCCGGTTCAGCCCTCTGCCGCTCCACCTTTGCCTCGGCTTCGCCACCGCGTTCCTGCACACACCGTTGCGGGCCGAAGGTGTCGAGCCACCCCAGCATGAGGCGCGAGCAGAGGACGACACCGAGGCCGCCAAAGGACTGGAACTGTCGGCCACCACCATCGACGCGCAATCGCTCGGTGAAACCACGGAAAACAGCGCCAGCTATGTGCCAGGTACCACCAGCATGGGCGGCAAGGGGCCGCAGAAGCTGCGCGAGATCCCGCAGTCGGTCACGGTCATCACCCGCCAGCGCCTGGAAGACCAGCAACTGACCAACATGGACCAGGTGATGAACCAGATGACCGGCGTCACGCGCAAGGAGGCCTGGGCCAAGAACACCTATGTGTCGCGCGGTTTCGAGATCACCAACGTGCGCTACGAAGGCGGTGCCACCTCGACCCTGCTCGACAGCAGCCGCTTTGAGGACCTGGCGCAGTTCGACAGCGTCGGTCTGCTGCGCGGCGCCGACGGCCTGTACGGTGCCGGCGAGCCTGGCGGGGTGATCAACTTCATGTACAAGCGCCCGCTGGCCCAGCCCCAGGTCAAGCTGATGAGCTCGGCCGGCAGTTGGGACAACTACCGCGGCGAGTTCGACGTGACCGGCCCGCTGGGCCTGGACGGTCGACTGCGCGGTCGTTACGTGGGCGTGCTGGAAGACAAGCATTCGTTCGTGGATTACGACCACAAGAAGCGCAACCTCAACTACGCCTCGTTCGAGTTCGACGTGACCGACGAGTCGCTGCTGTTCTTTGGCCTGAGCCATCAGCGTGACGACCTCAATGGTGTGCGCAACACCCTGGGGCGCTTCGCCGACGGTTCCGACCTGGGGCTACCGCGCAGCACCAACCTGACCACGCCGTGGAGCTGGAACGACATCGAAAGCACCACCTTCTTCGTGCGCCTGGACCAGCAGCTCAACGATTCGTGGAAGGCCGTGGCCAACCTGCGCCATAACATCAACGAGAACGCACAGAACGTGGTCGAGCTGGAGAACCCGATCGACCCGGTGACCGGCGCCGGTGGCGTGTGGTGGAACAACCAGCACGACTTTCGCACTACCGAAACCACCCTGGACCTCAATACCCAGGGCTCGTTCGAGCTGTTCAGGCACCGTCACGACCTGACCGTGGGCGTGGACGCCAGCAACAAGAAGGGCAAGGGCGGCAGCTACTGGAACATGCTGTATGCCGACTCGGTGTTCTCGCCGACCCTGCCCGGCTACTACCCTACCGCCGAGAGCTTCCCGGACACCTCCACCGAGGTGCGCAAGGTTGGCAGCTACACCTCGCTGCGCATCCGTCCGGTGGACGACCTGTCGCTGATCGTCGGTGGGCGCTACACCCTCAAGGAAGACACCGAATACGTCGGCGCCACTGGCCAGAGGCTGTCCTCGGTGGAAGAAGACCCGCAGTTCGTGCCGTACTACGGCATTGTCTACGACCTCACGCCAACCCTCAGCCTGTATGCCAGCCATGCCGAGATCTACAAGTCCCAGGCCACCCTGCTGCAAGGCCCGCCGCCGGGGTCCAAGGCGCTGGAGCCGCTGACCGGCACCAACTATGAAATCGGCATCAAGAGCGAAATGGCCGATGGCCGCCTGCTCGGCAGCTTTGCGCTGTACCGCATCGAGAAAAAGGGTGAAGGCCAGACCGACCCCAACTACCCGCGTAACTGGGGCGCCGTCACCTCCTGCTGCTATGTGGGCAACGGCTACCAGCTGAGCCAGGGCTTTGAAGTGGAGCTCAATGGCGAAGTCGCCCCGGGCCTGCAGGTGTCGATGGGCTACACCTACAACGCCAACGAGAACAAACGCGCGGGCGACGCACGCTTCAGCACGCACACCCCGCGCCACCTGTTCAAGCTGTGGAGCGACTACCGCTTCCAGCGCCTGCACGCCTTGAGCCTGGGCGCCGGTGTAGTCGCGCAAAGCCAGCACAGCGAAGCGGGCACCGTGGTGCCGATGGGCTCGACCAGCGGCGACTCGCTGGACTACACCTTCGTCGAAAGCGGCTACGCCCTCTATTCGGCACGCGCCGCCTACGACCTGGACGAGCACTGGACGCTGGCGCTCAACGCCAACAACCTGTTCGACAAGACCTACTACAGCACCGTGTCGTCTACCGGCTACGGCAACCTGTACGGTGAGCCGCGCAGTTTCCTGCTCAGCCTGAGCGGGCAGTTCTGAGTACATCGATCGCCAACACAGGTATGATTCCGGCCCATGGCAACCGCCGAAATCATACCGTTCAAGGGTCGGTTCGGCCCCGAACCGACACGAAACCTACACGTTGGTGTTAAGCGCATGATCGAAGTCACCGAAGTTTCCATTGCACACCTGCGCGCCGCCCTCGAAGCCGGCCATACCACCTCGGTCGAACTGGTGCAGGCCTACCTCGCCCGCATCGATGCCTACGACGGCGCAGGCACCCCCACTGCGCTGAATGCCGTGGTGGTGCGCAACCCCGAAGCCCTGAATGAAGCACGCGCCAGCGACAATCGCCGCGCCAGCGGCCAGCCCCTCGGCCCGCTGGACGGCATCCCCTACACCGCCAAGGACAGCTACCTGGTGAAGGGCCTGACGGCGGCGTCTGGCAGCCCGGCCTTTGCCAACCTGGTGGCGCAGCGTGACGCCTTCACCATCGAGCGCCTGCGCGCTGGCGGGGCGATCTGCCTGGGCAAGACCAATATGCCGCCCATGGCCAACGGCGGGATGCAACGTGGGGTGTACGGCCGCGCAGAGAGCCCGTACAACGCTGCCTACCTGACCGCCCCGTTTGCCTCCGGCTCCTCCAACGGCGCCGGTACCGCCACCGCGGCAAGCTTCGCGGCCTTTGGCCTGGCCGAGGAAACCTGGTCGAGCGGGCGCGGCCCGGCCTCCAACAATGGCCTGTGCGCGTACACGCCCTCGCGCGGGGTGATCTCGGTGCGCGGCAACTGGCCGCTGACGCCGACCATGGACGTGGTGGTGCCATTCGCGCGCACCATGGCCGACCTGCTTGAAGTGCTCGAGGTGGTGGTGGCCGAAGACCCCGATACCCGCGGCGACCTGTGGCGCTTGCAGCCCTGGGTGCCGATTCCGGCCGTTGCCTCGGTGCGCCCCGCCACCTATCAGCAGTTGGCGGCAGCTCCAGAGGCACTGGCCGGCAAGCGCTTTGGCATCCCGCGCATGTACATCAACCAGGACCTTGAGGCGGGCACGTCCGAGGCGCCCGGCATTGGCGGCCCCACAGGCCAACGCATTCATACGCGCCCGTCGGTGATCGCCCTGTGGGAAGCGGCGCGGCGTGCCTTGGAAGCAGCCGGTGCCGAAGTGCTGGAGGTGGATTTCCCACTGGTGTCGAACTGCGAGGGCGATCGCCCCGGGGCACCCACCGTGTTCAATCGCGGACTGGTGTCCACGGCGTTCCTGCAGCATGAACTGTGGGACCTGACGGCCTGGGCGTTCGATGATTTCCTGCAGGCCAATGGCGACCTGCAACTGAACCGCCTGGTGGATGTGGACGGGCCGCTGATCTTCCCGCATGACCCTGGCACCCTGCCCAACCGCGAGGGCGACCTGGCGGCGGGCATGGACGAGTACGTGCGCATGGCCGAGCGCGGCATCACGCCGTGGGACCAGATCGATACCCTGCCCGACGGTCTGCGTGGGCTGGAGCTGACCCGGCGCATCGACCTGGAAGACTGGATGGACCGGCTGGGCCTGGATGCGGTGCTGTTCCCGACGGTGGCCGATGTGGGGCCGGCGGATGCGGATGTGAACCCGGCCTCGGCAGACATCGCCTGGAGCAACGGGGTGTGGGTGGCCAACGGCAACCTGGCGATTCGTCACCTGGGGGTGCCGACGGTGACGGTACCGATGGGGGTGATGGCGGACATCGGCATGCCGGTGGGGCTGACCTTTGCCGGGCGTGCGTATGATGATTCGGCGTTGCTGCGGCTGGCGTCGGCGTTCGAGGCGACCGGGTCGAAGCGGATGATTCCGCCGCGTACGCCAGCGTTGGTGTAGATAGAAACCGCTCGGCGGGCTGAGCCGGCCTCTT
>NZ_JAAHBU010000145.1 GCF_010671725.1 Pseudomonas brassicae | reverse complement strand
CAGGTGCGGCTGGCGCCGGGGCAGCGGCCGCAGGCGTTTTCAGCAGCCGGGGCTGCATCGGTGGCGCCCGGCTGGCCCTGCTCGAGCGCCAGTGGCGTGGCCTGCTGGCCTTCGGCAACGGCCTGGTCTTCCGGCTCGTCCAGCGGATGAATCTGGGTGGTGCCGTCGGCGCTTTCGACTTCGACGTGCTCCATGGCCAGGTTCGCGAGGTCCTTGCCGCGCAGGCTGCTCTGGTCTTGCCACCAGAAGAAGCCGCCACCGATCACCACGATAAGCAGCAACAGGCTGACGATGCGCAGGATGTTGTGCGACAGGCGCACCGGCTCCTCGATACGCCCCAGCGCGTGCACGTCACTGCCCTGGGCATTGCTGCCGGTGGCCTGGTCGAAGGCCAGTACCAGTTCGGCCTGGTCCATCTCGAACAGCTTGGCGTAGGCGCGGATGTAGCCGCGGGCAAAGGTGTGCCCCGGCAGCTTGTCGAACGCACCGCTTTCAAGGTTGTTCAGGGAACTCACGGTCAGGTTGAGCTTGCGGGCCACTTCGGCCTGCGACAAACCCTTGCTTTCACGGGCCTGACGCAAGGTCTCACCGGGATTCTGGCGAGTCGCTGCTGCTACTTCGGGATGCGCCGCTTTCATCATTGCTCCGACAGGTATTGCTGATATTCCGGCGTACCGGGATAAAGTCGTTGTAATTGCACGCCCAGATCGGCGGCCTTGTCAGGTTCTTCGAACACACTCGCCAGGCGTGACCCCAGCAACAGGCTGCGGGGGTTCGGATCGCCCAGCTGGCTGAAACGATCGTAGTAGTCGCGCGCCGGCACATAATGCCTGTCTTCGTAAGACAACTCAGCCATTTCGAGCAACGCACGCGGTTGCTGCTGGTTGAGCCGTAACGCCTTGTGCAGGTGTTCACGCGCCTGCTCGCGCTGACCCAGCTTCAAGGCGGTCAGGCCAAGGTTTTCAAAAACCCGGGAGCGTTCAGGATACAGGGTATCGGCCGCCGCTTGGCGAAACATCTGCTGTGCCTGGGCATAGCGCCCCTGTGCATACAGGAAACTGCCGAAATTGTTGCGGATGCGCGCGTCGTCCGGGCGCGCGGCCAGGGCCTTGGCAAAGTGCAGCTCGGCCAGCGCCGGTTCGCCCTCACGCTGAAACACCAGGGCCAGCGCGGCCTGCGCGGCCGGGTCGCGGGCGTCCAGTTCAAGTGCCTTTTTCAAGGGCACCTTGGCGCGCTCGGTCAAACCTTGTTGCAAATACCCCAGGCCCAATTGCACATAGGCCTGGCGAGCTTCTTCGCGCCCCTTGCCGCTGCTGAGCGGGTTGGAACTGCCGCTGCTGACGCAGCCGGCAAGCAGCGTCAGCACGAGGGTTGGCAGCGCGGCGCGCAGGCCCATGCCGGCCTCAGTTGCCCGCCGCGCCGTTGTGCGGCATATCGGTGTCGGCATTGAGTTGCCGTACGGCGATATAACGCTCACTGCGGCGCGTGCGGTCCATGACCTGGCCCACCAACTGACCACAGGCGGCGTCGATGTCCTCACCACGGGTGGTGCGTACGGTGACGTTGTAGCCGGCCTGGTGCAGGTGGTCCTGGAAACGGCGGATCGCGTTGTTGCTCGGACGCTCGTAACCGGAGTGCGGGAACGGGTTGAACGGGATCAGGTTGATCTTGCACGGGATGTTCTTGAGCAGCTCGACCATCTCGACCGCGTGCTCGAGCTTGTCGTTGACGTCCTTGAGCAGGGTGTACTCGATGGTGAGCACGCGCTTCTCGCCGAGTTCGGCCATGTAGCGCATGCACGACTCGAGCAGCACCTTGAGCGGGTACTTCTTGTTGATCGGTACCAGCTCGTTGCGCAGGGCGTCGTTGGGTGCGTGCAGCGACAGGGCCAGGGACACGTCGATGTGCTTGGCCAGTTGGTCGATCATCGGCACCACGCCGGAGGTGGACAGGGTCACCCGGCGCTTGGAGATACCGTAGCCGAGGTCGTCCATCATCAGGTGCATGGCGGCGACCACGTTATCGAAGTTCAGCAGCGGCTCACCCATGCCCATCATCACCACGTTGGTGATGGCGCGGTCGATGGTGGCGGGAATGCTACCGAACGACTTGTTGGCAATCCACACCTGGCCGATCACTTCGGCGGCGGTGAGGTTGCTGTTGAATCCTTGCTTGCCGGTGGAGCAGAAACTGCAGTCCAGGGCGCAACCGGCCTGGGACGAGACACACAGCGTGCCACGCTTGCCCTGGGGGATATACACGGTCTCGACACAGCTGCCGGACGCCACGCGCACCACCCACTTGCGGGTGCCGTCGGTGGAAATGTCCTCGCTGACCACTTCGGGGCCGCGAATCTCGGCAACAGCCTTGAGCTTTTCGCGCAAGGCCTTGCCGACATTCGTCATGGCGTCGAAATCATCGACACCAAAGTGGTGAATCCATTTCATTACCTGGCCGGCACGGAAACGTTTCTCCCCGATGGACTCGAAGAATTTTTCCATTTCCGGCTGGGTCAGGCCCAACAGGTTAGTTTTACCAGTCGATGTCGTCATGGATTCACCCTCACTCGTAAGCTGTCGCTTAGCGAGCGGTTACCTCGGTAGCTGCGAAGAAGTACGAGATTTCGCGAGCAGCAGCGGCTTCGGAGTCCGAACCGTGAACGGCGTTGGCGTCGATCGACTCGGCGAAGTCGGCACGGATGGTACCGGCAGCGGCTTCTTTAGGGTTGGTAGCGCCCATCAGCTCACGGTTCAGAGCAATGGCGTTTTCGCCTTCCAGCACCTGCACAACAACCGGGCCGGAGATCATGAAGGCAACCAGGTCACCGAAGAAGCCGCGCTCTTTGTGCTCGGCGTAGAAGCCTTCGGCTTCGGCTTTGGACAGTTGCTTGAGTTTCGAGGCAACGACGCGCAGGCCGGCTTTTTCGAAACGGGTGGTGATCTCGCCGATCACGTTTTTAGCAACGGCGTCAGGCTTGATGATGGAGAAAGTACGTTGAACAGCCATGGTGTAACTCCAGAAACAGTAAGTGAAGCGAAAAATTAAACCCGCGAATTATACGCGGGTTCCGGGGGATTGCCTAACCTGCCGAAAACGCTCAGTCGGCTTCTTCGATCCAGGCGGCTTGAATGGCCTCGAGAACCTTTTCACCGCCGCGGGCTGGATCATCGCCAAATTCCGGCAAGGCCAGCACCCACTTGTGCAGATCGACGAAATTCACGTAACGAGGATCGACTTCCGGCTTGCTTTCGGCAAGCTGAATTGCAATTTCAAGTACATCAACCCATTTCAGGCTCATGTCAGCTCCATCGGTCAGTGCGGCGCTTCGGCGGCGTGGTTGAGCGAGTATTTCGGAATCTCGATGGTCACGTCTTCTTCGCCGACAACCACCTGGCAGGCCAGGCGCGACTGACGCTCCAGGCCCCAGGCCTTGTCGAGCATGTCCTCTTCCAGTTCGTCGGCTTCTTCCAGCGAGTCGAAGCCTTCACGCACGATGCAATGGCAGGTGGTGCAGGCACACACGCCACCGCACGCGCTTTCCATCTCGATATGGTGCTCGTGGGCCAACTCCAGGATGTTGGTACCCGGCGCCACCTCCACCACCAGCCCCTCGGGGCAGAATGTCTCGTGGGGCAGAAAAATCACCTGCGGCATCAGTTATTCCTCGATCTCATTCAGGTTGCGCCCGGCCAAAGCGGCTTTTACCGTCGAATCAAGGCGACGGGCGGCAAAGGCATCGGTCACTTGCGACAGACGCTTGGTCTGCTGCTCGATGGCGGCGCCATCGGTACCGCTCATCAAATCACGCAAGTCTTGCATCTGTTGTTCGATCGCCAGGCGCTCTTCGGCGTCCAGCAGGCGTTCGCCATCGGCCTCCAGCGCACCCTGCACCGCTTCGAGCAGGCGTTCGGCGTCGACCTGATGCTCGCGCAACTGGCGCGCCACCTTGTCGTGGCTGGCGTGCTCGAACGAATCCTTGAGCATGCGGGTAATCTCGCCGTCGGTCAGGCCGTAGGACGGTTTGACCTGGATGCTCGACTCGACGCCCGAGCCCAGCTCGCGAGCCGACACGCTGAGCAAGCCGTCGGCGTCTACCTGGAAGGTGACGCGGATCTTCGCGGCACCCGCCACCATCGCCGGGATGCCGCGCAATTCGAAACGGGCCAGCGAGCGGCAATCGCTGATCAGCTCGCGCTCGCCCTGCAGCACGTGGATCATCATGGCCGACTGGCCGTCTTTATACGTGGTGAACTCCTGGGCGCGGGCGACCGGGATGGTGGTGTTGCGCGGAATCACCTTCTCCATCAGCCCGCCCATGGTCTCCAGCCCCAGCGACAGCGGGATCACGTCGAGCAGCAGCAGTTCGCCGCCGTCACGCTTGTTGCCGGCCAGCGTATCGGCCTGGATCGCGGCGCCAATGGCCACCACCTGATCGGGGTCGATCTCGGTCAGCGGGGTACGCCCAAACAGCGCCCCGACCGCCTCGCGCACGCGTGGCACGCGGGTGGAACCACCCACCATGACCACCGCTTCGACGTCTTCCAGCTCGATGCCGCTGTCGCGCACCGCGCGGCGGCAGGCCTTGAGGCTGCGCGCCACCATCGGTTCGATCAGCGCATCAAAACCGGCGCGGCTCAGCTCGCCCTGCCAGGCGCCATGGCGCACAGACACGACGTCGCTGTCGGTCAACGCTTCCTTGGCTGCACAGGCGGCTTGCAGCAACTGACGCTGGGTGCCCGGGTCAAGGTCGGCAGACAGACCTGCCTGCTCGATGATCCAGCCGGCGATGGCATGGTCGAAGTCATCGCCACCCAGGGCGCTGTCGCCACCGGTAGCCATCACTTCGAACACACCGCCGGTCAGGCGCAGGATCGAAATGTCGAAGGTACCGCCGCCCAGGTCGTAGATGGCGACCACGCCTTCGGCGTTCTGGTCCAGGCCGTAGGCCACGGCCGCAGCCGTCGGCTCGTTGAGCAGGCGCAGCACGTTCAGGCCGGCCAGGCGCGCAGCGTCCTTGGTGGCCTGACGCTGAGCGTCGTCGAAATACGCCGCACGGTGATCACCGCGCCGACCAGTTCGCCGCCCAGGGTGGCTTCGGCGCGCTGGCGCAGCACCTTGAGGATGTCGGCCGACACTTCAACCGGGCTCTTGGGCCCCTGCACGGTGTCGATGAACGGCATGTGCGACTCGCCACCGACAAAGTGGTACGGCAACTGCTCACCCAGTTGCTTGACGTCAGCCAGGCCACGCCCCATCAGGCGCTTGACCGACAGCACGGTATTGAGCGGGTCGCTGGCAGCGGCGTCGCGGGCGCTGTGGCCCACATCGATATGGTCGGCGTGGTAACGCACCGCGGACGGCAGGATGACGCGACCTTCGGCATCGGGCAACGGTTCGGAAATGCCACTGCGCAGTGCAGCGACCAGCGAATTGGTGGTGCCAAGGTCAATGCCCACGGCCAGGCGGCGCTGATGGGGCTGAGGCGTCTGACCGGGTTCGGCGATCTGCAGTAGGGCCATGCTTATCTGATACCAGGGGTGACGCCAACGGCGTCACCGGGTTAATCGTCGAGGCGCTCTTCCAGCTGGCGCACTTCATAGGCGAGCTTGTCGAGGAACTGCATGCGGCGCATCAGGCGCTCGGCCTGTTCGCGCTGCGCAGCAGCATCCCAGCAGGCGGCGAAGTCCTCGTTGAGTGCTTCCTGGGCCACCTTCAGGCGGCGCTTGAAGGCGGCCACGCCGTCCAGATCGGCACTGTCCTGCAAGTCTTCGAGCTCTTCGCGCCATTGCATCTGCTGGAAGAGGAACTCGGGATCGTGGACAGTGACTTCCTGCGGCACTTCGTGACCACCGATCGCCAACAGGTAACGCGCCCGCTTGGGCGCGCTCCTGAGGGTCTGGTAGGCATCGTTGAGGCCGGCCGAGCGCTCCAGCGCCAGGCGCTGCTCACGCGCGGAAGCATCCGCAAAGCGATCCGGATGGACCTCGCGGGCCAGTTCGCGATAACGCACGGCCAACGCATCGAGGTCCAGGCGGAAGCCAGGTTGCAAGTCAAACAGGGCGAAATGACAAGGAGTACCCACGCGCAGCCTCAGACGTTGAAGCTTTCGCCGCAGCCACACTCACCGCGCACGTTGGGATTGTTGAACTTGAAGCCTTCGTTCAACCCTTCCTTGACGAAATCGAGCTCGGTCCCGTCCAGGTACACCAGGCTCTTGGGGTCGATGATCACCTTGACGCCGTGACTTTCGAACACCTGGTCTTCCGTGTCGGGTGCATCGACGAACTCCAGCACATAGGCCAGGCCCGAGCAGCCGGTGGTGCGAACGCCCAGGCGAATGCCGTCACCCTTGCCGCGTCCGTCGAGGGAGCGCCGCACATGGTTGGCGGCGGCTTCTGTCATGCTGATAGCCATCGAGACTCCTTACCTGCAACAGGCGAACTTAGAGCAAACCTTTCTTCTGCTTGTAATCGCGCACGGCCGCCTTGATGGCGTCCTCGGCGAGTACCGAGCAGTGGATTTTCACCGGCGGCAACGCCAGTTCTTCGGCCAGCTGGGTGTTCTTGATGGTTTCGGCTTCGTCCAGGGTCTTGCCCTTCATCCACTCGGTGGCGAGGGAGCTGGAAGCGATGGCCGAACCACAGCCATAGGTCTTGAACTTGGCGTCTTCGATGACGCCCTGCTCGTTGACCTTGATCTGCAGGCGCATCACGTCACCACACGCCGGGGCGCCGACCATGCCGGTACCGACATCCGGGTCTTCGGCATTCATCTTGCCGACGTTGCGTGGGTTTTCGTAGTGGTCGATGACCTTTTCACTGTAAGCCATGGTGCTATTCCTTCCTCATCAGAGAGCCGCTCTTGCCGGCGGCTACTTAGTGCGCAGCCCATTCGATCTTGGAGATATCGACGCCGTCTTTGAACATATCCCACAGCGGCGACAATTCGCGCAGCTTGGTCACTGCCTCGCAGACTTTCTGCGCGGCGTAGTCGATTTCTTCTTCGGTGCTGAAACGGCCGAAGGTGAAGCGGATCGAGCTGTGCGCCAGTTCGTCGTTGCGGCCCAGGGCACGCAGTACGTAGGACGGCTCGAGGGATGCCGAGGTGCACGCCGAACCCGAAGACACTGCCAGGTCCTTGAGGGCCATGATCAGCGACTCGCCTTCAACGTAGTTGAAGCTCAGGTTCAGGTTGTGCGGGATACGCGCGGTCATGCTGCCGTTGATGTACAGCTCTTCAAGGCTCTCGACCTGCTTGTAGAAGCGGTCGCTCAGGGCCTTGATGCGCACGTTCTCGCTGGCCATCAGTTCTTTGGCGATGGCGAACGCTTCGCCCATGCCGACGATCTGGTGGGTGGCCAGGGTGCCCGAACGCATGCCGCGCTCGTGACCGCCGCCGTGCATGGTGGCTTCCAGACGTACGCGCGGCTTGCGGCTGACGTACAGCGCGCCGATCCCCTTGGGGCCGTAGGTCTTGTGCGCCGAGAACGACATCAGGTCGACCTTGAGCTTCTGCAGGTCGATCTCCACCTTGCCGGTGGACTGCGCGGCATCGACGTGGAACATCACACCGCGCGAGCGGGTCAGTTCACCGATGGCGGCGATGTCGTTGATGGTGCCGATTTCGTTGTTCACATGCATGATCGACACCAGGATGGTGTCGTCACGCAGGGCTGCCTCGACCATGGCCGGGGTGATCAGGCCATCGGCGCCTGGCTCGATGTAGGTGACTTCAAAGCCTTCACGCTCCAGTTGGCGCGTGCTGTCCAGGACCGCCTTGTGCTCGATCTTGGACGTGATCAGGTGCTTGCCCTTGGTGCTGTAGAAGTGCGCGACGCCCTTGATTGCCAGGTTGTCGGACTCGGTGGCACCACTGGTCCAGACAATTTCCCGCGGGTCGGCGTTGACCAGGTCGGCGACCTGGCGGCGAGCGTTCTCGACCGCTTCTTCGGCTTTCCAGCCAAAGACGTGGGAGCGCGAAGCCGGGTTACCGAAGTTCCCGTCGACCAGCAGGCAATCGCTCATCTTCTGGGCGACACGCGGGTCGACCGGAGTGGTCGCGGAGTAATCGAGGTAAATCGGCAACTTCATTGAAAATCTCCTATCAGGCGGGCTCACCGCGCTGTCGAAACGGTCATTCGACGGCGGATGTCTCAATCTTGTCCAGATGCGGTATCCGGCCCGCGATTCGACGCAGGTCCTGACGCTGGGCGACTTCTTGTACCTCACGGCGAGTCACAAGGTCAGCCAGGCTGATACCACTCAGAAATTCGTGAATCTGCTGGCTGAGGTCACACCACAAGTGGTGGGTCAGGCAGGTATCGCCGGCATGGCAATCACCCAATCCTTGGCAGCGCGTAGCGTCGACCGATTCGTTGACCGCGTCGATCACCTGAACCACCTGGATGCTTTCCATCACACGCGCCAGCTGGTAGCCGCCGCCTGGACCGCGCACGCTGGAAACCAGACTGCTGCGACGCAGCTTGGCAAACAGCTGCTCCAGATAGGAAAGAGAGATGCCTTGGCGCTCAGAGATGTCGGCCAGGGACACCGGCCCGTTTTGCGCGTGCAACGCCAGGTCAAGCATGGCAGTCACGGCGTATCGGCCTTTTGTAGTCAGTCGCATGGCTATTTGGTACCACGGGAGTTACGGGATGTGTGCGAGTATGCGATTCCCGAGCATTTAAGTCAACTATAAGACCTAGCGCTTTAGTCGGGATTGCGCCTGAGAGGCGGCGCAGAGTGTAGCAAACTCGGGCGTGCCTGCACACGCCCTTCTGTCAATGCGTCGACGCGTCGCTACGGGCGTCGGCCTTCACCTCGGCGAAGTCTTCGTCACGCAGGGCCGGCAGTTCCTTGGCGCAGTAGTCGCTGCCCAGGTTCTTGAGTGCACCGCACATGTCCTCCAGGCGCCCGTCGACCGCCTGCAGGTGGTCGAGCAACTGGCCGATGGCGCGGGCCACCGGGTCGGGCATGTCTTCGCTGACGCCGTAGGCATCGAAGCCGATCTTTTCGGCCATGGCCTTGCGCCGCGCTTCCTGCTCGGCATCGGACTTGACGATGATGCGCCCCGGGATGCCCACCGCCGTGGCCCCTGCCGGCACCGCCTTGGTGACCACCGCGTTGGAGCCGATCTTGGCCCCTGCGCCCACCGTGAACGGGCCCAGCACCTTGGCCCCGGCCCCCACCACCACGCCGTCTTCCAGGGTGGGGTGACGCTTGCCCTTGTTCCAGCTGGTGCCGCCCAGGGTCACACCCTGGTACAGGGTCACGTCGTCACCGATCTCGGCGGTTTCGCCAATCACGATGCCCATGCCGTGGTCGATGAAGAAACGCCGACCCACCTTGCGCCGGGATGGATCTCGATACCGGTCATCCAGCGACCGAAGTTCGACACCAGCCGGGCCAGCCACTTCCAGTCGCGCACCCACAGTGCGTGCGCCGCGCGGTGCAGCCAGATCGCATGCATGCCTGGGTAGCAGGTCAGCACTTCAAAGGCATTGCGCGCCGCCGGGTCACGGTGGAAAACGCTTTGGATATCTTCACGCAGACGCTCGAACATTTACTGATCCTTCCGCTTGTGCGCATCGCCCCGGGCCGTTTTCTGGGTTTCGGTGAGGATGCCGCGCAAAATACTGATTTCCGATCGACTTACCGAGCTGCGCCCGTACAGGCGGCGCAAACGCGGCATCAGGTGCTTGGGCTTGGTCGGGTCGAGAAAGCCGATGTCCACCAGGGTGGATTCCAGGTGCTGGTAGAACAGCTCCATCTCATCCATGGTCGCCAGCTCTGCACTGCGCACCGAGGCCACTTCGACCTTCTCGACCTTCAACGCCTGCCCTTCGGCTGCCAGCCAGGCCATGCGCACTTCGTACGCCAGCACCTGGACCGCCGCCGCCAGATTCAGCGAACTGAAATCCGGGTTGGACGGGATATGCACGTGATAGTGACATCGCTGCAGCTCCTCGTTGGTCAGGCCGGCGTATTCACGGCCGAACACCAACGCCACCTCGGCGCCTTCAGCCGCCTGCTCCACGGCCTTGGCGCCGCATTCGCGCGGGTCGAGCATCGGCCACGGGATACGCCGGTCACGGGCACTGGTGCCCACTACCAGGGTGCAACCGACCAGTGCGTCTTCGAGGGTGGCCACCACCTGCGCGCCGGCCAGCACATCGTCGGCACCGGAGGCGCGGGCGCTGGCATCGTGGGAAGGGAAATCCTGCGGGTCGACCAGCACCAGGCGCGACAGCCCCATGTTCTTCATGGCGCGCGCAGCTCCACCGATATTGCCGGGGTGGCTGGTATTGACCAGGACAACACGAATATTTGGCAGCACGGGCACGGGCTCACAGACACGGAAAGAGGGGAGCAAATCTTACAGAAGCGACCGACTTTACGCTATGAAAGCAAATGTCGCCCTTCTTCGCGCAAAGTTTTCTGCTAGAATGTTCGGCTTTCTTTAACGACCCAGGTGAAACGTCCATGCAGCCCATGCTGAATATCGCGCTGCGCGCGCCCGCAGCGCCAGTGAACTGATTTTCCGCTCCATCGAGCGCCTGGATACCATCAAGGTAGATGAGAAAGACGCCAAGGATTACGTCTCCGAAGTCGACCGCGCGGCAGAAAAAGTCATCATCGACGCCCTGCGCAAGGCGTACCCGAACCATTCCATCTACGGCGAAGAAACCGGCCTGCACGCAGGCAGCGGCGAAGACGGCAAGGACTATCTGTGGATCATCGACCCACTCGATGGCACCACCAACTTCCTGCGCGGCGTACCGCACTTTGCCGTGAGCATCGCGTGCAAATACCGCGGCCGCCTGGAACACGCGGTCGTACTGGACCCGGTCCGCCAGGAAGAATTCACCGCCAGCCGTGGCCGTGGCGCCCAGCTCAACGGTCGCCGCCTGCGCGTCAGCGGCCGCACCAGCCTGGACGGCGCCCTGCTGGGTACCGGCTTCCCGTTCCGTGACGAGCAGATGGACGGCCTGGACAACTACCTGGGCATGTTCCGCGCCCTGGTCGGCCAGACCGCCGGCATCCGCCGCGCTGGCGCTGCGAGCCTGGACCTGGCCTACGTGGCTGCCGGTCGCTATGACGCCTTCTGGGAGTCGGGCCTGAGCGAGTGGGACATGGCGGCAGGCGCACTACTGATCCAGGAAGCGGGCGGCCTGGTGAGCGACTTCACCGGCGGTCACGACTTCCTCGAGAAGGGCCACGTGGTTGCCGGCAACATCAAGTGCTTCAAGGCAGTACTGACGGCGATCCAGCCGCACCTGCCGGCTTCGCTGAAGCGCTGAGTTTCAGGCGGGCAAAAAAAGCACCCTTCGGGGTGCTTTTTTATTGGCTGACCACAAGGACAACCTTGATCCCTGTGGGAGCTGGCTTGCCAGCGAATGGGCTGCAAGGCAGCCCCAGCCATCATCACTGCCCAGGCTGCGCCTGCGTCAGCACCAGCTTGCCATTCTCGTCCAGCGGGATCTGCGAGCCTGGATCACGGTCCATGCGCACCTGCCCCACCTTGTCGCCAATCGAATACTTCACGTCATACCCCACCACCTTCTCGCTCAGGTCATTGACCGTGTTGCAGCGGGTTTGCGTGGTGGTGTAGGTGTCGCGGTTCTGCATGCCTTCCTGCACCTTGTTGCCGGCGTAACCACCACCGACCGCACCGGCCACCGTGGCGATCTTCTTGCCGTTGCCGCCACCAATCTGGTTACCCAGCAAGCCACCCGCCACCGCACCCAGCACGGTACCGGCAATCTGATGCTGGTCCTTGACCGGTGCCTGGCGCGTGACCGCGACATCCTTGCAGACTTCCCGTGGTGTCTTGATGGTTTGCTTGACCGGCTGCACACCGACCACCTGCGCGTATTCCGGCCCGCCCTTGACCAAGCTGTAGGTAGCAACAGCACCTCCGGCAGTTACACCGACAGCACCCAGTACCGCACCCACCAGCATCGACTTGTTCACGTGAACCTCCTGATTTACCAGCGGGTCCATGCCCGCGCTTGTCCCAGCTTGGAGCATGAAAAAAGGCGCGAGTTCAATACTCGCGCCTTCTTCAGGACCCGCGGGACAGCAATCAGGTGTTATGGACGCTCGTCCACACCCTCGGCCTTGACCGGTGGAATCAGGTCTTCGCTGTTCAGGTTCAGCCAGATCAGCACCACGTTGGCGATGTAGATCGACGAGTAGGTACCCGCCATTACACCGATGAACAGTGCCAGCGAGAAGCCCCACAGGTTATCGCCACCAAAGAACAGCAGCGCCGCGATCGCCAGCAAGGTCGACACCGAGGTGGCCACAGTACGCAGCAGGGTCTGGGTGGTCGAGACGTTGATGTTCTCGATCAGCGAGGCCTTGCGCATCACGCGGAAGTTCTCGCGCACCCGGTCGAACACCACGATGGTGTCGTTGAGCGAGTAGCCGATGATCGCCAGCACCGCCGCCAGCACCGTCAGGTCGAAGGTGATCTGGAAGAACGACAGGATACCCATGGTCACGACAACGTCGTGCACCAGCGACAGGATCGCGCCCACCGCGAACTTCCACTGAAAGCGGAAGGCCAGGTAGATCATGATGCCGCCCAGTGCCAGCAACATGCCCAGGCCGCCCTGGTCGCGCAGCTCTTCGCCCACCTGCGGGCCGACGAACTCGACGCGCTTGACCACCGCCGGGTTGTCGCTGCTGATCTTCTGCAGGGCCTCGGAGACCTTGTTGCCCAGCATCGGGTCATCGCCCGGCATGCGCACCAGCAGGTCGGTAGTGGCACCGAAGCTCTGCACCACGGCGTCGTGGAAGCCGGCGTTGACCAGTTCCTCGCGCACCTGGCCCAGGTTGGCCGGACGCTCGTAGGTCAGCTCGATGAGCGTACCGCCGGTGAAGTCCAGGCCGAAGTTGAGCCCTTTGTAGAACCAGCTGAACAGTGCCAGCACAGTCAGCAGCAGGGTGACGCCGAACGCGACGTTGCGCACACCCATGAAGTTAATGGTACGTAACATGGCAGCCCCTTATACCCACAACTTCTTGATGTCCCGCCCACCGCAGGTCAGGTTGACCATTGCGCGGGTGACCATGACGGCCGTGAACATCGAGGTGAAAATCCCGAGGGACATGGTAACCGCGAAGCCTTTGACCGGACCGGTCCCCATGGCGAACAGGATACCGCCCACCAGCAAGGTGGTCAGGTTGGCATCGACGATCGCCGTGTAGGCACGGTTGAAGCCTTCGTGGATGGCGCGTTGCACCGACATGCCATTGGCCAGCTCTTCGCGTATGCGCGAGAAGATCAGCACGTTGGCGTCGACCGCCATACCCATGGTCAACACGATACCGGCGATACCCGGCAGGGTCAGCGTAGCCCCCAGCAGCGACATCAGCGCCAGCAGCAACACCATGTTGCCCGCCAGGGCGACGGTAGCGATCACACCGAAGAAGCGGTAGATGGCGATGATGAACAGCGAGACGAACAGCATGCCCCACAGCGATGCATCGATACCCTTGGTGATGTTGTCGGCACCCAGGCTCGGGCCAATGGTACGTTCTTCAGCGAAGTACATCGGCGCGGCCAGACCACCGGCACGCAGCAGCAGGGCCAGCTCGGACGATTCGCCCTGGCCGTTCAGGCCGGTGATGCGGAACTGGCTGCCCAGTGGCGACTGGATGGTCGCCAGGCTGATGATGCGTTTCTCTTCGACGAAGGTCTGCACCGGCACGTCTTTCTCGACACCGTCGACCACTTGCTTGGTATAGCGGGTGATCGGACGCTGCTCGATGAAGATCACCGCCATGCTGCGACCGACGTTACTGCGCGTGGCGCGGCTCATCAGCTCGCCACCGTGGCCATCCAGGCGGATGTTCACTTGCGGACGACCTTGCTCGTCGAAGCTGGCCTGGGCGTCGGTCACCTGGTCACCGGTGATGATCAGGCCACGCTCGACCGCAGCGGCCGGACGACCGCCTTCACGGAACTCGAAGGACTCGGTGGTGGCCTTGGACGCACCCGGCTCTGCACCCAGACGGAACTCCAGGTTCGCGGTCTTGCCCAGGATACGCTTGGCTTCGGCGGTGTCCTGCACGCCTGGCAGCTCGACCACGATGCGGTTGGCACCCTGGCGCTGAACCAGTGGCTCGGCAACACCCAGCTCGTTGACGCGGTTACGTACCGTGGTCAAGTTCTGCTTGATCGAGTATTCACGGATTTCCGCGACCTTGGCCGGGGTAATCGCCAGACGCAGCACCGACAGGCCATTACGCTCGGTGGTGGTCAGCTCGAAATCGTTGAAATTCTTGCGGATCAGGCTGCGAGCCTGTTCGCGGGATTGGTCATCGGAGAAGCCCAGCTGAATGCCACCGTCCTGCTGAGGCAGGCTGCGGTAACGCACACGCTCTTTGCGCAGCAGGCTTTTGACTTCGCCTTCATACACTTTCAGACGTGCCGCCATGGCCTTGTCCATGTCCACTTCAAGCAGGAAGTGCACACCACCGGAAAGGTCCAGGCCCAGCTTCATGGGGCTTGCGCCCAGGTTGCGCAACCATTGCGGAGTGGTCGGTGCCAGGTTCAGTGCAACCACGTAGTCGTCGCCCAGTGCCTTGCGCACAACGTCCTTGGCTGGCAGTTGGTCTTCCTGCTTGGCCAGGCGCAGCAGTGCGCCCTTGCCTTTCTCACCCAGGCTTGCACCCTTGACGGTGATGCCGGCGTCGGTCAGTGCCTTGCTGGCACGGTCCAGGTCGGCCTGGCTGACCTGCAGCGCCGTGCTGGCACCGCTGACCTGAATTGCCGCATCGTCAGGGTAGAGGTTGGGAGCGGAATAAATAAAACCGATCGCCAGTACCACCAGGATCAGTGCGTATTTCCATAGAGGATATTTGTTCAGCATCACGCCGCCCGTTCAAGACGCGGGGCGCCTTGCGCGCCCCGTCGATTAAAAAA
>NZ_JAAHBU010000144.1 GCF_010671725.1 Pseudomonas brassicae | reverse complement strand
CGGCACTGCGCGAGGCGATCGCAGGGTTCTATGCGCAGCGCTACGGCGTGAACATCGACCCGCAACGCATCCTGATCACTCCCGGTGGCTCCGGCGCGTTGCTGCTGGCCGCCAGCCTGCTGGTCGACCCCGGCAAGCACTGGTTGCTGGCCGACCCAGGCTACCCGTGCAACCGGCACTTCCTGCGCCTGGTCGAAGGCGGCGCGCAACTGGTGCCGGTCGGCCCCGAGGCCAACTACCAGCTCAATGCCGACCTGGTAGAGCGCTACTGGGACAGCCAGACGGTCGGCGCCCTGGTCGCCTCGCCGGCCAACCCGACCGGCACGGTGCTCGACCGCGCACAGTTGGCCAGCCTGTCGGCCGCCACCCGTGGCCACAATGGCCATCTGGTGGTGGACGAGATCTACCACGGCCTGACCTACGGCATGGATGCCCCCAGCGTGCTGGAAGTCGATGACGAGGCCTTCGTCCTTAATAGTTTCTCCAAATATTTCGGCATGACCGGCTGGCGTCTTGGCTGGCTGGTAGCGCCTCCTGCGGCGGTGGGGGACCTGGAGAAGTTGGCGCAGAACCTTTACATCAGTGCACCGAGCATGGCCCAGCATGCGGCGCTGGCGTGTTTCGAGCCGCGCACGCTGGCGATCTTCGAAGAGCGTCGCGCCGAATTCGCCCGCCGTCGCGACTTCCTGCTGCCGGCGCTGCGTGAACTCGGCTTCGGGATTGCCGTGGAGCCGCAGGGCGCGTTCTACCTGTATGCCGACATCAGCGCGTTTGGCGGGGATGCCTTCGGCTTCTGCCAGCACTTTCTCGAAACCGAGCATGTGGCGTTTACCCCGGGGCTGGACTTTGGTCGCCATCAGGCCGGTCACCATGTGCGCTTCGCCTACACCCAAAGCCTGCCGCGGCTGCAACAGGCGGTCGAGCGGATTGCCCGTGGCCTGCGGAGCTGGCAAGGCTGATGCGTTTTTCTCCCGAACTCGAAGAGGCGCGCCTGCTGCGCCGCTACAAGCGTTTCCTGGCCGACATCGAGCTGCCCGGCGGCGAGCAGATGACCATTCACTGCCCCAATACCGGCTCGATGCTCAACTGCATGCGCGAAGGCGGCAAGGTCTGGTTCAGTCGCTCCAACGACCCCAAGCGCAAACTGCCCGGTACCTGGGAGATCGCCGAAACCCCTCAGGGCCGGCTGGCGTGCGTGAATACCGGACGGGCCAACGCGATTGTCGAAGAAGCCCTGCGGGCCGGGCGCATTGCCGAGCTGGCAGGTTTTACGGCGCTCAAGCGCGAGGTGGCCTATGGCGCGGAGCGCAGCCGCATCGACTTTCGCCTGGAGTACCCGGCAGGTCCGGCCTACGTCGAGGTCAAGAGTGTGACCCTGGGCTTTGACGGGACGCGGGTGGCGGCGTTTCCCGATGCCGTGACCCAGCGCGGTGCCAAGCACTTGCGCGAGTTGTCGGCGCTGGTCCGCCAGGGGGTGCGGGCCGTGCAACTGTACTGCGTGAACCTGAGTGGTATCGACGCCGTGCGCCCTGCCGAGGAAATCGACAGTGCCTATGCCAGCGCACTGCGGGCGGCAGCGGCCGAGGGCGTGGAGGTGCTTGCGTATGGGGTGCAACTGGATGCCGAGCAGATCTTCATCGAGCGTGCCTTGCCGGTGTTGCTCACGCCGTGAGCCAGATGCCCTGGCTGTTTTCCAGGCAACCAAGGGCCTGCAGGGCGTCGCCCTCGCACGGGCCGGTGATGCACTCACCGGACTCCGGCACGAACAGCGCACCGTGATGCACGCAGGCAATCAGCTGGGCGCTGGGGTCGAGAAAGGCATCGGGCTGCCAGTTGAGCGCGATGCCGCGATGCGGGCAACGGTTACGGTACAGGTAGACGCGGCCTTGTCGGCGTATGCCGAACAGTTGCAGGCCTGCTGCACTGAAACCGCGGCTTTGGCCTTCACCCAGTTCAGCCGGGAAGCAAAGAAAGTGCATGATTAAGATCACTTCAGGAAACGAGAGTCGGCTTGACGCTCAAATGCAAATAATTATCAAATTGACTGCATTGACCCGACTGGGCGCAGTTATACCGCGAGTACGTGCCCGGCTCTACCGTTATCCATGTGGATGACGGCCGTCCCTATTGAAGGAAGCCTGCCATGCGTCGACCTGCCAGCCTGATTGCCCTGTGTATCGGGCTTGTTTTCAACTCGGCGTTGCAGGCTGCCGAACCTGTGGCTCAACGCTGGGTCAGCGCCGGAGGGGCGATCAGCGAATGGGTTGTCGCGTTGGGCGGGGAGTCTCGCCTGGTGGGCGTGGACACGACCAGCCAGCATCCGCTGAGCCTCAAGGCCCTGCCCAGCATCGGCTACCAGCGTCAGTTGTCGGCCGAAGGTGTGCTCAGCCTGCGCCCGGACCTGCTGCTGGGTACCGAAGAGATGGGGCCACCCGCGGTGCTGACGCAGATACGTGGGGCCGGGGTGCAGGTAGCGCTGTTCTCGAGCAAGGCCGACCTGCCGGCGGTGCAAGGCAACCTCAAGCAACTGGGGCACTTGCTGGGCCAGGCGCAACAGGCCGAGCAACTGTTCAGCGCTTACCGCCAGCAGCTCGACGGGCTGAGCGAGCGGATCAGGTCGGTGCAGGGCAGCCAGGCAGCGCCGGGGGTGATTCTGCTGGTGGGGCATGGCGGGGCCAAGCCGATGATCGCCGGCAAGGGCACGGCCGGTGACTGGCTGATCCGCCAGGCGGGTGGGCGTAACCTGGCCGACAATGACGGCTACAAGAATTTCTCGGTCGAAGCGCTGGCTGCATTGAACCCGCAGGTGCTGGTGTTTGCCGACCGCAGTCTGACGGGCGAGGCGGCGCTGCAAGCCTTGCTCAAGGAAAACCCGGCGCTGGCGGCGTCACGCGCGGCACGTGACAAGCGCCTGGTCGAGCTCGACCCGACCCTGCTGGTAGGTGGCCTCGGGCCGCGCCTGCCAGCCAGCCTGCAAGCCCTGGCACAGGCGTTCTACCCGTCGGCCACGGCGCAATTGGCGCCATGAATAGACTGGTACGACCGCGTACCCTGTTTATCGGCTTGAGCCTGCTGTGCCTGATGGCGGTATGGCTGTCGCTGGCGCTGGGGCCCGTCAGCCTGCCGTTGCTGGATACCCTGCGCGCCGGCCTGCGTTTGCTCGGCGTGCCAATTCAAGCCCAGGGGCTGGAGCAGGCCGAGCTTATCCTGGGGCAGATCCGGCTGCCGCGAACCCTGCTCGGCCTGGTGGTGGGCGCGGTGCTGGCGTTGTCCGGGGTGGCCATGCAGGGCCTGTTTCGCAACCCTCTGGCCGATCCCGGGTTGGTGGGCGTGTCCAGTGGGGCGGCGCTGGGGGCTGCGGTGGCGATTGTCGGCGGCAGTTGGGTAGGCGGCATTCCTGACGCACTGGCACCTTACCTGCTGTCGTTGTGTGCGTTTCTCGGCGGCCTGGGTGTGACTGCGCTGGTGTATCGACTGGGCCGACGTGACGGCCAGACCAGCGTGGCGACGATGCTGCTGGCGGGGATCGCCCTTACCGCCCTGGCGGGTTCGGCGGTCGGCTTGTTCACCTACCTGGCCGATGACGCCACCTTGCGCACCCTGACGTTCTGGAACCTGGGCAGCCTCAACGGCGCCAGTTACCAGCGCCTGTGGCCGCTGCTGCTGGTGGCGGTGGTGGTAGCGCTGTGGCTGCCGCGCCGGGCCCATGCGCTCAATGCCCTGCTGCTGGGCGAGTCCGAGGCGCGGCACCTGGGTATCGAGGTCGAGAGGCTCAAGCGCGAACTGGTATTCTGCACGGCACTGGGGGTTGGGGCGGCGGTGGCGGCCGCAGGCCTGATCGGCTTTATCGGCCTGGTGGTGCCACATCTGGTGCGCCTGCTGGCCGGGCCGGATCATCGCGTGCTGTTGCCGGCCTCGTTGCTGGCCGGTGCTTCGCTACTGCTGTTTGCCGACCTGATCGCACGCCTGGCCCTGGCGCCGGCAGAGCTGCCAATCGGGATTGTCACGGCGTTTATCGGTGCGCCGTTTTTCCTTTTCCTGCTGGTACGGGGGCGCGCCTGATGTTGCGGGTAGAGAATCTGCAGGTGGTGCGCGCAAAAGCCTGCGTGCTCGATGGCGTTACCCTGGGCGTCGAACCCGGGCAGGTGCTGGGCGTGCTGGGGCCCAATGGTGCGGGCAAGAGCACGCTGCTCGGTGCCCTGTGCGGGGAGTTGCCGGCACACCAGGGGCAGGTGCTGCTGGAGGAGCGAGCGCTGGCCGACTGGAGTGGCCATGAGCGCGCGCAGCGTCTGGCCGTGTTGCCGCAAACCTCGACCCTGGGGTTTGCCTTTCGCGTCGAAGAAGTCGTGGGCATGGGACGCTTGCCCCATCGCAGCGGTCAACTGCGCGACCAGGCGATCGTGGCGGCGGCCCTGGAGGCAGCGGATGCCCGTCACCTGGTAGGGCGCAGCTACCTGGCGCTGTCCGGGGGCGAGCGTCAGCGGGTACACCTGGCGCGGGTGCTGGCGCAACTGTGGCCGGGTGAGCAGGGCTGCACGCTGTTGCTGGATGAGCCCACCTCGATGCTCGACCCCTTGCATCAGCACACGACCTTGCAGGCGGTGCGGGCATTTGCCGATCGTGGCGCCGCCGTGCTGGTGATCCTGCATGACCTGAACCTGGCCGCGCGTTACTGTGACCGTATCCTGCTGCTGGAGCGTGGTTGCCCTCACGCCCTTGATACCCCCGCGCAGGTATTGCGCCCTGATGCGCTGCGTGCGGTGTTTGGCCTGGAGGTGCTGGTGCAACCTCACCCCGAACGCGGGCATCCGCTCATCATTGCCCGTTAGGAGCCTGCTTATGCCCTGTACATCGAGGTTTGTCGTCCTGTTGTTGCTGGTGGCCGCGGTGGGTGGCTGCCAGTCGGCTGCTGCGCCATTGCTGCCGGCATTGCCGGCTTGGCAAAGCCCGCAAGGGCGCGAGGATGCGCGACTGGGGCAGATCCAGGACCTGCGTACGGGCCGCTTGCTGACCCCGGCGCAATTGGTCGAGCGCCTGGCTGGTGCGCCGCATGTGCTGCTGGGTGAACAGCATGACAACCCCGATCACCATGCCTTGCAGCTATGGTTGCTGCGGGCCCTTGAGCAGCATCGGCCACAAGGCAGTGTGTTGCTCGAGATGCTTGAGCCGGCGCAGCAGGCGCAGGTGGCCACACTCCAGCAACAGGCCGCGTTGCCTGCCGACCTGCCGCAAGCACTGGGCTGGCAGCGCGGCTGGGACTGGAACCTGTACGGACCGATCATGCGCCATGCGCTGGTGCAGCCTTATCCGCTGCTGGCGGCCAACCTGGACCGCAGCGAAGTGCGTGAGATCTATCGCCAGGTACCGACGCTGGAGGGGCCGCGCTCTACGGCCGAGGGGGTGACGGCGGCATTGCTTGATCAGGTGCGTGAAGGGCATTGCGGGCTGCTGCCCGAGTCGCAGATGCCGGCCATGCTCGCAGTGCAGCAACAGCGCGACCGGCGTATCGCCCAGCGTCTGCTGCAGGCGCCGACACCGGCTCTGCTGCTGGCCGGGGCCTATCACGTACGCAAGGACATGGGAGTACCGTTGCACCTGCAGGACCTTGGGCTGCAAAGCGGCACCGAGGTAGTGATGTTGGCGCAGGTGGGCGAGGTGGTCGAGCCGGCGATGGCAGATGTCGTGTGGTATACCGCAGCCGTGGCCAAGCGTGACTACTGTGCGGACATGCGCAAGGGCGGCTGAGCGGCGCGTACTTCGTTGCAGGAGCCGCTGCCCTCGGCGCAGGGGGCGTGGCAAGCACAAACCCCAGGCAAAAAAAAGACCCGGCAAAGTGCCGGGTCAATAACCGTGATTAGCCTGATGAGGAGATAATCTGAGAGTCCGAACCAAGGTCTTTCAGAGTATCCAACCAGTCTCGCGACCAGTTGTGATAATCATAACGATTCTCATTTCGAAGTCAATCGTTTCGTACGCTTTATTTTCAACTATTTTTGCGCGGGGCCTTGGCGTCCAGCTGTTTGTTCAGGTCATCCTTGCGCTCGGGCGGGATATCGTTCCAGTGAATGTCCAGCAGAGCGCCTTCAATCGCGTAGAGCAGCACCTTCGATGCGCGAAAGCCACGGGTGCGTACCGCCTGGTAGGCATTCACCGCGCCCAGGCGACGCAAATCCGAGGCGCTGTGGATGCCCACCGCATGCAGCCACTGCGCAGAGGTCTTGCCAAGGTTTTTCAGATGCTGGAGCTCATCGTTCATCAAGCCTCCTTGCGACGGCTGAACGGGTCTTGGAGAAGGATTGCGAGGCAGGTCAAGGAGGAGTGTAGCGGCAGTTGGAGAATACGCGGCGTTTTGCCAGCGGGCGGCCCTTGGCGGGGCCTGCAGCCACCGTCAGACAGGGCTGGCGGTGGCCTGGCACGGGGGATTTCAGCGGGTGCGGTAGCGCAGGCGGGTGCCGAAATTCACCGACATCAGAATTTCGTCGGCACTCAATTCAACGGGAAAGTAGGTGCCGGAGATCTGCGCATGGGCCAGGCTTGCGCCTTCCAGGCAGTTGTGCCGCAGGTCCAGGCCGCGCAGATCGGCGGCACGGAAGTAGGCGCCGCTGAAGTCGATGCCTTCAGTGTCCAGCTTGCGCAGGTCCAGGCCGCGAAAATCGCCGTCCTTGAAGTCGATGGTGGCGGAGGTGGACTTCTCGAGGTTGAACTCTGCGATGTGTTCCTTGTGCACCAAAGCATATAGCGCGCAGTCGAGCTGGCGTGGCTGGTTCATGGGGCGCCTCCTTGTTTGATCTTATGGTGGCATTATAGTGCCATCAAACGGAGACGCCCGGAATAGACGCGTGAAGTGTGGACCACTTCACGCCTTGGCGAGATTACAGGCCGGGCAGGCGTTGGCGGATCTGCTTGACCAACTCGTCCAGGCTGCCGCTCTCGTTGGTTTCCACGCGTTTGCTTTGCAGCAACTCTTCTGCGCTTAGTGGGTCGCGGTCGGCCTGTTGTGCCGTGACCACCTCCAGCGTGGCGTCTGAAGGATCGTTGTGGTCGGCCTGGCGCTGTGCCAGCCAGCTGGCGATCACCGCATCCGGCGCGTTGCAGTCGAGGATCAGGAAGGGCACGCCGGTGGCGCTGGCGACTTCGGCTGCGGCCTGGCGCTGCGCCCGCTTGAGGTAGGTGGCGTCGATCACCACCGGGAACCCGGCGCGCAGGACGATGCCGGCCAGCTGGTGCAGGTGCTCGTAGGTCTTCTGGCTCGCGTCGCCGCTATAGATGCCTTGCTGCAACTGGCCAGCCTGCTGGCTGGTCTGCTCGCCGAACAGGCGCTTGCGCTCCACGTCCGAACGCAGGCGAATGGCCCCCAGGGCTTCGACCATGCGCATGGCCACGTGGCTCTTGCCGACGGCGGATACGCCGTGGGTGATTGCCAGCAGACGCGAGGGGATAGCGCTGTAGCTTTCGGCCAGGTTGGCGTAGTTGCGGTATTGGCGCAGGGTCGTCGCGCGCTGCACGCCATCGGCGTCGGCCGGCATGCTGAACAGTGCGACCTTGGCCCGCACCAGTGCGCGATAAGCCTTGTAGAAGTTCAGCAGCTCAAGGCCGGCGTAGTCACCGGTGATCTCCAGGTACTGGCTGATGAAACGGCGCGCCAGTGATTTCAGGCCACGGTCTTCCAGGTCCATGGCCAGGAAGGCGGTGTCGGCGTAGACGTCGGTGAGGCGGAAGGGCTCGTTGAACTCGATGCAATCGAAGATCACCACCTGGCCGTCGATCAGGGTGGCATTGCCCAGGTGGATATCGCCGTGGCACTCACGGATGAAGCCTTGCGCCTTGCGTGCCTCGAACAGCCCGTGCAGGCGATCGAAGCTGCTGCGGGCCCAGGCTTGCAAGGCGTCCAGTTGCACCAGGTCGGCCTTGTCGCTGAGGAACGGGCGGATCTGTTCGAAGTTCTGCTCTACCGGTGCCATGACGCTGTCGGGCGTGCCCAGCGGATGCTCGACGGCAACCTTGGGGGCGTCGAGGTGGAAGCGAGCGATCTGGCGCGCCATCTGGTCGATGTGGGCCGCAGTCAGTTCACCGTTCGCCTGCAAGGTGCTGAGCATCTGCTGCTGCGGGAACTGGCGCATTTTCAGGGCATACTCGATGGCCACACCTTCTCCGCCCAGTTGCGGCGCTTCGGCGCTACCGGTGATGGCCAGCACTTCCAGGTACAGCCCGTCGGTCAGGCGCTGGTTCAGGCGCAGTTCTTCTGCACAGAAATGCGCACGGCTGGACAGCTCGGTAAAGTCCAGAAAGCCGAAATTCATCGGCTTCTTGATTTTGTAGGCGTAGTCGCCAGTGAGCAGCACCCAGGAAATATGCGTCTCGATAACCTGGAATTGCTTCACAGGGTGCGCAAACAGGGCCGGGTTTTGCAGGGCAGCGATCAAGGCTTGGCTCACGGGCGATCCTTCTGGGGCGTGGGAGATTCGAATCGACCATTATGGCGGCAAGCGGGGCCGCTGCAAACCGCCGGAGGGCGCCTGTCGACAAGCGATAAAGTGCGTATAATCCGCCGCCATGACTCGTACCCGATCTTCCCGTACCCCCAAAAAACGCCCCGCTGGCCGCTCGCGTGCCTGGTTGGGCTGGGCGCTCAAGCTCAGCCTGGTCGGCCTTGTGGCGCTGGCCGGCTTTGCCGTTTACCTCGATGCCGTGGTCCAGGAGAAGTTCTCCGCAAACGCTGGACCATTCCGGCCAAGGTATACGCGCGCCCGCTCGAGCTGTTCGTCGGACAAAAGCTCAGCAAGGCTGACTTTCTCATCGAACTGGATGCCCTGGGCTACCGCCGTGAAAGCGCAGCCAATGGCCCGGGTGCGGCGGCAGTCAATGGCAACACCATCGACCTCAATACCCGCGGCTTCCAGTTCTATGAAGGCATGGAGAAGGCGCAAGGCGTGCGTGTGCGCTTCTCGGGTGACTACGTGGCCAGCTTGAGCGGCACCAATGGCGCCAAGCTCGATGTGGTACGCCTGGAACCCCTGCTGATCGGTGGTATCTACCCCAAGAACCTCGAAGACCGCATCCTGATCAAGCTCGACCAGGTGCCACCCTACCTGCTCGAAACCCTGGTGGCCGTGGAAGACCGCGACTTCTATCACCACTTCGGCGTGTCGCCCAAGTCGATTGCACGGGCCATCTGGGTCAACACCTCGTCTGGCGCCATGCGCCAGGGCGGCAGCACCCTGACCCAGCAACTGGTCAAGAACTTCTACCTGACCAACGAGCGCAGCCTCAGCCGCAAGCTCAACGAAGCGATGATGGCGCTGCTGCTGGAACTGCACTATGACAAGCGCGAGATCCTCGAGGCATACCTCAACGAGGTATTCGTCGGTCAGGACGGCCAGCGTGCGGTGCACGGCTTCGGCCTGGCCAGCCAGTTCTTCTTCAGCCAGCCGCTGTCGGAGCTCAAGCTGCATCAGGTAGCGTTGCTGGTGGGGATGGTCAAGGGGCCGTCCTACTACAACCCGCGACGCTATCCGGAGCGTGCGACCGTTCGCCGTAACCTGGTGCTCGACCTGCTGGCCGAACAAGGCGTCGCGACCCCCGAGGCAGTGGAGGCGGCGAAGAAAATGCCGCTGGGCGTGACCAAGCGCGGCAGCCTGGCGACAGCTCGTTCCCCGGCTTCCTCGACCTGGTCAAGCGTCAGTTGCGCCAGGACTACCGCGACGAAGACTTGACCGAAGAAGGCCTGCGCATCTTCACCAGCTTCGATCCGATCCTGCAGATGAAGTCCGAAGCGGCCATGTCCGAAACCTTCAAGCGTCTGAGTGGGCGCAAGGGATCGGACGAAGTCGAGGCGGCCATGGTCGTGACCAATCCGGAAACCGGTGAAGTGCAGGCGCTGATCGGCAGCCGCCAGGCCGGTTATGCCGGCTTCAACCGGGCCATCGACGCGGTGCGCCCGATCGGTTCGCTGGTCAAGCCGGCGGTGTACCTCACCGCACTGGAGAAGCCGAGCCAGTTCACCCTGACCAGTTGGGTGCAGGATGAGCCGTTCTCGGTCAAGGGCGCGACGGCCAGGTGTGGAAGCCGCAGAACTATGATCGGCGCGCCCATGGCACCATCTTCCTGTACCAGGGCCTGGCCAACTCCTACAACCTGTCGACGCCAAGCTTGGCCTTGAAGTCGGCGTGCCAAATGTGATCAAGACCATTGGCCGGCTGGGGGTGAATGTCGACTGGCCAGCGTTCCCGTCGATGCTGCTGGGCGCTGGCGGCATGTCGCCGGTGCAGGTTGCGACCATGTACCAGACCCTCGCCAATGGTGGTTTCAACACGCCGATGCGCGGCATTCGCAGCGTACTGACGGCCGAGGGCGAGCCGCTCAAGCGCTACCCGTTCCAGATCCAGCAGACCTTCGACCCGGGCTCCATCTATCTGGTGCAGAACGCCATGCAGCGGGTCATGCGTGAAGGTACCGGGCGCTCGGTTTACAGTGTATTGCCAAGCTCGCTGAACCTGGCGGGCAAAACGGGCACGAGCAACGATTCGCGTGACAGCTGGTTTGCCGGTTTCAGCCAGGATCTGCTGGCCGTGGTGTGGCTGGGGCGCGACGACAATGGCAAGACGCCGTTTACCGGCGCCACCGGTGCGCTGCAGGTGTGGACCAGTTTCATGCGCAAGGCCGACCCGCTGCCGCTGGACATGCCGCTGCCGGACAACGTGGTGCAGGCCTGGGTCGACCCACATACCGGGCAGGGCTCTGATGCCAGCTGCCCGGGCGCGGTGCAGATGCCGTATATTCGCGGCAGTGAGCCAGTGGCCGGCACGCCTGCGGCGGGGACCAGGCGCCTGACGAGTCTGTGATGGACTGGGTCAAGGGCTGGATGAATTAAGCTCAGCAAAGAGGATGTGACGTGAACAAGTGGTTGTTTCCTGCCGTGACGGCACTGGCTTTGCTTAATGGTTGCGCCAGCGTGCAACGCGGCTCGATCCCGGTGGTGGATTCGAGCACCCGCGTTTCCAACAGTGAGCGGGTCTCGGCCAATCGTGCCGGCACTGCGGTCAGCACCGGCTCGCGCCAGGCGCAGGCGATGCCGCAAGACTCCGGCGTGACGGTGATGGTGCCGCAGGGTGCCGGTTCTGCGCCGATCCAGACCTTCCCTGCCTCTACCGGCGCGGCACCGATCGATACCGGCCCGATTACGCCAGGCCCGGCGGACTCGGCACCGTTCCCCAGCACCTCCACGGGCGGCTACAGCGCGCCGAGTGCGCGACCGGTATCCCGCGCAGCACGACCAGCAGCGGCGGCCTGTCGGCCGACGAGCAACTTGACGGCCCAGTGCTGGCGCTGTTGACCACGGCGCAGTCGCAGCAGACCGGTGGTGATCTCAACGGTGCGTCGTCGAGCCTGGAGCGCGCCCAGCGCATTGCACCGCGCGAGCCGCAGGTGCTCTATCGCCTGGCCCAGGTACGCCTGGCGCAGGGCGATGCGGCGCAGTCCGAGCAACTGGCACGCCGCGCACTGACCTATGCCAACGGCCGCCCCGACCTGCAAGCCGGTCTGTGGGACATCATTGCCCAGGCTCGCGACAAGCAAGGCGACGCAGCCGGTGCCGCGCTGCGCGCCAGAAAGCGCAGGTCAACCTGTGATCGAGCAACGCATCCTGGATATCGCGGATCACCTGCTGCTGATCGAGCATGAGCTGCGCGCGCAGGGCTGGTGGAGCGAACAAGCGCCCAGCCCCGAGGCGTTGGCCAGCGTGACGCCGTTCGCGGTCGACAGCATGAGCTTTGATCAGTGGCTGCAGTGGATATTTCTGCCAAAAATGACCGAGATCCTGGAAAACGGGCTATCGCTGCCCAACGCCTCGGGCATCCTGGTAATGGCTGAAACGGTGTACGTGGATCGTCCGCAAGAAAGTCGCGAGCTGCGCAGGCTATTAGCAGAATTCGACCAATTGATCAGTCCTTCTGCCTGAATTTCCCCTTTTTCACCCTTGGAGCCGCAGAATGTGGCTCTTTTTGTCTCTGAAGTTTGTTTTTCTGCTGCTGTCTTCGGTATTAGTGGTGGATGCGGATAGTCATTTCAAAAAATTGGCAATAATTTTTCTTGACTTGAAGGCGCAGAATCAGAAGAATCCAGTTTCCGCTGTAGAGGGACTGCCAGAAGCAGACCCGCTAAGCAGATCATGAGGCGCACACCCGCGCCGACCTGTTACACCCCGCAACGCGTTACCTCGCGCTGGGTGGGAAAACCCCGCAACACTTTGGGGCGCTCCCAATACTTGCTCAGTCAGTGCTGACGTAGTCGGCGATTTCGTCGCTCATGCTCTGCTTGGCAGTAAACCTATTAAGACCCGTCCTGCCTGGACGGTATTCTGGCGTTTTAGAGGTGAACAACGTGGAGCTTTTATCTGGCGCTGAAATGGTCGTCCGCTTTTTGCGTGACGAAGGCGTTAAGCACATCTACGGGTACCCTGGTGGTGCTCTCCTGCATGTATACGATGCCCTGTTCAAAGAACCGGAAGTGAGCCACATCCTGGTTCGTCACGAGCAGGCGGCAACCCACATGGCCGATGGCTATGCGCGTGCCACCGGCAAGGCCGGCGTGGTACTGGTGACCTCCGGTCCTGGTGCAACCAATGCCATTACCGGGATTGCCACGGCATACATGGACTCCATCCCGATGGTCATCCTCTCCGGTCAGGTGCCCAGCACCATGGTCGGCACCGATGCCTTCCAGGAAACCGACATGATCGGTATTTCGCGGCCGATCGTGAAGCACAGCTTCATGATCAAGCATGCCTCGGAAATCCCGGAAGTGCTGAAGAAGGCGTTCTACCTGGCGGAATCCGGTCGTCCGGGCCCGGTGGTTGTCGACATTCCGAAAGACATGACCAACCCGGCCGAGAAGTTCGAATACATCTATCCGAAAAAGGTCAAGCTGCGCTCCTACAGCCCGGCCGTTCGCGGGCATTCGGGGCAGATCCGCAAGGCAGCCGAAATGCTCCTGGCGGCCAAGCGCCCGATCGTCTATGCCGGCGGCGGCGTGATCCTGGGCGGTGGCGCTGCGGCATTGACCGAAGTGGCCCAGTTGCTCAACCTGCCTGTCACCAATACCCTCATGGGGTTGGGTGGCTATCCGGGTACCGACCGTCAGTTCCTCGGCATGCTCGGCATGCACGGCAGCTACACGGCCAACCTGGCGATGCACCATGCCGACGTGATCCTGGCTGTCGGTGCGCGCTTCGACGACCGTGTGGTCAACGGCCCGGCCAAGTTCTGCCCGAACGCCAAGGTCATCCATATCGATATCGACCCGGCCTCGATCTCCAAGACCATCAAGGCCGACGTGCCTATCGTGGGTCCGGTCGAAAGCGTGTTGAGCGAGATGCTCGCCACTCTGCGTGAAATCGGTGAAAAGCCGGAGCAGTCGGCGATGGATGCGTGGTGGAAGCAGATCGCCGAATGGCGTGGCGACGGCATCATGTTCCCTTACAACAAGGGCGATGGCAGCGTCATCAAGCCGCAGACCGTGATCGAGACCCTGAGCGAAGTCACCAAGGGGGATGCGTTCGTCACCTCCGACGTGGGCCAGCATCAGATGTTCGCGGCGCAGTACTACCGCTTCAACAAGCCGAATCGCTGGATCAACTCCGGTGGCCTGGGCACCATGGGCTTCGGTTTCCCGGCGGCCATGGGCGTCAAGCTGAACTTCCCGGACCAGGACGTTGCCTGTGTCACCGGCGAGGGCAGCATCCAGATGAACATTCAGGAGCTGTCGACCTGCCTGCAGTACGACCTGCCGGTCAAGATCGTCAACCTGAACAACGGCGTGCTGGGCATGGTTCGCCAATGGCAGGACATGGCCTACAACAGCCGTCACTCGCACTCCTATATGGAATCGCTACCTGACTTCGTCAAGCTGGCCGAAGCCTATGGTCACGTGGGTATCCGCATCACCGACCTGAAGGACCTCAAGCCCAAGCTCGAGGAAGCCTTCGCCCTGAAAGACCGGTTGGTGTTCATCGATATCCAGGTCGATAACAGCGAGCACGTCTACCCGATGCAGATCAAAGACGGCTCGATGCGCGATATGTGGCTGAGCAAGACGGAGCGGACCTAATCATGCGGCACATTATTTCCCTGCTGTTGGAAAACGAACCGGGTGCCTTGTCCCGTGTGGTCGGCCTGTTCTCGCAGCGCAACTACAACATCGAAAGCCTGACCGTTGCACCGACCGAAGACCCGACCCTGTCGCGCCTGACGTTGACCACGGTCGGTCACGACGAGGTGATCGAGCAGATCACCAAGAACCTGAACAAGCTGGTAGAGGTGGTCAAGCTGGTCGACCTCTCGGAAAGCGCGCATGTCGAACGTGAGCTGATGCTGGTCAAGATCAAGGCCACGGGGGCGCAGCGTGCCGAGATCAAACGCACCACTGATATCTATCGTGGGCAGATCGTCGATGTCAGCAGCAGCGTCTATACCGTGCAACTGTCGGGCACCAGCGACAAGCTGGACAGCTTCATTCAGTCGATCGGTACCGCGTCCATTCTCGAAACCGTGCGCAGTGGTGTCACCGGCATTGCCCGTGGCGACAAAGTGCTCAGCATCTAACTCAAAAAATTAGCGAATGGCCTGAGAGGGCCGAGATAACCAGGGGTATTTTCATGAAAGTTTTCTACGACAAAGACTGCGACCTTTCGATCATCCAGGGCAAGAAAGTTGCCATCATCGGTTACGGCTCCCAGGGCCACGCTCAAGCGTGCAACCTGAAAGACTCCGGTGTGGATGTCACTGTCGGTCTGCGTAAAGGTTCGGCCACTGTTGCCAAAGCCGAAGCCCACGGCCTGAAAGTGGCTGACGTGGCGACTGCTGTTGCCGGTGCCGACCTGGTCATGATTCTGACCCCGGACGAATTCCAGTCCCAGCTGTACAAGAACGAAGTCGAGCCGAACATCAAGAAGGGCGCCACCCTGGCCTTCTCCCACGGTTTCGCCATCCACTACAACCAGGTCGTGCCACGCGCTGACCTGGACGTGATCATGATCGCGCCAAAAGCGCCAGGTCACACCGTGCGTTCCGAGTTTGTCAAAGGCGGCGGTATCCCTGACCTGATCGCGATCTACCAGGACGCCTCGGGCAATGCCAAGAACGTTGCCCTGTCCTACGCCGCAGGCGTTGGCGGCGGCCGTACCGGTATCATCGAAACCACCTTCAAGGATGAGACCGAAACCGACCTGTTCGGCGAACAAGCCGTGCTGTGCGGTGGTACCGTCGAGCTGGTCAAGGCCGGCTTCGAAACCCTGGTTGAAGCAGGCTACGCGCCAGAAATGGCCTACTTCGAGTGCCTGCACGAACTGAAGCTGATCGTTGACCTCATGTACGAAGGCGGTATCGCCAACATGAACTACTCGATCTCCAACAACGCCGAATACGGCGAGTACGTGACCGGCCCAGAAGTCATCAACGCCGAATCGCGCCAAGCCATGCGTAACGCGCTGAAACGTATTCAGGACGGCGAGTACGCCAAGATGTTCATCAGCGAAGGCGCCACCGGCTATCCTTCGATGACCGCCAAGCGTCGCAACAACGCTGCTCACGGCATCGAAGTCATCGGCGAGCAACTGCGCTCATGATGCCTTGGATCGCTGCGAACAAAATCGTCGACAAGGCCAAGAACTGATCTTGCTCTGATGCGATGAAAACGCGGCTTCGGCCGCGTTTTTTCGTTTAGGCGGTCAGCTTCTGGTATAAAGCTTCATCGTTTGCCGGCGAACCCTCGTCGCAGACGTCTGTCGAAACTTTCCACACCGTTGCAAGGTAATGTCCATGAGCGAACGTCCCGAAGAGCCGAACAAGGCCTCTGACGCCGAAAGCCTGCTACCGATCGATGAGCATGTTGAAGAAGGGCATGACGCCGAAGGACGCAAGGTTCGGCATCGCGGCATCTATCTGTTGCCCAACCTGTTCACCACTGCGAACCTGTTCGCCGGTTTCTATTCGATCATCAACTCCATGAGCGCCCAGAGCGCCTTGAGTGCGGGTGATCCACGCGAGGCGAGCAAGTACTTCGCCTTCGCTGCCATCGCGATCTTCGTCGCCATGGTGCTCGATGGCCTGGACGGGCGTGTTGCCCGCATGACCAATACGCAGAGCGCCTTCGGTGCAGAGTACGATTCGCTGTCCGACATGGTCGCCTTCGGTGTGGCCCCGGCACTACTGGCCTTCGGCTGGGCGCTGGGTGACATGGGCAAGGTCGGCTGGATGGTCGCCTTCATCTATGTCGCCGGTGCAGCATTGCGCCTGGCGCGCTTCAATACCCAGGTCGGCAAGGCCGACAAGCGCTACTTCATCGGCCTGGCCAGCCCCGCAGCCGCGGGCGTTGTGGCCGGCACTGTCTGGGCGTTCAGCGACTACGGCATCCAGGGCTCGAAGTTGTCGTTCCTGGTGGCCTTGCTGGTTGCCGCTGCGGGCATGCTGATGGTCAGCAACATCAAGTACAACAGCTTCAAGGAGCTGGACCTCAAGGGCCGCGTGCCGTTCGTGGCCATCCTTGCCGTGGTACTGGTGTTTGCGGTGGTGTTCAGCGATCCGCCACGCATTCTGCTGCTGATTTTCCTCGCGTATGCTGCGTCGGGGCCGGTGCAGTACCTGCTGCGTTCGCGTCGCAAGAAAACCACCGAGCAGTGATGTAATTTCCCTCGGGCTCCGTAGTCTACTGGTGCATCAGCTCACCGGTTCTACGGAGTCATCATGCTAATCAAGCTGCGCCGTTCTTCTGATTGCAAGGCATCGGACATCACGCCTGAATCTCTTTACCTGTCGCGACGAACGTTGCTGGGCGCGCTGCGGTCGCAGTGGCGGTTGGTAGCCTGCCGCGTTGGGCGAGTGGTGCTGAAGCGTCACGCTATGCCGATGTCGACGCCGGTGCAGCGCCGGGTTGGTTCGCCGAGAAGCTGCCTGCCACCCGTTGGCAAGCCGTCACGGTGAAGGACGAGGCGATAACGCCGTTCAAGGACGCTACGCACTACAACAACTTCTATGAGTTCGGTACCGACAAGGGTGACCCTGCTGAGCACGCGGGGGCGCTGCCGACCGCGCCCTGGTCCGTTGTGGTCGATGGTGAGGTGGGCAAGCCAGGGCGCTATGCGCTCGAAGACTTCATGAAACCCTACCAGTTGGAAGAGCGCATCTACCGACTGCGTTGCGTCGAAGCCTGGTCGATGGTTATCCCCTGGCTGGGGTTTCCGATTTCAGCGTTGCTCAAGCAGGTCGAGCCGACCTCCAAGGCCAAGTACATCCGTTTTGAAACCTTGCAGGACCCCAAGCACATGCCGGGGCAGCGCTCGGGGTTTGCCTTGATCGATTGGCCGTATGTGGAGGGCCTGCGCCTGGATGAAGCGATGAATCCGCTGGCGATTCTGGCGGTGGGCATGTATGGCCGTGAATTGCCCAATCAGAACGGCGCGCCGCTGAGGTTGGTGGTGCCCTGGAAGTACGGCTTCAAGAGCATCAAGTCGATCGTGCGTATCAGTCTGGTCGAGCAGCAGCCGCTCACTACCTGGCAGACCATCGCGCCGGAGGAGTACGGTTTCTATGCCAACGTCAATCCTGCGGTGGACCATCCGCGGTGGACTCAGGCGCGCGAGCGCCGGCTGCCCAGCGGGCTGTTCAGCCCGAATGTGCGTGATACGCAGATGTTCAATGGTTACGCCGATGAGGTTGCCTCTTTATATAGTGGGCTCGATCTGCGGACGAATTACTGATGCGCTATCCACTGTTTCGCCTGGGGGTCTTTGCGCTGGCGTGCGCCTGGCCGTTGTATTGGCTGGTTCAGGGCGGGATGAATGCGCTTGGGCCTGATCCAGGCAAGGTGTTGGTGGATCGGATGGGGCAGGGGGCATTGGTGTTTTTGCTGATCACCTTGTGCATGACGCCTCTGCAGAAGTTGACGGGGTGGCCCGGTTGGATTGTGGTGCGGCGTCAGTTGGGCTTGTGGTGCTTTGCTTATGTAGTGCTGCATCTGTCGGGTTATCTGTTTTTCATCCTTGGGCTGGACTGGGGGCAGTTGGGTGTTGAGCTGCGCAAGCGTCCTTACATTATCGTGGGTGTGTTGGCATTCATGGGCTTGCTGGCATTGGCGATTACCTCCAATCGCTACAGTCAGCGCCGTCTGGGGGGGCGGTGGAAGAAGTTGCACAAGCTGATCTATGTGATTCTTGTGCTTGGGTTGCTGCATTTTCTGTGGATCGTGCGTGCGGACTTGAAGGAGTGGACGGTCTATGCAGTGGTTGGAGGGGTGTTGCTGATGTTGCGAGTGCCCTTTATAGCGCTGCGTATTCCTCGGCTGGCGGGGCGTAAGCGAGGCGTTGTAACAAAAGTTGAAACAAACCCTTGACGGCCTCTGGGAAGTCTTTATACTTCGCCCCACTTCCAGCGTAGTCGGAACGAAAAACTCCTTGAGTATCAACGAGTTGGACGTTTCAGGTAGTGCAGGAAGTGCTTCGATCGAAAGATCGGCAGCGG
>NZ_JAAHBU010000143.1 GCF_010671725.1 Pseudomonas brassicae | reverse complement strand
ACGAGCGGCATGCGATCATGAGTTTGATCCAGTCGGCGCGCATGAACGGGCATGATCCGTATCGCTATCATCAAAGATGTGCTGACGCGGCTGCCGACACAGCGGGCAAGTGAGATTGGGCAGCTGCTGCCGCATCAGTGGGTGAGGCCTAGCTTCAACGGGGTGATCTTCCAAGTGGACAATAGCTCGACAATCCAAGCAATCATTTCGGATGACCCCATTCGGCGTAGGATGCTCGAAATAGTGCGCTCCTTGAACTTGCCCGACTGCTGGATAGGAGCAGGTTTCGTCCGAAACGCGGTTTGGGATCATCTGCACGGTCGCAGCTCATCTACGGTCTCAACAGACGTTGATGTCATCTGGTTTGATGCCACACGTTGCACACCCGAGCAAGATGAAGCCCTAGAGGCAGCCCTCAGAGACCTAGACCCGAACGTACTGTGGTCTGTGAAAAACCAAGCGAGAATGCATGTTCAGAACGGCGATGAGCCCTATCAGTCGGCGACCGATGCAATGCGTTACTGGCCAGAAACTGCCACAGCACTAGCGATAAGACTGCGGGAGGACGGCACATATGAAATCGCTGCGCCGTTGGGCTTTGATGATCTTTTTGACTTGATAATCCGGCCAGCAGGAAGGTTCGCTACGGATAAAAATGCTATCTATCAAGACCGCGTCACGTCCAAAAACTGGTTGAAGATTTGGCCAATGCTTACGCTCTCGGGGCTATCTCCTAGACCTTGCGTCAAGGTGACTTAACCGGACGCTTACCTTGATTCTTCAATCGACAGAAACAAAACACCCCGCCGAAGCGGGGTGTCGTGTCAGTACATCAGCACTCAACCAAGCAACTGCAAACCTGCATGCTGCACCAGGTCCAGCAACGGCTGCGGGTACACACCCAACACGAACGCACGATCGCAATCGCCAGCAGCATCACACCACCCGTACGCTGCTCCCAGTTCAACGGGGCATCGTGACGACGCAGGTTCGGCTCCATCAGGTACAAGGTGACCATGACGCGCAGGTAGTAGAACACGCCGATCGCACTACCGATCACCAGCGCACCCACCAACCACCACAGCTGCGATTCGACGCCCGTGGCAATGATGTAGAACTTGCCGATGAAGCCCGCCGTCAGCGGAATCCCCGCCAGCGACAGCATCATCACGGTCAACACCGCAGTCAGGTACGGACGACGCCAGAACAGGCCGCGGTACTCGTACAGCGCATCGGCATCACGGCCGTTGTAAGGCGAGGACATCAGGGTGATCACACCGAAGGCGCCCAGGCTGGTGATCACGTAGGTCACCAGGTACACGCCAATCGCTTCCACCGCCAGGCCCTTGCTCGCCACCAGGGCAATCAGCAGGTAACCGAAGTGGGCAATGGAGGAGTAACCCAGCAGACGCTTGAGGTTGCTCTGGGTCAGCGCCAGCAGGTTGCCGACCAGGATCGACGCCACCGCAATGATCGACAGCACGGTGGTCAATACGCCGCTGCTCGCCGCAGGGGAGAGCATGAACAGGCGCACCACCACCGCAAACACGGCGACTTTGCTGGCGGTGGCCAGGAACGCGGCAACCGGTGCAGGAGCACCCTCGTATACGTCTGGAGTCCACAGGTGGAACGGTACCAGCGACAGTTTGAACGCCAGGCCGACCAGCATCATGCCCAGGCCCAGCTGGGCAATCAGGCTCGGCAGGCTGGTGGCCGCCAGGGCCTTGCCAATGCCGTCGAAGCTCAGGCTGCCAGCATCGGCATACAGCAACGCCATGCCGAACAGCAGGAACGCAGAACCCGCCGCCGACAGCACCATGTACTTGATGCCGGCTTCCAGCGAACGCTTGTTGAAGAACGCATACGCCACCAGGCCATAGACCGGTACCGAGAGCAGTTCCAGGCCGATGAACAAGCCGGCCAGGTGCTGCGCGCAGACCAGCACCAGGCCACCCAGCGCAGCCATCAGGATCAGCAGGTAAAGCTCTTCACGGTTGCCCGGGTAGCCTTTGCCGCCATCGCCCAGGTAGGCGTGCGCCAAGGTCACGCACGCCAGCGTGGCGACCAGGATCAACGCCATGTACAGGCACGCGAAATTGTCGACGGTCAGCAACGGGGTGACTGCCAGCGGGGCCACTTTCAAGGTCGGGATGATCGACAGCAGGGCCAGGTTCAGCCCCACGGTCGACAGCAGGAAGGTTTGCGAGTGATTGCGGCGCCAGGCGATCGCCAGCATCACCACGATAATGGTGACGGTGGTGATCAGCAGCGGCGCAAGCGCAATAAAGTGTTGAATCGTCAGGTCCATAGCGCTCTTACCGGGCCGAAGCGAGTTGAGTGAAAGCGGAGCCGAACCACTGCTGTACACCACTCATGGTGGCGGCAGAGGTATCCAGGAACGGCTGCGGGTAAACGCCCAGAACAATCAGCAGCACAGCCAGGCCCAGCACCATGATCAGTTCGCGGTTGTCCATGCCGGCCAGTACTTCGTCCGACTTGGACGGGCCGAAGTAGGCGCGGTGGATCATGATCAGTGAGTACACCGAACCGAATACCAGGCCCGAGGTGGCGACCACGGTGACCCACGGTGCACTGACGAAGCTGCCCAGCAGGATCAGGAACTCGCCGACGAAGTTGCCGGTGCCCGGCAGGCCCAGCGACGCGGCAGCGAAGAACAGGCTGATGGCCGGCAGGTAGGCAATGCGCGACCACAGGCCACCCATCTGGCGCATGTCACGGGTATGCAGGCGCTCGTACAGTTGGCCGCTGAGGATAAACAGCGCTGCCGCCGACAGGCCGTGGGCCAGCATCTGGATCACCGCGCCTTGCAGGGCCTGCTGGCTGCCGGAGTAGATGCCGATCAGTACGAAGCCCATGTGCGAGACGCTGGAGAACGCGATCAGACGCTTGATGTCGGTCTGGGCGAAGGCCAGGAACGCACCGTAGAAGATCCCGATCAGACCCAGTGTCATGGCAATCGGCGCGAACTCGGCCGAGGCATTCGGGAACAGCGGCAGGGCGAAACGCAGCAGGCCGTAGGCCGCCGTCTTCAGCAGGATACCCGCCAGGTCCACGGAACCTGCGGTGGGTGCCTGGGCGTGAGCGTCAGGCAGCCAGGAGTGGAACGGTACCACCGGCAGCTTGACCGCGAAGGCAATGAAGAAGCCCAGCATCAGCAGGTATTCGGTACCGGCCGGCAGGTCGGCTTTGAGCAACTGGGTGTAGTCGAAGGTGATCACACCGGTGTTGCTGTAGTTGACCAGTACCAGGCCCAGGATCGCCACCAGCATGATCAGGCCACTGGCCTGGGTGAAGATGAAGAACTTGGTGGCTGCGTAGATCCGGGTCTTCTTGCCGTCGGAGGAGCTGTGACCCCAGAGCGCGATGAGGAAATACATCGGCACCAGCATCATTTCCCAGAAGAAGAAGAACAGGAACAGGTCCAGGGCCAGGAACACCCCGACCACGCCGCCCAGGATCCACATCAGGTTGAGGTGGAAGAAGCCGACGTGGCGCTGGATCTCTTTCCACGAGCACAGTACCGAGAGCACACCGAGCAGGCCAGTGAGCAGGATCATCAGCAGCGACAGGCCGTCCAGGGCCAGGTGCAGGCTGATGCCGAAGCGCTCGATCCACAGCACTTTGAATTCGTAGGCCCACTGTGGCGCAGCACCCGGCGCAGGCGCCAGGGTGTAGTCGCCGTTGGCCCACAGCCAGAGGCCGATACCAAGCAGCAGGGACATGGTCAGCAGCGCGATGTAGCGCGGCAGGGTGGCGCCGAAGCGCTCACCCAGCCAGCACAGCAGGCCGCCGATGAAGGGGATCAGGATCAGCCAAGGCAAAATCATGACGGGCTCAATTCCTTTCGCAAAGTCGCAAGGTTCATATCAGACCGCAGCCACAACAACGGCACCGAGCACAAGCACGGCACCCACGGCTATCGAAGCGGTGTACCAGCGCAGCTGACCGGTTTCGGTTTTGCTCATGGCAGCGTGACCGCCCCGAGCCATACGCGGAATCAGGCCTATGCCGCGGTCAACCGGATCCTTGCGCAGGATATGGCTGATCAGCAGGTAAGGTTTGACGAACAGCTTGTCGTAGATCCAGTCGAAGCCCCAGGCGGCGAACCACCAGGCCGACAGCACACGACCCGGGCCGCTGTTGGCGATCGCGGTGACCAGGCGACGCTTGCCCAGGAACAGCATCGCGGCCAGCAGGATACCGGCGATGGCGATGGCACCCGAGGCGATTTCCAGGCTGTGCTTGGCTTCGCCGCCGGCATGCCCGACGCTCTGTGGCAGTACGCCCGCCAGCGGTGGATGGATCCACGCGCCGACGAAGGTCGACAGCACGATCAGCACGCCCAGTGGCAGCCAGTGCGAGATGCCATGGCCGGCATGCGCTTCGGTCTTGGCTTCGCCGTGGAAGGCAATGAAGATCAGGCGGAAGGTGTACAGCGAGGTCATGAACGCGCCAACCAGGCCAGCGTACAGCAGGCCGTTGTTGCCACTGGCGAAGGCTTCCCAGAGGATCTCGTCCTTGGAGTAGAAACCGGCGGTCAGCAGCGGCAGGGCAGCCAGGGCGGCACCGCCGACGATGAAGCTGGCATAGGCCAACGGCAGCTTTTTCCACAGGCCGCCCATCTTGAAGATGTTCTGCTCGTGGTGGCAAGCAACGATCACCGCACCCGAAGCAAGGAACAGCAGGGCCTTGAAGAAGGCGTGGGTCATCAGGTGGAAGATCGCGCCATCGAATGCGCCAACGCCCAGGGCCAGGAACATGTAGCCGATCTGGCTCATGGTCGAGTAGGCCAGGATACGCTTGATGTCGGTCTGCACCAGCGCGGCGAAGCCGGCCAGTACCAGGGTCACGCCGCCGACCACACCCACCAGGTGCAGCACGTCGGGCGCCAGGGCGAACAAACCGTGCGTACGGGCGATCAGGTAGACACCGGCGGTGACCATGGTTGCGGCGTGGATCAGTGCCGACACCGGGGTAGGGCCGGCCATCGCGTCCGCCAGCCACGTCTGCAGCGGCAGTTGGGCGGATTTACCGACCGCGCCACCCAGCAGCATCAGGGTCGCCAGCACCATCCAGAAATCACCCGCCTGGAACTTCTGCGGGGCCAGCACCAGCAGTTGCTGGATATTCAGCGTGCCCAGTTGCTGGTACAGGATGAACAGGCCGATGGCCATGAACACGTCGCCGATACGGGTGACGATGAAAGCCTTGAGTGCCGCGTTGCCGTTGTTGCGGTTGCTGTAGTAGAAACCGATCAACAGGTACGAGCACAGGCCCACGCCTTCCCAACCGAAGTAGATGAACAGCAGGTCGTCGCCCAGGATCAGGAACAGCATGCTGGCGATGAACAGGTTGGTGTAGGCGAAGAAGCGCGAGTAGCCGGCTTCACCACGCATGTACCACGAAGCGAACAGGTGGATCAGGAAGCCCACGCCGACCACCACGCCAAGCATGGTCACCGACAGGCCGTCCAGGTAGAGGGTGAAGTTGGGCTTGAAGTCGCCCACCTGCATCCACTGCCACAGCAGTTGGCTGTACGCGCGCCTTCGGGCGGGGCGACGTTGAACTGCCAGATCACGTACGCGGCCACGATGGCCGAGAGGCCGATCGAGCCGACGCCGATCAGCGCCGACAGGTTCTCGGAGAACCGCCCGCGCGAGAACGACAGCAGCACGAAGCCGATCAGGGGGAAGACGAAGGTCAGAAAGAGTAGGTTCATCCGCGCATCTCACTGGCAGCATCGATATCGAGAGTGTGGAAGCGGCGATACAGCTGCAGCAGGATCGCCAGGCCGATACTGGCCTCGGCGGCGGCCAGGCTGATGACCAGGATGAACATGATCTGCCCGTCCGGTTGCGCCCAGCGGCTGCCCGCCACGATGAACGCCAGTGCCGAGGCGTTCATCATGATTTCCAGGCTCATCAGTACGAACAGAATGTTGCGGCGTACCATCAGCCCGACCAGGCCGAGGCAGAACAGGATGCCGGCGACGGCCAGGCCGTGCTCGAGAGGAATTGCTGACATGGTTTACTCCTTCGCCTCGTTGCGGCCGAGGTGGAACGCCGTCACTGCCGCAGCCAGCAGCAGCATCGAGGCCAGTTCCACCACCAGCAGGTAAGGGCCGAACAGGCTGATGCCCACGGCCTTGGCGTCAACGGTGGTGTGGCCGATGGCCGCGCCGCTCGGCTCGACGAACAGCACGTACAGCAGCTCAAGCAGCAGCAGGGCGGCGAGGAACACGGCCCGCCCCAGATGCCCGGCTTGAGCCAGCCGCGCTCCTGGGCGACCGAAGCCGGGCCCAGGTTGAGCATCATCACCACGAACACGAACAGCACCATGATGGCGCCAGCGTAGGCGATCACTTCGAGCACACCGGCAAACGGCGCACCGAGGGCGAAGAAGGTCATCGCCACGGAGATCAGCGAAATGATCAGGTAGAGCAGGGCATGCACCGGGTTGGTATTGGTGATCACCCGCAGGGTGGACACCACGGCGACACCGGATGCGAAATAGAAAGCGAATTCCATCTTTCTTCCTTAAGGGAGCAAGCTCTTCACGTTGATCGGCTCGGCTTCGTTCTGCGCGGCGCCTTTCGGCTTGCCGGCAACGGCCATACCTGCAACACGGTAGAAGTTGTAATCAGGGTTCTTGCCGGGGCCGGAGATCAGCAGATCTTCTTTCTCGTACACCAGGTCCTGACGTTTGAACTCGGCCATCTCGAAATCCGGGGTGAGCTGGATCGCGGTGGTCGGGCAGGCTTCCTCGCAGAGGCCGCAGAAAATGCAGCGCGAGAAGTTGATGCGGAAGAACTCGGGGTACCAGCGGCCGTCGTCGGTCTCGGCCTTCTGCAGCGAGATGCAACCCACCGGGCACGCCACGGCGCACAGGTTGCACGCCACGCAGCGCTCTTCACCGTCGGGGTCGCGGGTGAGCACGATGCGGCCGCGGTAGCGCGGTGGCAGGTACACCGCTTCTTCGGGGTATTGCAGGGTGTCACGTTTGCGGAAACCGTGAGAGAACACCATCACCAGGCTGCGCAGCTGGGTGCCAGTGCCCTTAACGATGTCGCCAATATACTTGAACATGGGTCAAATCCTCACTGGGCCGCAACAGCTGGCGTGTTGAGCAACACGAGCGCAGCGGTCACCAGCAAATTGATCAGGGTCAGCGGCAGGCAGAACTTCCAGCTGAAGTCCATCACCTGGTCATAACGCGGGCGCGGGATCGAGGCGCGCAGCAGGATGAACAGCATGATGAAGAACGCGGTCTTCAGGGCGAACCACACGAACGACAGTTGCGGCAGGATGCCGAACGGCCCGTGCCAGCCACCGAAGAACAGGGTTACCAGCAGCGCCGAGATCAGGATGATGCCGATGTACTCGCCGACGAAGAACATGCCCCATTTCATGCCGGCATATTCGATGTGGTAGCCGTCGGCCAGTTCCTGTTCCGCTTCGGGTTGGTCGAAGGGGTGACGGTGCGTCACGGCCACGCCAGCGATGAAGAAGGTACAGAAGCCGAAGAACTGCGGAATGATGAACCACAGGTTCTGCGCCTGGTACTCGACGATGTCGCGCATGTTGAACGAGCCGACCTGGGCCACGATGCCCATCAGCGCCAGGCCCATGAACACTTCGTACGACACGGTCTGGGCCGAGGCCCGCAGGCTGCCGAGCAGGGCGTACTTGTTGTTCGACGACCAGCCGGCGAACAGTACGGCGTACACCGACAGGCCGGCCATGGCGAAGAAGAACAGCAGGCCGATGTTCAGGTCCGCGACACCCCAGGTCGGGGTGATCGGGATGATCGCGAAGGCGATCAGCAAGGCACTCATGGCCACCACCGGCGCCAGGGTGAAGATCACCTTGTCGACGAAGGGCGGGTTCCAGTCTTCCTTGAAGAACATTTTCAGCATGTCGGCGGCAATCTGGAACATGCCGAACGGGCCGACGCGGTTCGACCGTAACGGTCCTGCCACCAGCCCAGCAGGCGACGCTCGACGAAGCTGAGCAGCGCGCCGCAGACCACTACCGCCAGCAGCACCACGATGGCCTTGATGACGGTGAGGATCACATCGATCACTTCAGGGGTGAACCAGGTCATTGTGCTGCCTCCTGCAGGCCTTCGACGGATGCACCGAAGATGGCCGGCGGAATGCCGGCCAGGCCTTTGGGCAACGCAACCAGGCCAGCGCCCAGCTCTTCATTGATACGCAGCGGCAGACGCAGGGTCTGGCCGGCCACGTTCAGGCTCAGCAGCGCGCCGTCGTTGACACCCAGGCGGTCGGCTTCGGACTTGGCCAGGCCAACGTAGGCCTGCGGGATGCGCTCCTGCACCGGGGCGGCGCGCGAAGAGTTCTCTTCACTGCCGAACAGGTGATAGACCGGCACGACCTGCCAGGTGCCACGCGCCGGCGAGAACGCGGCCGGTACGCTGGCGAACCAGTTGAGCTTGTCGCCCTGGGTTTCGATCAGGCGGGTGCCCGGGTCGCCTGCACGCAGGTGACCACCGACCTCGTCCTGGAACTTGTTCCAGGCTTGCGGCGAGTTCCAGCCCGGCGACCAGGCGAACGGCACTTGCGAGCGCGGTTCGGCAGAGCCCGAGTAGCCTTCCATGGAGAACGCGAACGCGGTGTCCGGGTCTTGCGGGGTACGCGGTTCGTGCACGCTGATGTTGGCGCGCATGGCGGTGCGGCCCGAGTAGCGCAGCGGTTCGCGGGCAAGCTTCATGCCCTTGATGCGGAACGCGGCCGACGGGGCAGCGTTGACGATGCCGGCCAGTTGCGGCGCGGCGCCTGCCACGGCGTGGGTAACGTGGTCGAGCTGGGTCCAGTCGATCGGCTTGTTCAGCAGGGTGGCACGCAGGGCGTGCATCCAGCGCCAGCCTTCGTGCACCAGGATGCTGCTGTCCAGGTACTGCGGGTCGAACACCTGGAAGAAGCGCTGGGCGCGGCCTTCCTGGCTGACCAGGGTACCGTGCCTTCGGCGAAGGTGGCCGCCGGCAGCACCAGATGCGCACGCTCGGTGGTCGGGGTTTTCTGGTGATCGGCAACAATCACCACCTTGGCAGCTGCCAGGGCGGCATCGACCTTGGCCGCCGGCACGCGGCTGTACAGGTCGTTTTCCAGGATCACGATGGCGTCGGCCTTGCCCGCGATCACCGCGTCCAGCGCGGCGTCGATCGACTCGCCACCGAGCATGGCCAGGCCCAGGCTGTTGGCCTCGGGCACCACCAGGCTCAGCGAGCCGTTCTTCTCGCGCAGCTTGAGCGCCTTGGCGATGTTGGCGGCGGCTTCGATCAGGGCCTTGGAGCCCAGCGACGTGCCGGCGACCACCAGCGGACGGTTGGCGGCGACCAGTGCATCGGCGATGCGCTTGGCCAGCTCGACGGCTTCGGCGTCCAGGCCTTCGACGGCCGGCGCGCTTGGGTCGATGGCGTGGGCCACGGCGAAACCGATACGGGCCAGGTCGTCCGGCGCTGCGTGTACGCATTCTTCGGCAACGTCATCGAGCTTGGTGTCGGTGAGGCTGGCGATGAACAGCGGGTACATGGCGTGCTGACCGATGTTTTTGACGGCGGCATCGAGCCACGGCTGAACGCGCATGGCGTCGGCCATGGCTTCGGCCTTGCCCTTGACCGACTGGCGCAGGGCCAGGGCCAGGCGCGCAGCGGTCTGGGTCAGGTCTTCGCCAAGCACGAATACCGCGTCATGGTCCTCCATGTCGCGCAGGGTCGGTACCGGCAGCGGGCTGTCGTTCAGTACCTGCAGGGCCAGGCGCACGCGCTCCAGCTCACCGGCTTCCATGCCCGAGTGGAAGTACTCGGCACCGACCAGTTCGCGCAGGCCGTAGTTGCTTTCGAGGCTGGCGCGTGGCGAGCCGATACCGACGATGGTGCGGCCGCGCAACAGGTCGGCGGCCTTGTCCAGTGCAGCGTCCAGGCCCAGCTTCTGGCCGCCTTCGAGCAGTGGCTGGCGAGGGCGGTCGGTACGGTTGACGTAGCCATAGCCGAAACGGCCACGGTCGCACAGGAAGTACTGGTTCACCGAGCCGTTGAAGCGGTTCTCGATGCGACGCAGTTCACCGTAGCGCTCACCCGGGCTGATGTTGCAGCCGCTGGAGCAGCCATGGCAGATGCTCGGGGCAAACTGCATGTCCCATTTACGGTTGTAGCGCTCGGAGTGGGTCTTGTCGGTGAACACACCGGTCGGGCACACCTCGGTCAGGTTGCCGGAGAACTCGCTCTCCAGCGTACCGCTCTCGACACGGCCGAAGTACACGTTGTCGTGTGCACCGAACACGCCCAGGTCGGTACCGCCGGCGTAGTCCTTGTAGTAGCGCACGCAGCGGTAGCAGGCGATGCAGCGGTTCATCTCGTGGGAGATGAACGGGCCGAGCTCCTGGTTCTGGTGGGTACGCTTGGTGAAGCGATAACGGCGCTCGTTGTGGCCGGTCATCACCGTCATGTCTTGCAGGTGGCAGTGACCGCCTTCCTCGCACACCGGGCAGTCGTGCGGGTGGTTGGTCATCAGCCATTCGACGACGCTGGCGCGGAACACGCGGGCTTCTTCGTCTTCGATGGAAATCCAGCTGCCATCGGTGGCTGGGGTCATGCAGGACATGACGATACGACCGCGCGTGTCGTTCTCGTCGGTGTACTGCTTGACCGCACACTGGCGGCAGGCGCCGACGCTACCAAGCGCCGGGTGCCAGCAGAAATAAGGGATGTCGAGGCCTAGCGACAGACACGCCTGTAACAGGTTGTCTGCGCCGTTGACTTCGAGCTCTTTGCCGTCTACGTGGATAGTGGCCATGGTTCAAAGTTCTTCGTTGGCCCGCGTGTGCGGGCGTGGCTAATGGAAATCTGTGTGCCTGCGGCTCGCGGCGGGGTTCCCCGGGGCGAGCATCGCGGGCAACGGGCGGCACGGACCGCCCGTCTTTTTATAGGTTATGCGCCAACCACAATTGGCCCGGCCTGCACCGGCGTTGCCTGGTCCGAGCGCGGCGCTGCAGTGGCAGCGATACCGGCTTCGAACTCGGGGCGGAAGTATTTGATGGCACTGCCCAGCGGCTCGACCGCACCCGGTGCGTGAGCGCAGAAGGTCTTGCCTGGGCCGAGGAAACCGACCAGCCCCAGCAGCGTCTCGATGTCGCCTTGCTGGCCCTGGCCTTTCTCGATGGCGCGCAGAAGCTTGACGCTCCATGGCAGGCCATCGCGGCACGGGGTGCAGAAGCCGCACGATTCGCGGGCAAAGAACTCTTCCATGTTGCGCAGCAGCGAGACCATGTTGACGCTGTCGTCCACGGCCATGGCCAGGCCCGTACCCATCCGGGTGCCGACCTTGGCGATGCCGCCGGCGTACATCTGTGCGTCGAGGTGTTCGGGCAGCAGGAAGCCGGTACCGGCGCCGCCAGGCTGCCAGCACTTGAGCTTGAAGCCATCACGCATGCCGCCGGCGTAGTCTTCGAACAGCTCGCGGGCGGGCACGCCGAATGGCAGCTCCCACAGGCCCGGGTTCTTGACCTTGCCGGAGAAGCCCATCAGCTTGGTGCCGTGGTCTTCGCTGCCTTCGCGGGCCAGCGACTTGTACCAGTCGATGCCGTTGCCGACGATGGCCGGCACGTTGCACAGGGTTTCGACGTTGTTCACGCACGTCGGCTTGCCCCACACGCCCACGGCGGCAGGGAAGGGCGGCTTGGAGCGCGGGTTGGCGCGACGGCCTTCGAGGGAGTTGATCAACGCGGTTTCTTCACCGCAGATGTAACGCCCGGCGCCGGTGTGCACGAACAGCTCGAAGTCGAAGCCGCTGCCCAGGATGTTCTTGCCCAGCAGGCCGGCCGCCTTGGCTTCCTCGACCGCACGGTTGAGGTTGCGCGCTGCGGTGGTGTACTCGCCACGCAGGAAGATGTAGCCGCGGTAGGCCTTGAGCGCGCGGGCACTGATCAGCATGCCTTCGATCAGCAGATGGGGCTGCTGCTCCATCAGCATGCGGTCTTTCCAGGTGTTGGGCTCCATTTCATCCGCGTTGCACAGCAGGTAGCGGATGTTCATGGATTCGTCTTTGGGCATCAGGCCCCATTTGACGCCCGTCGGGAAGCCCGCACCCCCGCGGCCCTTGAGGCCGGAGTCCTTGACGGTCTGCACGATGTCGTCCTGCGACATCTGCGCCAGCGCCTTGCGGGCGGCACTGTAGCCGTCCTTGGCCTGGTACTCGTCGAGCCACAGCGGTTCGCCGTCGTCACGCAGGCGCCAGGTCAGCGGGTGGGTTTCAGCGGCGCGCGCAATGCGGTTGGCCGGGCCGAAGGAAGTGATGGTCATACGTAACCCTCCAGCAGTTTGGAAACGCCGGCAGGTTGCACGTCGCCAAAGGTGTCGTCGTCGATCATCAGGGCCGGGGCCTTGTCGCAGTTACCCAGGCAGCACACCGGTAGCAGGGTGAAGCGCCCGTCTGCGGTAGTCTGGCCCAGGCCGATGCCCAGCTCGCTCTGGATCTGGCTGACCACCGACTCGTGGCCGCCGATGTAGCAGACCATGCTGTCGCACACGCGAATGATGTGGCGACCGACCGGCTGGCGGAAGATCTGGCTGTAGAAGGTGGCCACGCCTTCGACGTCGCTGGCAGGGATGCCCAGCACTTCGCCGATGGCATACACCGCGCCGTCCGGCACCCAGCCGCGTTCCTTCTGAACGATCTTCAGGGCTTCGATGGACGCCGCGCGCGGGTCCTCGTAGTGATGCATCTCGTGCTCGATGGCCGAGCGCTCTGTTTCGCTCAGGGCGAAACGGTCGGTTTGGATAAGCGTGTTGTTCATGCTTAGCGGTCCACGTCAGCCATAACGAAGTCGATACTGCCCAGGTACGCAATGAGGTCCGCGACCATGCTGCCGCGGATCACCGAAGGGATCTGTTGCAGGTGCGGGTAGCTCGGGGTGCGGATCCGGGTGCGGTAACTCATGGTTCCGCCATCGCTCGTCAGGTAGTAACTGTTGATGCCCTTGGTCGCTTCGATCATCTGGAAGGATTCGTTGGCCGGCATCACCGGGCCCCACGAAACTTGCAGGAAGTGCGTGATCAGGGTCTCGATGTGCTGCAGGGTGCGCTCTTTTGGCGGCGGCGTGGTCAGCGGGTGGTCCGCCTTGTACGCGCCGGCCGGCATGTTGCGCATGCACTGGTCGATGATCTTGATGCTCTGGCGCATTTCTTCGACGCGGACCATGCAGCGGTCATAGGCATCGCCATTGCTGGCCAGCGGCACTTCGAACTCGAAGTTCTCGTAGCCCGAGTACGGACGCGCCTTGCGCAGGTCGAAATCGCAACCGGTCGAACGCAGGCCGGCACCGGTGACGCCCCATTCCAGGGCCTCTTTGGTGTTGTAGGCGGCCACGCCGATGGTACGGCCCTTGAGGATGCTGTTCTGCAGGGCAGCCTTGGTGTACTCGTCGAGGCGCTTGGGCAGCCAGTCGACGAAGTCCTTGACCAGTTTTTCCCAGCCGCGCGGCAGGTCGTGGGCGACGCCACCGATGCGGTACCAGGCCGGGTGCAGGCGGAAGCCAGTGATGGCCTCGATCACGGTGTAGGCACGCTGACGGTCGGTGAAGGTGAAGAACACCGGGGTCATGGCGCCGACGTCCTGGATATAGGTACCCAGGAACAGCAGGTGGCTGGTGATGCGGAAGAACTCGGCCATCATGATGCGGATGGTGTCGACCTTCTGCGGCACCTGGATGCCGGCCAGCTTCTCGACCGCGAGCACGTACGGCAGGTTGTTCATCACCCCGCCGAGGTAGTCGATGCGGTCGGTGTAGGGGATGAAGCTGTGCCAGGACTGACGCTCGGCCATCTTCTCGGCACCACGGTGGTGGTAGCCGATGTCCGGGACGCAGTCGACGATCTCTTCACCGTCCAACTGCAGGACGATACGGAAGGCACCGTGGGCCGAAGGGTGGTTGGGGCCCAGGTTGAGGAACATGTAGTCCTCGTTGGCGCCCGAGCGCTTCATACCCCAGGCTTCGGGGTTGAAGCGCGCGGCTTCTTCCTCGAGCTGCTGCTTGGCCAGGTTCAGGCTGTACGGGTCGAACTCGGTGGCGCGGGCCGGGAAGTCCTTGCGCAGCGGGTGACCTTCCCAGGTGGGCGGCATCATGATGCGGGTCAGGTGCGGGTGGCCGGCAAAGTCGATGCCGAACATGTCCCACACTTCACGCTCGTACCAGTTGGCATTGGGCCAGATACCGGTCACGGTCGGAACGTTCAGGTCGCCTTCGTTGAGCGCCACCTTGATCATCACGTCGCTGTTACGCTCGACCGACATCAGGTGGTAGAACACGGTGAAATCGGCGCCCGGCAGGCCGCGACGCTGGGTGCGCAGACGCTCGTCGACGCCGTGCAGGTCGTACAGCATGCTGTACGGCTTGGCCACGTTGCGCAGGAAGGTCAGCACTTCGATCAGTTTGGCGCGGGCAACCCACAGCACCGGCATGCCAGTGCGGGTGGCCTGGGCGGTGAACGCCTCGGGGCCAAAACGATGGTTCAATTCGACGACCACATCCTGGTCGTCAGCCTTGTAAGGCGGGATATAAATAGCGGTGTCCGCTGTCATGGTCTCGGTCGCTTTGGGTCAACGTAGAGAATGAAGCCAGGCCGCCTGTTCAGATGAACGGGCGGCAGGTCGCTGGATCAGACTTCGTCGGGGCTGCGCAGGTGGGTAACCTGGATACGCTGTTCTCGGCGCTGCTCTTTCTGGGACGGCATCTCGGCGCGGTACACGCCCTGATCACCGACAACCCACGAAAGCGGGCGACGCTCCTTGCCGATCGATTCCTGCAGCAGCATCAAGCCTTGCAGGAACGCTTCAGGGCGAGGCGGGCAGCCAGGCACATAGACGTCCACAGGGAGGAACTTGTCGACCCCCTGAACGACCGAGTAGATGTCGTACATGCCACCGGAGTTGGCGCACGAACCCATCGAGATGACCCACTTGGGTTCGAGCATCTGCTCATACAGGCGCTGGATGATCGGCGCCATCTTGATGAAGCAGGTGCCGGCGATGACCATGAAGTCGGCCTGACGCGGCGATGCCCGGATGACCTCGGCGCCGAAGCGTGCGATGTCGTGGGGCGCCGTGAAGGCCGTGGTCATTTCCACGTAGCAGCAGGAGAGGCCGAAGTTGTAGGGCCACAGGGAGTTTTTGCGCCCCCAGTTGACCGCGCCACTGAGCACATCTTCGAGCTTGCCCATGAAGATGTTCTTGTGGACCTGGTCCTCTAGCAGCGAGTCGGAGACGGTTTCCCGTTCACCGATTGGATACTCCTCGTTAGGGGCATCCGGGTCGATCCTGGTGAGATTGTATTGCATTGCCAAAGCCTCATTGTTTCAGCTTCGCTTGCCGCTTGCGACGACCTTCGGGAGCCCAATCGAGGGCCCCGACGCGCCATAGGTAGACAAGACCTGCCAACAGAATTGCTATGAAAACGAGTGCTTCGACGAACCCGGTCCAGCGCTTTCGCGGACGGACACAGACCATGCAAAGAGAAAGAGGGCTTCGATATCGAAGATCACGAACAGCATCGCGACCAGATAGAATTTGGCGGAAAGACGCAGGCGGGCACCGCCTGTTGGCAGCATGCCGGACTCGAAGGGTTCGTTCTTGCTGCGGCCCCAGGCCTTGCTGCCCAGCAGCGCAGACAGCCCGAGCATGAAGGCGCACAGGCCGACGACACCCAAAAGGAAAATGGCAAAGCCCCAGTTGTGGGCGATGAGTCCTGTCGAATCGGGCATGCTGAAAATCCTTAACAGAGCGCGTGGTCTCTGAGCTTGAAAAGAAGTAGAGCAGTGACGATATGTCGCAGCGAAATCTATCGCGCTGATTTTATGGGTAAACCCGTAGCAAGTAAAATTTCTGCAGCAAATTTATTCGTAGCATTAAGAACAAAAATCTTTCGTAACACGCTGCAGGCCCCGTAGGCCGTGGATTGCGTGTGGTTTTGTTAATTATGTTTCTTGCATCGCGTAATGAATTGCAAGTTTCGAAATGATAATTAATATCATTTGAAGATCTCCTGTTATTCCTAGCACTGCTGTCAACTACAAAGTTGCTGTGCGCGGGGGCTTCGGCAAGTTCCGCGCCCGCAGTTTCCAGCACCTTGCGCCGTGTAGTTTGGCGCTGGATCAAGGTTTCGACTGGTCCGGTGGTGACAGGCGGCGGGGTGGCCGGCGCCAGGCAAGGGGTAGGGGCGGGACATGGCCGATCCTTGGTGTTGTTGTGCACCTAGCATAGCCAATCGGGGGGAATAAGGAAGCCTTGCGCCGAGGTGAGGGGGTGTCGTCGCTGGCAAGGCCGGTTGCTGCTGGGGTGAAACGCACAAGACCCGGGGCCCCATCACAGGCCCCGGGTCTTGCGTGCTACCCGAATGTCACCAGTCGATCAGTCATCAGTGGAACTGCTCTTCTTCAGTGGAACCGGTCAGTGCGGTAACCGACGACTTGCCACCCTGGATCACGGTGGTCATGTCGTCGAAGTAGCCAGTGCCCACTTCCTGCTGGTGCGCCACGAAGGTGTAGCCTTTGGAGGCGTCAGCGAACTCTTGCTCTTGCAGCTTCACGTAGGCAGTCATGTCGTTGCGGGCGTAGTCGTGCGCCAGATTGAACATGCCGTGCCACATGTTGTGGATGCCGGCCAGGGTGATGAACTGGTGCTTGTAGCCCATGGCCGACAGTTCGCGCTGGAACTTGGCGATGGTCGCGTCGTCCAGGTTTTTCTTCCAGTTGAAGGAAGGCGAGCAGTTGTAGGACAGGATCTGGTCCGGGTATTCCTTCTTGATCGCTTCGGCAAAGCGGCGCGCTTCGTCCAGGTCCGGCTTGGCGGTTTCGCACCAGATCAGGTCGGCATACGGCGCGTAGGCCAGGCCGCGGGCAATCGCCTGGTCCAGGCCGGCACGCACCTTGTAGAAACCTTCAGGGGTGCGCTCGCCGATCACGAACGGCTGGTCGTACGGGTCGCAGTCGCTGGTCAGCAGGTCGGCGGCGTTGGCGTCGGTACGGGCCAGGATGATGGTCGGTACACCGGCAACGTCGGCCGCCAGGCGGGCAGCGCTGAGCTTCTGTACGGCTTCCTGGGTCGGTACCAGTACCTTGCCGCCCATGTGGCCGCATTTTTTCACCGAGGCCAGCTGGTCTTCGAAGTGCACGCCGGCGGCGCCTGCCTCGATCATGTTCTTCATCAGTTCGTAGGCGTTGAGCACACCGCCGAAACCAGCTTCGGCGTCTGCCACGATCGGTGCAAAGTAGTCGATGTAGCCGTCATCACCCGGGTTCTTGCCGGCTTTCCACTGGATCTGGTCGGCACGACGGAACGAATTGTTGATGCGCTTGACCACGGTTGGCACCGAGTCCACCGGGTACAGCGACTGGTCGGGGTACATGGACTCGGCCGAGTTGTTGTCGGCAGCCACTTGCCAGCCGGACAGGTAGATGGCCTGGATACCGGCCTTGACCTGTTGTACGGCCTGGCCGCCGGTCAGGGCGCCCATGCAGTTGACGAAATCTTTTTCAGGGCGGAACGAAGGGTGGGCGCCTTTGGTTACCAGGTTCCACAGCTTCTCGGCACCCATGCGGGCCAGGGTGTGCTCAGGTTGAACCGAGCCACGCAGACGAACGACATCAGCGGCAGAGTAGGTACGGGTCACGCCTTTCCAGCGTGGGTTCTCGGCCCAGTCTTTTTCGAGGGCTGCAATTTGCTGTTCGCGTGTCAGTGCCATGAAAGTAAACCTCGTCGCATAGGTCGGTAAAAAATGTTCGCTCTGTCGGCTGCGCTGTTCAGTACAGGGGCAGCTCCGATTGTTCGCTGCTCAGAAGCACTGGCGGTCAGTCATGTGGCGAAATGGCGACGTTGAACGATGGGGCTCGAAGGGGGAAGTGAGCGGGTCCTTGGCGTCGTCGTCGGGCAGGTTGGCTCGTGGTTGCCGTGCTGCTCGAACAGGCTGTGCCTTATACCGTGTAGTGCGCTTCCGTCCCTCGGGACAACTTCGTTCCAGTCGCAATCTCGTCAAACCGCCTTGTGGGCTGTACAGACACGCATCGGCTCAGGTCGGATAGGTCAGAGCGCGACGCGAAGGCCCTTGCCAGGGCCTCTGATTAGCGGGAGCGGGGCCATCATGCCTCCCTGTTTCGAGGGCGTCAAATGTTTTGTAGTGCTTTTTTAGCGCCACTACATCTTTGGTCTAATACGACTCATCAGTCAGTTTCGAGGCCTTTGGTCGAGGCCTTGATTTGTGCGGGGTCAGTCCAATGCGTCGACTTTTACCCGCAAAGTCATGTTTTCACCGCGCTGGGTAGAGTAACTGAGTGCTGAAGCACTGCGTTCGGCCTGGCTTTGGGCATTTACCCCTGCCAGGGTGATCCACTCACCCAGCTTGCCGGTAACCCTTGTGTCGGTACTTTGTACCTTCACTACATCGGGACGTTCCTGGCTCATGCGGTCATTGTTGGTGCTTATGCTCAGGTGCACGGTCTCGCCGGAGACGCTGGCGGTGACGTAGAAACCCTGGGTAACGTTACGGTACTCGGTGTTGCTCTGAGCGCGGCCGTAGTTGTCGGTCTGGGTGTTGGTGATGGGGATGCTCTGGCCCACCTGGATCAGTGCGGGGGTACCTTCGCTGGCCTGCACCTGTTGCAGCCCGCCTTCGCGATTGGCGGTGCCATAGCGGATCACCCGCGCATTACCGCGGTTGTCCTGGAAGTTGCTGTCGTTGTTGTCGACACTGATCAGCAGGCGCTTGGGTGCGGTGTCGAGTTGCTGCAACAGGGTGCGCAGTTCATCGATCTTGCCGGGCTCGGCATTGACGATCAGCTTGTTCTCGAAGGTACTGACGCTGCCGTCCTTGCCGATGAAGGCTTGCGCGGTGGGGAGCAGTTCGGCGCTGGTGCGATGGTTCAGCGGCAGGACTTCGGTGGCGGCCAGCGCGCTGAGGCTGAACGTCAGAAGCAGGGAGGCGAGCAGGGGGCGTAGCGGCATGTCCATGGTCTCCGCGGGTGGAGTGGACATGATGGCAAATTTGTAGCGACTGTGCTGGCCTCTTCGCTGGCAAGCCAGCTCCCACAGGTACAGTGAGCATCTTCAGGTCACTGATCCCATTGTGGGAGCTGGCTTTGCCAGTGAAGGGGGTCAAGGCCCCAGTAAAGGCAGGGTAAAGTGCCTGTCTCATGAGCACTGATAACCCTGTGGG
>NZ_JAAHBU010000142.1 GCF_010671725.1 Pseudomonas brassicae | reverse complement strand
GACTCGGCGTTCGGCCGTTCGGTGCAGCGCCAGGCCAGCGCCCATGACGGGCGCTCGGGCTTTCGCCTGCTGCCCAACAGCAACGAGGCGTTCCGTGCCCGCGCCGAGCTGATCCGCAACGCCCAGAGCAGCATCGACCTGCAGTACTACATCGTGCACGACGGCCTCAGCACCCGCGCCCTGGTGCATGAGCTGCTGCTGGCCGCCGACCGTGGCGTGCGCGTGCGCATCCTGCTCGACGACACCACCAGCGATGGCCTGGACGACGTCATGGCCACCCTGGCAGTGCACCCCAACGTGCATATCCGCGTGTTCAACCCGCTGCACCTGGGGCGCAGCACCGGCATCACCCGCGCCATGGGCCGCCTGTTCAACCTGTCGCAGCAGCACCGGCGCATGCACAACAAGCTGTGGCTGGTGGACAACAGCATGGCCATCGTGGGCGGGCGCAACCTGGGTGACGAGTATTTCGACGCCGAGCCCAACCTGAACTTCACCGACATCGACCTGCTGGGGGTGGGGCCGGTGGCCGAACAGCTGGGGCACAGTTTCGACCAGTACTGGAACAGCGCCCTGAGCCGGCCGATTGGCGACTTCATCATGAGCAAGCCCGACACTGCCGACCTGCGCGCCAGCCGCGAGCGCCTGGAGGCGTCGCTGGACGAGGCCAGGGTCAAGCGCAAGGCGCTGTACGAGCGCCTGATGGCGTACCGCACGAACCCGCGCCTGGAGGTGTGGCGCAACGAGTTGATCTGGGCACACAACCAGGCGCTGTGGGACGCGCCGAGCAAGGTGCTGGCCCAGGGCGAACCCGACCCGCAACTGTTGCTGACCCAGCAACTGGCGCCCGACCTGAACAACGTGCACCACGAGCTGATCATGGTTTCAGCCTACTTCGTGCCGGGCGAGACCGGCCTGCTGTACCTCACCAGCCATGCCGATGCGGGGGTGGCGGTAAGCCTGCTGACCAACTCGCTGGAAGCCACCGACGTGCCAGCGGTGCATGGCGGCTATGCGCCCTACCGCAAGGCGCTGCTGGAACATGGCGTCAGGCTGTTTGAACTGCGCCGCCAGCCCGGCGACCCGAGCAGCGGCCGCATCCACCACTTCGGCAGCGCCTCGGACTCCAGCCTGCACAGTAAGGCGATGGTCTTCGACCGGCAGAAGACCTTCATCGGCTCGTTCAACTTCGACCCGCGTTCGGTGCTGTGGAACACCGAGGTCGGTGTGCTGGTGGACAGCCCGGAGCTGGCCGAATACACCCGCGAGCTGGCGTTGCAAGGCATGGCCCCGGCCCTCAGCTACGCACCGCAACTGGTGGACGGGCAACTGGTATGGGTGACCGAGGACAACGGCCAGATGCATAGCGTGAGCACCGAGCCGGGTGGGCTGTGGCGACGTTTCAATGCGTGGGTGAGCAAGGCGGTGGGCCTGGAGAAGATGCTCTAGGCGACCGCAGGCTCGAACGCATTCGGCCGGCGCGCCAGCAGCACCAGGCCGAATGCTCCCGCTGCCATCAGCCATGGCAGCGCATGCCCGCTGACCCACTGGCTGCCTGCCCCGGCCGCCAGCGGCCCGATCAGGCAACCGATACCCCACAACTGCGCCACGTGGGCGTTGGCGCGCACCAGTGCATCGTCGCGATAGCGCTCGCCGATCAGGATCAGCGACAAGGTGAACAAGCCACCCGCGCTGGCCCCGAACAAGACCCACAGCGGCCAGATCGCCGGGGTGTGCATCAGCAGCGGGATACCCAGGCTCGACACCAGCAAGGTCACCGCACACCCGGTGAACAGCGTGCGCCGCGACATGTAGTCGGCCAGCGCACCAATCGGCAGTTGCAGCAACGCATCGCCCACCACCACGGTACTCACCATGAACAGCGCCACCTCGGTGGTAAAACCCTGCTGCAGGCAGTACACCGGCAGCAGCGTCAGAATCATCGCCTCAAAGGCGGCAAACAACGCGATCGCCCAGGCGATCACCGGCAGCCGACGGCAGAACCCGACCAGATCACCCAGGCTCACGCCACAGGCCTCGGCACTGGGCGCGCCCGTGCGGCCGATCAGCACCAGCGGCGCCAGTACCAGCAAACCGGCACCGATCCAGAAGCCCAGGTCGTCCTCCGAGCCCAGCACGCCAAGCAGCAGCGGCCCGGCCAACTGGCTGAGCGCGTAACTGCTGCCGTACAGCGCCACCAGGCGGCCGCGCCATTGCTCCACCACCAGCTGGTTGATCCAGCTCTCGCCAAGGATGAACACGATGGTCAGGATCACCCCGATCAGCAGGCGCAGCGCCAGCCAGATCGGATAGCTGGGCAACAGCGCCAGCAGGCCGATCGACAGCGCACCGGCCAGCAGGCACAGGCGCATCAGCGTCGCGGTGCCAAAATGCGCGGCCAGCCGGCTGGACAGGCTGGCACCGACCAGCACGCCGATCGCCGGCATGGCCGCCATCACGCCAATCGCAAAGCTGCCGTAGCCCCAACCTTCCAGGCGCAACGACACCAACGGCATGCTCACGCCCAGGGCAAGGCCCACGCTGAGAACCGACGACAGTACGGCGAAATAGGTGGCCCAACGCATTTCAGCTTCCTCAACGGTGATGGATCGCCACAAGCAACACAGCCGGGCCTGCGCTAACGCAGGGCCCGGCTGTGGCGCGGATCGCTCGGGGTAGCGCGCAGGCCGCCCCTTGGCCTTACAGCTTGATCCAGGTGGCCTTGAGCTCGGTGTACTTGTCCAGCGCATGCAGCGACTTGTCACGGCCGTTGCCCGACTGCTTGAAGCCACCGAACGGCGCGGTCATGTCGCCACCGTCATACTGGTTGACCCACACGCTGCCTGCACGCAGGGCCTTGGCGGTCTTGTGGGCCTTGCTGATGTCGGCGGTCCACACACCGGCGGCCAGGCCGTACGGAGTGTCGTTGGCGATGTTGATGGCCTCTTCGACGGTATCGAAGGTGATCACCGACAGCACCGGGCCGAAGATCTCTTCCTTGGCGATGCGCATGGCATTGCTCACGCCGTCGAAGATGGTCGGCTCGACATAAGTGCCGCCGGTCTCTTCAAGGATGCGCTTGCCGCCCACCAGCAGTTTGGCGCCGTCACTGTGACCGGCCTCGATGTAGGACAGCACGGTGTTCATCTGCTGGGTGTCGACCAGCGCGCCGACGGTGGTGGCCGGGTCCAGCGGGTTGCCTGGCTTCCAGGCCTTGAGGGCCTCGAGTACCCGCGGCAGGAATGTGTCCTTGATCGAACGCTCCACCAGCAGGCGCGAACCGGCGGTGCACACTTCGCCCTGGTTGAAGGCGATGGCGCTGGCGGCGGCCTCGGCGGCGGCATTCAGGTCCGGGGCATCGGCGAACACGATGTTCGGGCTCTTGCCGCCAGCTTCCAGCCACACGCGCTTCATGTTCGATTCGCCGGCGTAGATCATCAGCTGCTTGGCGATCTTGGTGGAGCCGGTGAACACCAGGGTGTCGACGTCCATGTGCAGGGCGAGGGCCTTGCCCACGGTGTGGCCATAACCTGGCAGCACGTTGAGCACACCGGCCGGAATACCGGCTTCGATCGCAAGCTGAGCGATACGAATGGCGGTCAGCGGGGATTTTTCGGACGGCTTGAGCACCACCGAGTTACCGGTGGCCAGCGCCGGGCCGAGTTTCCAGCTGGCCATCAGCAGCGGGAAGTTCCACGGCACGATGGCCGCCACCACGCCCACAGGCTCACGGGTTACCAGGCCCAACTGGTCGTGCGGGGTGGCAGCGACTTCGTCGTAGACCTTGTCGATGGCTTCGCCGTTCCAGCTCAGCGCCTGGGCTGCGCCCGGCACGTCGATGTTCAGCGAATCATTGATCGGCTTGCCCATGTCGAGGGTTTCGAGCAGGGCCAGCTCTTCGACGTTCTGCTTGAGCAGGGCGGCGAAGCGGATCAGGGTGGCCTTGCGCTTGGCCGGCGCCAGGCGCGACCACACACCGGCGTTGAAGGTGGCACGGGCGTTTTCCACCGCACGCTGGGCATCGGCTGCGTCGCAACTGGCGACCTGCGCCAGAAGGCGTCCGTCGACCGGGCTCAGGCACTCGAAGGTGGCGCCGGAAACGGCGGCGGTGTATTCACCATTGATGAAGGCACGGCCTTCGATCTTCAGTTGCTGGGCACGCTGTTCCCAGTCCGCACGCGTCAGGGTGGTCATACGAAACTCCTCCTGTTGTTGAAATGCAGCGCCGCACGAGGGGCCATGGGTGCTGTCGAAATGCTGCCGGAGCGGGTTCGCTCTACGGCATTCGACACCCTAAACTACTGGCACCTGAATTATCAATATATTTGACATTACATGGCCAAATGCCTAGTCATGTGCACTTTATTTAACAGCCAGGGGATCCGCACCCATGAACATTCAGCAGATCGTCGATTTTGCCCAGGTACTGACCGAGGCCGAACGCTACCGCCCAGCCGCCGAAAAAGTGCTCAAGGGTGACCCCGAGCAGGTGGTGTTTAACCACTACTCAAGCCCCTGCGGGCAGTTTGCTGCCGGGGTGTGGGAGGGCGCGCCAGGGCAGTGGCGCGTCAATTACACCGAACACGAGTACTGCGAGATCGTGCACGGCGTCTCGGTACTGCGCGACGAGACTGGGGCCGCCAAGACCCTGCGCGCGGGCGACCGCTTCGTGATCCCGGCGGGCTTCAAGGGCACCTGGGAAGTGCTGGAGGCCTGCCGCAAGATCTATGTGATGTTCGAAGCCAAGGCGTAGATAGATAACGCCAGGGCCGCCGTAGCAGGCAGCAGCATGGTGGGGTCCGCTGTGGACCAACCCCAAGGAGCCTCACCATGAGCACTGACGACATTGCTGTATGCCCGCCCCACTCCGACTTCATGGACAACGATGAAGTCCTGGCCTGTATCGGTCGCCTGGTCGGCACCCTGTACGTCCCGAGCGTGCGCGACTACATCAGCGAGGTGACCGGGCGCGCCCGCGTGGTCGGCCCGGATGACATGTCGACGATGGAAATCGACCGCACACGCGTGCAGATCGCCGTCAACGATAGTGGCCTGATCGAGAAGTTCTACTTCACCTGAGTGGGCAGCGCGCATAAAAAAAGGCCCGCATCGTGAGATGCGGGCCTTTTTTCGTCAGCCGGGATCAATTACTTGATCTTGGCTTCCTTGTAGATCACGTGCTTGCGAACAACCGGATCGAATTTTTTGATTTCGATTTTGTCCGGAGTGGTGCGCTTGTTCTTGTCGGTGGTGTAGAAGTGGCCGGTATTAGCGGTCGACACCAGACGGATCAATTCACGCATGATTCTCTCCCTTAGACCTTGGCGCCGTTACGGCGAATTTCGAGCAGCACGACATCAATGCCACGCTTGTCGATGATACGCATGCCTTTGGCAGAAACGCGCAGACGCACGAAACGCTTCTCCGACTCGACCCAGAAGCGGTGATGCTGCAGGTTCGGCAGGAAACGACGACGGGTTTTGTTATTCGCGTGGGAAATGTTATTCCCGGTTACCGGACCCTTACCGGTAACTTGACAGACTCTCGACATGCCTCAGCCCTCTAAAACCACATGCCCAACCCGGCATGGGTTGGCCGCTTAATCTCTCAGTCTTTGGCGCCAGGCGCCGTGTTTCTTCAGGGTCTTATCGACAACATCAGCGGATGCGACGCACCGAGCCCCTAGAAAAGAGCGCTGCTTTATACCAGAAAGACTGGAGCACAACAACAGAATATCTGCTTTGGCGCGCCTTATTGCCCGCTCGCGCCACGCCGATGCGGGCGTGTGCACGGATTGACCGCTCGTCGCAAGATTCCTGAAAAAGGGGTTGGCGATTTGCAGCCGGGCACACTAGGGTAGGACTTTTCCAGACTGCAACGGCAGATGGGCCATTGTTCAGCCAAGGAGTCACCATGCGTCGTGCCGCCATCCCCCTGTTGCTCGCAACGCTGCTCAGCCCTGTACTGGCACAGGCAGGCGCCTTGAGCGTATGTACAGAGGCCAGCCCCGAAGGGTTCGACGTGGTGCAGTATAACGCGTTGACCACCACCAACGCCTCGGCCGACGTGCTGATGAACCGTCTGGTGGAATTCGACGCGACCAGCGGCAAGGTGGTGCCGAGCCTGGCCGACAGCTGGACGGTGTCGGCGACGGCCTGGTGTACGACTTCAAACTGCACCCTGGGGTCAGGTTTCACAGCACCGGCTACTTCAAGCCGAGCCGCGAGCTGAGCGCCGATGACGTGCTGTTCAGCTTCCAGCGCATGCTCTACCCCGCCCATTCCTGGCACAAGATCGCGCAGAGCGGCTACCCGCACGCGCAGTCGCTGCAGTTGCCCAGCCTGATCAAGCAGTCGAGGCGCCCGACCCGCTGACCGTGCGCTTTACCCTCGACCACCCCGACGCCACCTTCCTCGCCACCTTGAGCATGGGCTTTGCCTCGATCTATTCGGCCGAATACGCCGACCAACTGCTCAAGGCCGGCACGCCGGAGAAGCTCAACAGCCAGCCGATCGGCACCGGGCCGTTCGTGTTCCAGCGGTTCCAGAAAGATGCCGTGATCCGCTACCGCGCCAACGCCGAGTACTTTGCCGGCAAGCCGGACGTCGACCCGCTGATCTTCGCCATCACTCCCGATGCCAACGTGCGCCTGCAGAAACTGCGGCGCAACGAGTGCCAGATCGCCCTGTCGCCCAAGCCGCTGGACATTGCGGCGGCCACTGACGATGCCGCCCTCAAGGTCGAGAAGACCGAGGCGTTCATGACCGCCTTTGTCGCCATCAACAGCAGCGCCCGCCGCTGGACAAGGTTGAAGTGCGCCAGGCGATCAACCTGGCCTTCGACAAGGCCAGTTACCTCAAGGCTGTGTTCGAACGCACCGCAGTGGCCGCTGAAGGCCCCTTCCCGCCCAACACCTGGAGCTATGCCAAAGACCTGCCGGGCTACGCCTACGACGAAGCCAAGGCCCGTGCGCTGCTGGCCAAGGCCGGCCTCAAGGACGGCTTCAGCACCACGATCTGGACGCGCCCGTCGGGCAGCCTGCTCAACCCCAACCCGAGCCTGGGTGCACAGTTGCTGCAGGCAGACCTGGCCAAGGTCGGGATCAAGGCCGAGATCCGCGTGATCGAATGGGGCGAGCTGATTCGCCGGGCCAAGGCCGGCGAGCATGACCTGTTGTTCATGGGCTGGGCCGGCGACAACGGCGACCCGGACAACTTCCTCAGCCCGCAGTTTGCCTGTTCGGCGGTCAAGTCCGGGACCAACTTCGCGCGCTACTGCGACCCGCGCCTGGATCAGTTGATCAGCGCCGGCAAGACCACCAACGACCAGAGCGTGCGCAGCCGCCTGTACCAGCAGGCCCAGGGGCTGATCCAGCAACAGGCGCTGTGGCTACCGTTGGCGCACCCGACGGCGGCGGTGCTGATGCGCCAGGGCGTCGAGGGCTACAAGGTCAGTCCGTTCGGGCGCCAGGATTTCGCCACGGTGAAGGTGGCACGCTGACCCCCTTGCGCTGAGTCAAACAGGTTCAGACGCGTCCTACATCAACGCCTGCAGGTTCTTGTTAGCGTCCTTTGGCAACCCCAGAGGGCACTACAGGAGCTTGAACCATGGCGTATCTGATCAGAGAAGGTGACCCCACCACCACCGGCGGCAAGGTGCTGGCCGGTTACGCGCCGATGACCGTCGAAGGGCGCGCGGCGGCCCGCATCACCGACCCAGTGTGGTGCCCGGCCTGCCAGAGCGTGGGGCAGATAGCCCAGGGGCATCCCGATTTCCTGTGCGCCGACCAGGGCGTCGCGCTGGAGGGCTACCACGTGGCCTGTGGCTGCCCTCAGGGCAGCAATCGCCTGATCGCCACGCAGCACTTCTTCCAGGTCGGCGACCTGCCCCCCAGCGGCCTTGCAGCCCGGGCTGCGCCCTTGGGCCAGGCGATCACGCCCCAGTGGGCGCAATCGATCAGGCAGCATGAGGTGGCCAACCAGCCGTTGCCCGGCGCCTTGGCACCCGGCCAGGCGCCACAGTCGGTGGCTGAGCCGGGCTTCCATATCGTCCAGGCACCGATCAGCCGGGCAGCACTGGAAACGATTCTGTTCGGCACGCCCGACCCGGCCTTGCTGGCGCATTTTCGGCGGCTCAACCCGCAGCTCACCGAGTATGCCAAACCTGGCCAGTTGATCGTGCTGAGCGACCCGCTCAACCAGCAGTGCGGCCGCGAAGAGGCGATGTTGATGGAAGCGGCGGCAGTGGTGAACGATGCGCTGGCGCCGATGAGTGATGAAGAGGCGGCATTCATGGTGCGCCATCAGGGAGAGATTGCGGCGATGTTAGCGCCGATGGCGACGTCGGTTGGGGTGACAACCGCAATGATTGGCAGCCACCTTGACGGGGTGAAGGACTCGCTACGCGGTATCGAAGCGCTGCACACGAAGTACTTCAATCGGGACGGGAACTTGCGTAGCCCAGAGTTCTTTGCCGAACGTAAGCGTCTGTTCGCTCAATTGGGCAATCGCCTTACTACGCTAACGAAAAAAGGAACAGGGCTTCCTGATCATCCCAACCTGAAACAGGCGCTGGGGATTTCCACTCGCAGCCTTGTACACCACTGGTCTCATGCAGGGGCTGCTGGGCAGATCCCCGGGTACGCAACGCATCTCGCAGGCGTCTCCAAAGCGGCAAGCTACATGAAGTGGGGGGGCTGGATTGGTGTAGCGGTGGGCGGTGGTGCATCCTACCTCAAGGTTCAAGATGTGTGCGCAGCAGGGCAGACTGAAGCCTGTGAAAAAATAAAATTTACAGAGAGTGGCAGTTTTGGACTGAGTGTCGCATTGAGTGCCGGAACCGGCCGCGTGCTAACGTCCGCTGCAACCAGCGTAATATGTGCGGCACTTGGAATACCTTCTGCAGGCTTAGGCACACTGGCGTGCGGAATAGTGATTGTTGGCGGCGGAGCATATGCCGCCGGAAAACTTGGAGAATACGCCGGAGATGAGATAGGAGAACTAATATACAACTCCAGCAGATAACCACCCCACAGCACTGAACATGACAGCCTACGCAATGGACGGCCAATGGACTACGAGCATTTTATTGAGCTACTTATCGCAATACTTGGAATAACGATGCTCTTAGGCATCGTCGCCACTGGCGCGCTGCACTTTTATATTGCAAACATGCGAATGACTGAAATCCTCGAACACTTGAAAAACTGTCCGCTTGTGGACCCATATCGGTACTGCGCTCACACCGGACTACGCAGTAGAATCAGGGCAATACAGGATATTGCAAGCTTTCTTAACTCCCCTGAATTCCTAATCGAGGTCGGAGCGTTAAGTACCAATGACATCAAGTACTTCCCCAAGGACCTCGCAAGACTACTGATTACGGCGCACTACCTTAGCCTCGCATTCTTGGGCGGAATGATAGTACTCGCTGTCGCCCTGCAGATACTGGATGCCGCCCGGCACTCCGGCAGCCTGATTAAAATAAAACTTGGAGAGCAATTCAGTGTTAGCTACCCGCCCTACCTGCCGCCTTTATTACTAGAAATACTGTGTATATTTTGCATACTTATAATTGGCACACAGTACAAACATGCGACAGCCCGATACGCCGACACAATCAACAGACACCTAAACAACTGCAAAGCAATAATTTCACGCCGGAGCTTGCTCTGCGGCGGCGCGTTCGGCAGGATAGTATTTTCCACCTGTGTAGCAGCGCTCCTGGCCCACTCGAGGCTTTTTATAAAAACAGGTGCTCTAGAGTCTTCAGACGTTAAGTCTTTCCCCGTGTCGATCAGAACCGAACTGGTAACACTTCACTATTGGCTGATAGCTTCGTTCGCCGGCCTCGCGGTATCAATCTTTGCACTGAAAGGTTTTGAGTAGACTTCAAAAAGCGTGGCCCGGCGCTTTGAGCATAAGTGTCGCCGGCCCCACGCATAGCCCCCTTCAAGCAGCAAACCACCCTCGCTCCACCATCGACAACGGCTCCCCATCCCCGATGATGATGTGATCCAGCACGCGCACCTCGATCAACCCCAGCGCTTCTTGCAAGCGCAGTGTCAGACTGAGGTCCGCCTGGCTTGGTTCAGGAACACCCGAGGGATGGTTATGACAAAGAATCAAGGCGGCCGCATTTTTGGCCAACGCACGCTTGACCACTTGCCGAGGGTACACATTCGCAGTGCTGATCGATCCCTGAAAAAGCGCTTCAAAGCCTAACGATCGGTGCTTTGTATCCAGGAACAGGCAACCGAACACTTCATGTGGCTCATGGCGCAGCGCTGCCTTCAGATACTGGCGAACCGCCTTGGGACTTTCCAAGGCAGAATCACGTTGCAACCCCTGACCAAGGTGCCGACGCGCCAGCTCCATCACCGCCTGCAACTGCGCATACTTCGCCGGCCCCAACCCCAGCTCGCGCTGGAACGTTTTCTGGTCCGACTCCAGCAACTGGCGCAGCCCGCCAAACTGTTGCAACAGGTGGCGCGCCAGGTCGACGGCGCTCTTGCCCGCCACCCCGGTGCGCAGAAACACCGCCAGCAACTCGGCATCCGACAGGCTCCCGGCCCCACGCTCCAGCAACCTCTCCCGCGGTCGTTCCGCCGCCGGCCAATCCCTGATACCCATATCCGTCCCTCTGTCTGTGTGTGGCTGCTCCCCGTTTCAGCCCTGTGCTATCGTAGCCGCCTCTTTTTACGCGACGATTCGGCCTGGGGAGGCGTCGTCGCCGCGTGCCAACACTGATCAAAGAAAGGCAAGCCTATGCAGCGGCTGTATCGGAAACGCATCGTTCTTGGCGTCGGCGGCGGCATCGCCGCCTACAAGAGCGCCGAGCTGGTTCGCCGACTCCTGGAGCACGGCGCGCAAGTGCGCGTCGTCATGACCCACGGCGGGGCCGAATTCATTACCCCGCTGACCATGCAGGCGTTGTCCGGGCACCCCGTGCACATGGACCTGCTCGACCCCGCCGCCGAAGCGGCGATGGGCCATATCGAGCTGGCCAAATGGGCCGACCTGGTGCTGATAGCCCCGGCCACCGCCGACCTGATCGCGCGCCTGGCCCAAGGCGTGGCCAATGACCTGCTGACCACCCTGGTGCTGGCCACCGACGCCACCGTGGCGCTGGCACCGGCCATGAACCAGGCCATGTGGCGCGACCCGGCCACCCAGGCCAACCTGCAACTGCTGCAAAGCCGCGACATCCAGGTGTTCGGCCCCGCCTCCGGCAGCCAGGCCTGCGGCGATGTGGGCCTTGGCCGCATGCTCGAGGCCACGGACCTGGCCTGGTGCGCTGCCGAAACCTTCAAGCGCCAGTCGCTGACCGGCAAGCACGTGCTGATCACCGCAGGCCCTACCCAGGAAAACATCGACCCGGTGCGCTACATCACCAATCATAGCTCGGGCAAGATGGGCTTTGCCCTGGCCGAAGCTGCGGTCGAAGCCGGTGCTCGGGTGACCCTGGTGACCGGCCCGGTGCACCTGCCAACGCCGGACCGGGTGACCCGCATCGACGTGGTGAGCGCGCGAGACATGCTCGCCGCGTGCGAAGCGGCGATTCCGTGCGATGTATTCATCGCCTCGGCTGCAGTCGCGGACTACCGGCCCGAGGTCGTCGCCCCGCAAAAACTCAAGAAAGACCCTACGACTGGCGATGGCCTGCTGCTGCAGATGGTGCGCAACCCGGACATTCTGGCCACCATCGCCACCCGCCCGGACCGCCCGTTCAGTGTCGGCTTTGCCGCCGAAACCGAACACTTGCTCGACTACGCCGCACGCAAGCTCAAGGACAAGAACCTCGACCTGATCGTCGCCAATGACGTGGCCAACCCCAGCATCGGCTTCAACAGCGAGGAAAACGCCTGCAGCGTGATCGATCGCCAGCTTCACGCCACCCTTTTCGCGCAGACCAGCAAGGGCAAGATCGCCCGCCAGCTGGTTGCCTTCATCGCCGAACGTCTCAACCAGGTTTAATTCTGCATGCACGCCCTACAAGCCAAGATTCTCGATCCCCGCATCGGCAGCGAATTCCCGCTGCCGCAGTACGCCACCCCAGGCTCCGCCGGCCTCGACCTGCGCGCGATGCTCAAGCAGGACACCGTCCTGGAGCCAGGCCAGACCCTGCTGATCCCCACCGGCCTGTCGATCTATGTCGGTGACCCGGGCCTGGCGGCACTGATCCTGCCGCGCTCGGGCCTGGGCCACAAACACGGCATCGTGCTGGGCAACCTGGTCGGCCTGATCGACTCGGACTACCAGGGCGAGCTGATGGTGTCGTGCTGGAACCGCGGCCAGACCCCGTTCACCATTGCCATCGGCGAGCGCATCGCGCAGTTGGTGCTGGTACCGGTGGTACAGGCGCATTTCGACATCGTCGAGCATTTCGATGAAACCCAGCGCGGTGCCGGCGGCTTCGGGCATTCGGGCAATCAATGACCCGTGCATGACCAGCCGTTCGCCAGGGAGGGCGAACTCTCGGGCAAAACCGCCGTCCAAGCGTTCAGTTTGAGCCTGCCCCGCACGCCTATGAATTTGGAGCCCCAGAGATGAACGACATGGCACACCTGGCCCCCCCCCGCACTGCCCGCCAGCATCTTCCGCGCCTACGATATCCGTGGCGTGGTCGGCGAAGGCCTGAGCGCCGAAACCGCCTACTGGATCGGCCGCGCCATCGGTGCCCAGAGCCTGGCCCAAGGGGAGCCGAACGTCTCGGTAGGCCGCGACGGCCGCCTGTCGGGCCCGATGCTGGTCGAGCAATTGATCCGCGGCCTGGCCGAAGCCGGCTGCACCGTCAGCGACGTCGGCCTGGTTCCTACCCCCGCCTTGTACTACGCCGCCAACGTGCTGGCCGGCAAGTCCGGCGTGATGCTCACTGGCAGCCACAACCCGCCGAACTACAACGGTTTCAAGATCGTCATCGCCGGCGACACCCTGGCCAACGAACAGATCCAGGCCCTGCTGCTACGCCTGCAGACCAACGACCTGAGCCGCGGCGAGGGCAGCGTCCAGCAGGTCGAGATCCTCGACCGCTACTTCACCCAGATCACCGCTGACATCAAGCTGGCCAAGCCGCTCAAGGTGGTGGTGGACTGCGGCAACGGCGCTGCCGGCGTGATCGCCCCGCAACTGATCGAAGCGCTGGGCTGCGAGATGATCCCGCTGTTCTGCGACGTGGACGGCAACTTCCCCAACCATCACCCCGACCCTGGCAAGCCTGAAAACCTGGTGGACCTGATTGCCAAGGTCAAGGAGACCGGCGCCGACCTGGGCCTGGCCTTCGACGGTGACGCGACCGCGTGGGCGTAGTGACCAACACTGGCAGCATCGTCTACCCCGACCGGCTGCTGATGCTGTTCGCCCAGGACGTACTGGCGCGCAACCCGGGCGCCGAGATCATTTTCGACGTCAAATGCACCCGCCGCCTGACCCCGCTGATCGAGCAGTACGGCGGTCGCGCGCTAATGTGGAAGACCGGTCACTCGTTGATCAAGAAGAAGATGAAGCAGACCGGCGCCCTGCTGGCCGGCGAAATGAGCGGGCATATCTTCATCAAGGAACGCTGGTACGGTTTTGACGACGGTATCTACAGCGCCGCCCGCCTGCTGGAGATCCTGAGCAAGGCCGATACCGACGCCGAAACGCTGTTCGCGGCGTTCCCGAATGATATTTGCACCCCTGAAATCAACATTGATGTGACGGACGAAGGTAAATTCAGCATCATTGATGCACTGCAACGCGACGCCGACTGGGGCCAAGACGCAAACCTGACCACCATTGACGGTGTACGGGTCGACTACCCCAACGGCTGGGGCCTGGTTCGCGCCTCCAACACCACGCCGGTGCTGGTGCTGCGCTTCGAGGCCGACAGCGAAGCCGAGCTGCAGCGAATCAAGGACGTGTTCCTTGCCCAGCTCAAGCGCGTTGCCCCTGATCTGCAACCCACGTTCTGACCGACCCCTTGTTCCAACTGGAGCCCTGCATGACCCTCGATCGCGATGCCGCCACCCATGTCGCCCAGGTACTGTCCGAAGCGCTGCCTTACATTCGCCGCTTTGTCGGCAAGACGCTGGTGATCAAGTACGGCGGCAACGCGATGGAGAGCGAGGAGCTCAAGACCGGCTTCGCGCGCGACATCGTGCTGATGAAGGCGGTCGGCATCAACCCGGTGGTTGTGCACGGCGGCGGCCCGCAGATCGGTGATCTGCTCAAGCGCCTGTCGATCGAAAGCCACTTCATCGATGGCATGCGCGTGACCGATGCGCAGACCATGGACGTGGTCGAGATGGTGCTGGGCGGCCAGGTGAACAAGGACATCGTCAACCTGATCAACCGCCATGGCGGCAGCGCCATTGGCCTGACCGGCAAGGACGCCGAGCTGATTCGCGCGAAAAAGCTCACCGTCAGCCGTCAGACGCCAGAAATGACCACGCCTGAAATCATCGACATCGGCCATGTGGGCGAAGTGGTGGGTGTGAATACCGATCTGCTGAACATGCTGGTCAAGGGCGATTTCATCCCGGTGATCGCGCCGATCGGCGTGGGCGCCAACGGCGAGTCGTACAACATCAACGCCGACCTGGTGGCCGGCAAGGTGGCCGAAGCACTGAAAGCCGAGAAGCTGATGCTGCTGACCAACATCGCCGGCCTGATGGACAAGCAAGGTACCGTGCTCACGGGCCTGACCACCGAGCAGGTCAATGAGCTGATCGCTGACGGCACCATCTATGGCGGCATGCTGCCCAAGATTCGTTGCGCGCTGGAGGCGGTGCAAGGTGGCGTGCACAGCTCGCACATCATCGATGGCCGGGTACCGAATGCGGTGCTGCTGGAAATCTTCACCGACAGCGGCGTGGGCACCCTGATCACCAACCGCAAGCCGCGCTGATACATCAGCGGGCACAAAAAAGGCGACCCTCGGGTCGCCTTTTTCATTGCTTCAGATACCGAACTGGGCGCGGTAGGCCTCTACCGCCGGCAAATGCTGCTTGAGCGCCGGGTCGTCAGCGAGGAACTGCAGCACCTGGGTCAGCGAGACAATGCTGACCACCGGGATGCCGAAGTCGCGCTCCACTTCCTGGATCGCCGACAGCTCGCCGTTGCCGCGCTCCTGGCGGTTCAGCGCGATCAACACGCCTGCAGCCTTGGCCTGCTGGCCCTGGATGATCTGCATCACCTCGCGGATCGCAGTACCGGCAGTGATCACGTCATCGATGATCAGCACATCGCCGGCCAGCGGCGAGCCCACCAGGCTACCGCCCTCGCCGTGCGCCTTGGCTTCCTTGCGGTTGAAGCACCACGGCACATCGAGCCCATGGTGCTCGGCCAACTGCACCGCCGTCGCGGCAGCCAGGGGAATACCCTTGTAGGCCGGGCCGAACAGCACGTCGAACGGGATCTTGCTGTCGACAATCGCCGCGGCATAGAACCGGCCGAGCTGGGCCAGGGCGGAACCGGTGTTGAACAGGCCCGCATTGAAGAAATACGGGCTGGTGCGGCGACTTGAGGGTGAACTCACCGAAGCGCAGAACCCCACGATCGATGGCAAAACGAATGAATTCGCGCTGATACGGCTGCATGAAGAGTCCCGGATACCACGGATTTAGCTAAATGAGTACAGCTCGGGTATCATACACGCACGAGATTTTTGGGGCCATTTATGCGGATCATCAGTGTGAACGTTAATGGCATTCAGGCTGCCGTTGAGCGTGGTTTGCTCAGCTGGCTACAAGCCCAGAATGCCGACGTCATCTGCCTTCAGGATACCCGCGCCTCGGCCTTTGAACTCGACGACCCAGCTTTCCAGCTCGATGGCTACTTCCTTTATGCCTGCGATGCAGAAGTACCAGCCCAAGGCGGCGTGGCGCTCTACTCGCGTTTGCAGCCCAAGGCAGTCATCAGCGGCCTGGGCTTCGAGACAGCCGATCGCTACGGGCGTTACCTGCAGGCCGATTTCGACAAAGTCAGTATTGCCACCTTGCTGTTACCCTCGGGCATGAACGGCGACGAAGACCTGAACCAGAAGTTCAAGTTGATGGACGACTTCGGCAAGTACCTGGACAAGCAGCGCCGCAAGCGCCGCGAGTACATCTACTGCGGCTCGCTGTATGTGGCGCAGCAGAAGCTCGACGTGAAGAACTGGCGCGACGGCCAGCAGTCGCCGGGTTTCCTGGCGCCTGAGCGGGCGTGGATGGACGAGATCGTCGGCAACATGGGTTATGTCGATGCGTTGCGCGAAGTCAGCCGTGAGGGCGACCAGTACAGCTGGTGGCCCGACAACGAGCAGGCCGAGATGCTCAACCTGGGCTGGCGTTTCGACTACCAGCTGCTGACCCCTGGCCTGCGCCGCTTCGTGCGCACCGCACGCCTGCCACGTCAGCCACGCTTCTCCCAGCATGCGCCACTGATCGTGGACTATGACTGGACGCTGACGATCTGATCGTTCAGCCACAAAAAAGCCGACGTCGTGTCGGCTTTTTTGTATCCGTCTTTCGGGCCCCTTCGCTGGCAAGCCAGCTCCCACAGAGGCCGCGGTGCACACAAAACCCTGTGGGA
>NZ_JAAHBU010000141.1 GCF_010671725.1 Pseudomonas brassicae | reverse complement strand
TCCCACAGGGACAGCGGTGATCCTGAGTGCGGTGCAGAACCTGTGGGAGCTGGCTTGCCAGCGAAAGATTCAACGCCGACCCAAGCCTACAGCCGCGCCGGCGACACGATGATCTTCACGTTCTGCTCCTTGTTGTTGACCAGTTCCTCGAACCCTTCACTGACGATCCCCTCCAGCCCGATGCGCCCGGTCACCAGCGGGCTGATGTCCAGCCGTCCGTCGGCAATGAAGGCGATCACGTCGGCAAACTCGCCGTTGTAGGCCAGCGCCCCCATGACCTGCTTCTCGGTCGACACCAGATCGAAGAAGTTGAACTCGCTGGGCTCCTCGAAAATCCCCACCAGTACGCATTTGCCGGCCTTGCGGATCGCATCGATGGCCAGCTTGGCGGTGTGCTTGTTGCCGATGCACTCGAAACTCACGTCCGCCCCCAGCCCGCCGGTCAGCGCACGGATCTCGGCCAGCGCGTCGCACTGCTTGGGGTCCAGCACCCGCGTGGCGCCCACCTCCAGCGCCTTGGCCTTGCGCGCGGTGGACATCTCCAGCGCGATCACCCGCGCCGCGCCCGCGCCTTGGCGCACATGATGGTGCACAGGCCGATGGTACCGGCGCCCACCACCACCACGGTCTGGCCCAGCAGATTGCCGGCCTTCTTGACCGCATGCATGCCCACCGCCAGCGGCTCGATCAGCGCCCCGGCCTCGCGCGGGAAGCCTTCGGGCAGGCGGTACAGCAGGTTGGCCGGCACATTGACGCGCTCGGCGAAGGCACCGTTGTTCATCAGACCGGTGAACGCCAGGCGCTCGCAGATGTTGTACAGGCCATGGGTGCAGTAATAGCAGGTGCCGCAATGCTGGCAGGCGTCGGCCGCCACCGGGTCGCCCACGGCGTAGCCCTGCACGCCCTCGCCGAGCTTGAGGATTTCGCCGCAGAACTCGTGGCCCAGGATGCACTGGCCCTGGATGCCGGTGAGCGGGTGCGGCGCCTCGACCGGGATGAACACCGGCCCGGCCACGTATTCGTGCAGGTCCGAACCGCAGATGCCACACCAGTCGACCTTGATCTGCACCCAGCCCGGCGGCGGGTCGGCGGGCAACGGTACGCTTTCGACGCGGATATCCTGGCGGCCATGCCACACGGCGGCGCGCATGCTGCCCACGGGGTTGGAGAGGTCATTCATTATTGTTATCTCCCAGCAGTTCACGGAAAGCGCCGCCGCAGGGGCGACGGCGCGGCGGTAATCAGTGCGCGCGCAGGAACGCCAGCAGGCGCGCGTTGACCTGTTCGGCAGCCTCCAGCTGCACCATGTGGCCCTGGCCCGGCAGGATCTCGACCTCGGCCGCAAGGCCATCGACATGCGTGGCCGGGATGATCGCGTCGTCACTGCCCCACAGCACCAGCGTCGGCTGCTGCGCCACCACCGCGCGCAGGTCGTGACGCTGCACGTCGCCGGCGGCGAGGGCCTCGGCCAGTTGTTGCAGGGCGCTGTCGACGCCTTCGAGGCGCTTGAACCTGAGCATGTCTTCGAGCATCTGGCGAGTTACCAGCGCAGGGTCGGAGAACAGTTGGCTCATCTGTGGCTTGAGGGCATTGCGGTTGCCGGCCGTGACGATGCCATGCAGGTAGCCGCCGTTGATCTCGCGCCCCAGCCCGGCGCTGGCGATCAGGCACAGCGACTGCACCCGGGTCGGCGCCAGCCGCGCCAGGTTCAGCACCACCGCACCGCCCATCGAGTGCCCGGCCAGGTGCACGCGCTCCAGGTCCAGGTGGTCGAGCAGAGCCAGCACGCTGCGGCTCAATTCGTCCAGGTCGCCGTGTTGCAACTGCTTGTCCGATTCGCCATGCCCCGGCAGGTCGAGGGCGATCACCCGACGCTCGGCCGCCAGTGCCGGATGGTTGAACATCCAGTTGTTCAGGTCGCCGCAGAAACCGTGCACCAGCACCAGTGGCGTACCCCCTTCGCCGAGGTCGAAGTAGCGCACCCGGCGCCCGTCCAGTTCGACCTTCTGCGGCGCCGGGCCGCTGTCCTGCTCGGCGCCGTCACCGGGCACGAACTCGGCCTGGAAGCGCTGCACCACGGCATCGATCTGGTCTTCACTGGCGTCGCCCTCGACCACCACCGCCAGCAGCGCGCCCACCGCCAGGGTTTCGTCGGGGCGGGCGATCTGGCGGCGCAGCACGCCGCTGAATGGCGCTTCGACGCTGCTGGAGATCTTGTCGGTCTCCACATCCAGCACCTCGTCGCCCTTGCTGATGTGCTCGCCTTCCTGCTTGAGCCAGGTGTCGATGCGCCCTTCGGTCATCGACAGGCCCCACTTGGGCATGGTCAGGGTGTGGATCTGGCTCATGCCGCGTTCCTCCCTTGCATCACCGTGTGCACGGCGGCCTCGATCTTCGCGGCGGTGGGAATGTAGAGGTCTTCCAGCGCGTCAGAGAACGGCACCGGGGTATGCGGCGCGGTGACCATCTCGATCGGCCCCTTGAGCGCGCCGAAGGCTTTCTGCGCCACCAGCGCACTGATGTCGGTGGCCATCGAGCAGCGCGGGTTGGCTTCGTCGATCACCACCAGGCGCCCGGTCTTCTCGACGCTTTCGAGGATGCTGTCCTCGTCCATCGGGCTGGTGGTGCGCAGGTCGATCACCTCGCAGTCGATGCCCTGGCGTGCCAGGTTGGCGGCCGCCTCCATGGCCAGGTGAACCATGCGCCCGTAGGTCACCAGGGTGATGTCGTCGCCATCGCGCAGGAAGTTGGCCTCGCCGAACGGCACGGTGTACACCTCTTCCGGCACCTCGCCCTGCATGCCGTAGAGCAGCTTGTGCTCGCAGAAGATCACCGGGTCGTTGTCGCGGATGGCCTGGATCAGCAGGCCCTTAGCGTCGTAGGGCGAGGACGGGCACACCACTTTCAGGCCGGGGATGTGGGTCCACAGCGAGGTGAGCATCTGCGAATGCTGGGCGGCGGCGCGCAGGCCGGCGCGACCATGGTGCGCATCACCAGCGGGGTCACCGCCTTGCCGCCGAACATGTAGCGAAACTTGGCGGCCTGGTTGAGGATCTGGTCCAGGCAGCAGCCGGCAAAATCCACGAACATCAGTTCGCACACCGGGCGCAGGCCCTGGGTGGCGGCGCCGACTGCCGCGCCGACATAGCCGATTTCCGACAGCGGGGCATCCAGCACGCGGCCGGGGAACTGGCCGTAGAGGCCCTTGGTGACACCGAGTACGCCGCCCCAGGCGTCGTTCTCACCCGGTGCACCGGCACCGCCCGCCACGTCCTCGCCAATGATGAATACCGTGGGGTCGCGGCGCATTTCCTGGGCCAGGGCTTCGTTGATGGCCTGCTGGTAGCTGATTTTTCTCGCCATGATGATTCTCCGATTGTTCTTGTTGTAGGGGGCGGCTGGCTCAGTACGAGACGTACACGTCGCTGAGCAGGTCGGCAGGCTGCGGTTTGGGGTCGGATTTGGCGCGGCGCACCGAGTCTTCGATCAGGTCCTCGACCTGGGCATCCACCTGATCAAGCTGCGCTTCGCTGAGCAGCCCGGCGCGGGTGGTGCGTTGGCGGAACTGCATCAGGCAGTCGCGGGTCTCGCGCAGGTTCTTCACCTCGTCCGGGGCACGGTAGGTTTGCGCGTCGCCTTCGAAGTGGCCGTAGTAGCGGGTCAGCTTGACCTCCACCAGCGACGGGCCCTGGCCACTGCGTGCGCGCTCGATGGCAGCGCCGGCGGCTTCGTGCACGGCAAAGAAGTCGTAGCCGTCGATGGTCACCCCGGGCATGCCGAAGCCGGCGGCGCGGTCGGCGATGTGGTCGCACGCCACCGACCAGTTCGATGCGGTGGCCTCGGCGTAGCCGTTGTTCTCGGCGACGAAGATGCACGGCAGGTTCATGATCGCGGCCAGGTTCATTGCCTCGAACACCGCGCCTTCGTTGGAGCCGCCGTCGCCGAAGAACACCACGGCGACGTCGTCGGTGCCCTTGAGCTTGGCAGCCAGCGCTGCCCCGGCCACCAGCGGTGCGCCGGCACCGACGATGCCGTTGGCGCCGAGCATGCCCTTCTCCAGGTCGGCGATGTGCATCGAGCCGCCCTTGCCGCCGCACACGCCGGTCTTCTTGCCGTAGATCTCGGCCATCATGCCGTGCACGTCCACGCCCTTGGCGATGCAGTGGCCGTGGCCGCGGTGGTTGGAGGCGATGCAGTCGCTGTCGCGCAGGTGCGCCATGACCCCGGCGGCCGAGGCTTCCTCGCCGGCATACAGGTGCACGAAGCCGGGGATCTCGCCGGTGGCGAACTCCACATGCAGGCGCTCTTCGAAGGCGCGGATGGTGCGCATGACCTGGTAGGCATGCAGGAGTTGTTCGGTGCTCAGGTGAGTGGACATCTTGTTGTTCTCCAGGGTTGTCTCAGCACGGATGGTTCGCAGGGTGTTGCGGGTGTTCACGGCCCACCGCCAGCAGGCGATGGCGCGCGGCATAGGCCAGCACCGCCTCCACCTCGATGCTCAGCGGGCCGTGGGCGTCGAGGGTGACGGTGGGGCGGTCGTGTTCGCAGAACTCGATCTCGCGTTCGCCGTCCAGCGCCAGGGTGCCGGCATCATCCATGTCGATGGCATGGCGCAGCCGGCGTACCGCCGCGGGGTTGTCGCCCATCGCCGCCATGGCATAGGCCTCATCCAGCACCACGCCAGGGGCGGCCTTGCCGGTACGCCTGGCCGCACGAAAATCCTCCAGGGCCAGGCCCGGCTGGCGCATGCGCTGGTAAAGGTAGCCACGTGCATCAGCAGGTCGGTGTTTTGCGGGTCTTGCGCCAGTGCTGCCGACAAGCGCTGCGCGGCTTCGCGCATCTGCAGCTGGTCACCTGCCGACAGCGTGGTGGTCAGCAAGCGTTGCAGTTCGGCGTTGCCGGGGCTGTGTGCGGCCGCCAGGCGCGCCTGAGTGATTGCCTCGGCATACGCCTGGCGTGCATAGGCCGCGTAGGCCTGGGTGGCGTTGTCCTGAGTGCCGGGCTGGGTATCGGCGGGCAGCAGTTCGCACTGGGTGCCATAAAAGCCGTCTGTACACGACATGCTCGGCATCGGGTAGAGCGTGGTGTTCAGGGCCTTGGGCGCTTGGCGCGACGGCTTGAGTTGCTTGCGTCGCGTGTTGGCGGCCTCGTCATCGCTGCTCAAGGGTTCGAGCAGGCCTGCTGCGCGTTGGCTGTCGTTGTCGGCCAGCGCAGCGTCGATGGCGATCAGGCGCACATTGCGCAGTTGTTCTTCGTCGAGCCAGTCTTGCGCCAGCACGGCGTCGAAGTCTTCCCTGGCCGCCTGCGGGTGGCCCTGCAACTGTCGCAAGTAGCCACGCCAGACACGCATGATGGTGTTTTCATCGTCTTCGGCAAGTGCTTCGGTGGCGGCTGTCTCGGCGGCTGCGTAGGCATGCTCCTGAAGCAGGGTGCTCAACAGCAGCAGCCGGTAGGAGGCGACTTCTGGAGCAAGTTCAATGGCTTCGCGCGCCAGGCTTTGCGCCTCTGCGTTGCGCTGCTGCGCCAGTGCCTGGTAGGCCCGCTGTGCGGAGCTCACCGCGTGGTGGCGGCTGTGCGCCTGGCGACGGCCCTCCAGGTCGCCACGGTTCGGAGCGCCCAGGGCAATGGCGGTAGCGGCCGCCTGGGACGCTTGGCTCCATTTTTCCTGGTTTTCCAGTGCATCGACCCACAACAGTGCCCAGGCACCCTGGCTCGGGTCGATGCGAAACGCCTGCTCGGCGTCGCGCTGGGCGTCCTGTGGTCGGTCGGCGTTCAGCGCTTCATACGCCCGTTTGGCCAGCGGGTAGGCTTTCTGGTAGGGCGTCAGTGTCGCGCTTGCGCGGCGTGCGCCGGCTGCCGGGGGTTTGGCCTCGGCGTGCAGCGCCGGGTTGTTGATGCCGCTGGCTAGCGCCGCCTGCGCGGCCTTGCGCGCATCGCCCGG
>NZ_JAAHBU010000140.1 GCF_010671725.1 Pseudomonas brassicae | reverse complement strand
CGGAGGCCTGGCCGACCGCGGGCGGGGCCAATGGGTCAGCGGCATTTCGTTGCTGCTGATGATCGCTGCGTGGGGCGCTATCGCACTGACCCAGCAGTCGCTATGGGCGCTACTGCTGGGCGTGGTGGTCTTCGACCTGGGCCTGCAGGCCCTGCACGTGGCCAGCCAGAGCCTGATCTACCGGCTGCCGGCCGAGACCCACAGCCGGCTCACGGCCGCCTACATGCTGTTCTACTCGATCGGCAGTGCGCTGGGCTCGCTGGCCTCGACCGTGGCCTACGCCTGGGGCGGCTGGCTGCTGGTATGTGCCTTGGGTGCAGCACTCAACGGTGTGGCACTGCTCTACTGGGGGAGCACCTTGCGGGCCGCGGTTCAGAACAGCACGTCCAGCACCACGCTGTCGGTATAGGTGGCCGCCGGTGGTGTGGCCTGGTCGGTGTAGACCTTGGCGTTGTAATGGAATATCTGGGCGCCAACCCCCGCCCCGCCGCCGGCCCCCTGGCCAGGGTTGACGTCGGCATCGCCACTGGCGCGGCGCGCGCCACTGGTCGAGCCCCAGCGCACACTGCCGCCACTCTTGTAGATGTCATAGGCCAGGTAGTTGTTGGCCGGTGACTTCATCCGGCGGCGACCGCCCGATACGTTCAGCCCGTCATTGAGCCCCACCGTGTAGCTGCTGCCCTTGGTGCAGGACAGGTTGATGCTCTGGTTGACGGTGGCAAAGCCGCTGACGACCGGTGCCGTACCGAACACGATGTTGGGGGTGGTGATCTGGCAGTCGTTGGTGACGGTGAGGCTGATGGTCAGGCTGGTGCTCAACGCCAGTTGCTGGCGCCCCAGGCAGGCGTTGCCCAGGCCGATGCCGTAGCAGTAGTCGATGTCCCAGGCCACGGTGAGGGTTTCGCGGTACAGGCCAGCCGCGACGTTGGCACCAATGATGGTTTTCATGTAGAGGGGCACGGTCTTGGGCGTACTCCCCCCGAGCAAGCCCAGCGCATCGATGATGCCATTGCGGGCAAAGTCGTACGCGACACCGCGGGTAATCGGATAACTGGTGCTGTTGTTGGCGTACAGGGTGTAGCTGATCACATCACCGGTGGGGCCTACCAGCCCGGTACTGCTGGTGGTGGAGCTGAACGTCGCCTTGAAGTAGTCATTCGAGCGCAACAGGCTCAACAGTGAGCCGCTGCATTCCAGCCCCGCATTGGCCGTGGAGGTCGACTGGATGTCCGTGCGTACCAGCGTCGAACTGACCGAGCCGAATGTCGCCGGCGTGGTCGCCACCACCGCACATTGCGCCGATACCTGGCCCGCCGCCAGCAGCACCAGCAGGCCAGCGGCGCAGCGCTTCACTGGCACACCAGCGGGCCGAGAAACGCTACCTGGTCTGGCTGGGCGTGCAACTGGAACTGCACGCGGCAACTGCCGCCCTCGGCCTTCTGCACCACCAGGCTGTTGTGCTCGGCGAGGTCTTCCAGGTACACCAGCCCATCCCAGCCGACCACGGCCACCGCACCGCTCTGCTCATGCCGGACCTGGCTGCCCAGGGCCAGCTCTTTGTTCGCGCTGTCGACCAGTACCAGGCTGGCCGCCAGCACCCGCCGCAACGGGAACTCCAGCAGGTAGCCACTGCCACGGCGTACCGCCACCCGCTGCTCGACGTTCGGGCTGCGCACATCGGGCGGCAGCTGCAGCGGGTCGATCTCGTACTTGCCCCGGTAGTAGCCACTGCTGTACGGCACCAGCAGGTGCCCCCGGCTGTCGGTACGCCCCACCAGCTGGTTCTCGTAACGCACCGGCACATCGGCAAACCCGCCGGTACTGACCAGCACGAAGGCATCATCGATACGATTGGCAGCGAACACCCCGTCGTCCATCACCACCACCGAGCCACTGGCATCGGCCCAGCGTGTCAGGTTGTCGCTGCTGCCATACAGCCCGGCCTGCAACTGGACCGATTGCAGGCGCCAGGTCAGATCAGCCTGGCGATAGGCCTCGCGGTCGCCGCCGGCATAGCCGAGGTTGTAGCCCACCCCCCCGCCGGAAGGCACCGCACGGCTGTAGTTGACCCGCTGCAGGTTCTCGCCTTCGGTAGTGCGCTCAAGGCTCAGGGCCAGGGTGCCATGCAGGTCGAACGGAATCACCAGTTGCGCCTGCACCGCCCACTGGCTGTCGTCCAGGTCGCGGTTGGCCGACAGGTACAGGCTGCTGCTGCCCCACAGCGCCTTGCTCCAGCTCAGGTTGACCAGCCGCGTGCGCGAATTGTCGGCGGCGCGTACATCGAAATAGCCTGCGCCCACACTGCCGTAGCGCTGCAGATTGAGGCTCAGGGTCACCTGTTCGCTGCGCTGGCTGAGGCGCACGTAGGGGCTGTCGACCAGCGACAGGTCGGCGTAATTGCCGTGGCGCTCCAGGCGCTGATAATTGAAGCCCACCCAGCGGTTGTTGTACTGATACCCCAGGCTCAGTTGCTGGCCGCCGCGCCCATCGAACCGGCTCTGGCTCAAGGCCGTGTTGAGCACCCCGAAATTGCCCAGTTGCACGTTGCCGCCCAGCCCGCCGAGTGCCAGCGACCCGCTGCCCTCGGCGTGGCTTTCGAGGGTGAGGTAATCGGTCAGGCCGTAGCGTACGGTGCCCGCGGCCACACCCGGCCCGTAGGCAAAATCGCGTATGGCGTAGTCACGGCGCAGGCTGCCGGCGGCCACCGAGAAATCGACCAGGCCCTGCTGCAGCAACGTGCTGGTGACATAGAACGGCAATGTGCTCGAGACCTGTCGGCCCAATGCGTCGGTGGTCACCACCACCGCCTCGCCGGCACCGTTGATGAACGGCACATTGGTCAGCGTGTACGGGCCCGGCTGCAGGTCGGCACTGGCACTCTTGTAGCCGTTGATGAACAGGTCGACCGACGAGGGTACCGCCGCCTCGCCGGCAAAGGCCGGCAAGGGGTAAGTCACCAGGTCCGGGCGCACCGCGAAGTCGCGCGACAGTTGCAGCCCGCCCAGGCGCACCGAGCTGGTCCAGGGCAGGCCGCCGGTCACCACGTCGCCCACCTCGAAGGTCAGCAGCCGGGCTTCATCGGTGTAGCGCCAGGTGCTGTCATAGCGGCGAAAGCCCTGCTGGCTATCCGCAAACTCAGCGCCCGCCAGCTGCTGGCGCCATTGCCCGGTGGTAGAAAAAGTCCCCCAGCTGTCGAATATCCGCAACTCGTTCCATGCCGCCAGATATGTGCCGCCATCATCGGTATCGCTGAGGTAGGCATCGTAGTTGAACAAGGCGCCGAAGCTGCTCTGGGCCTGGCTTGCGGGAGAGCGCGACGGATCGCCGATGCGCTGGTTCGGCAACCACGCCGGGGGCACATCGATCAGCAGACGCTGGCCCTGGCTGTCGTAGTCGGCGTGCAGCCCGTCGATGCTGTCCAGGGCGATCTCGGGGCCCGGCTGAGCGGGCAGCTCGACCCCCATTGCCTGCAGGTCGGCACTGGCCATGTACAAGCGCCCGGCGCGCTGGTGCACCAGCACCACCTTAGCGCTGCTCATCTGGTTCACCAGCAACTCCAGGTACAGCGGTGCCTCGGCAATGGCCTCCAGGCTCACCGGTGGTGGCGGCAACTCGCCCGCGCCGGCCGGCACGGCCAGCAACACCGTCGCCAGGGCCAGACCGCGCGCACTGGCCAGAGAACTGCTCACTCACCCTGTCCCACCATATTCGGGTCCTCCCTGACCCCTACTTCACCTTCATGCGTCGGACTCAGTGGCCCTGGTTGATGGTTTGGGCCGGCTCCACGCCATTGACCCGGCCCTTGAGCACCGTGGCCGTGGACGCCGAGGTGGGCGCCGGCCAGCGCATGGTCGCGCCCGGCAACACGTAGCCCAGCAGGCCTTCGACGACCGGCCGGCTCTGGCTGCCCTGCTGCATCACCACATCGGTCAGGCGTGCATGCACAGGTCCCACATTGCGGATCTCGACATAAGGTTTGCCCTGCACCGACACCTGCCGCCAACTCAGCCGCGGCTTGCCCACGCCGGCGGCATCACGCTTGCCGTCGGCGTCCGGCTTGCCCCACAAACCCTGGCCGTACACGAACAGCGGCACCGAATAGCGCATCTGGAAGCGAATCGCGGCCTGGGGCGGTGTGTTGGCGTCGGTGGCCGGCAAGGCCGGGGGGGATCTCATCGATGATGATGCGATAGGCCTGTTCCTGGCCGGCCGGTGACTGCGCGGTACGGGTCAGGCGGATAAGTTGCTTCTGCCCTGCCGCCAGCGTGGCCACCGGCGGGCTGCCGATGATCTCGCGCTGCGCCTGGAACTGGTCGTCGAACTCGCCCTGGCGCCAGGCAAACACCCTGACCTGCAGGCTGGCGGGTGTGTCACCGCGGTTCTCCAGCCATAACGCACCGGCCTTCTGATCGGCTTCCAGCACCGGATCGATCGGCCAGATCAACACCGACGTTGCCGCCTGTGCCGTGCCTGCAACCAGCAATGCGCCAACCGCTGCGACAATGCCCATTCCTCGCGAACCACGCGCGTACCACCCCATGCACCGTCTCCTTAGGCTTTTTTGATACAACCCTGGCAACCCTCCTCACCAGGACAACACCACTTGCACCACATCGGTGTAGCTACCGGCCGGCAACGTGCCGGGCAATTGTGCCCGCGCATACACCGGCAACTTGATCGCCGTCGGGTCGCTGTAACTCACCGTCACGCTCTGGCCGATACCCAGCACCTGGGACAGCCCCGCATCACGGAACAACTGATAGGGCACCAGCGAAGTGCCACTGCTGCGCTTGAGATTGCGGGTACCCGAACTGTTGTTGAGCCCGCCATCAATGCTCATGCTCAACGCCACCCCCGGCGTACACTGCAATGTCACCGTGGTGCCTCCCAACGGGGTGGTGGCGGCGCCAGTCGCCAACGCCGAGTACGTGCCAAAGTTCAGGTTGCCGTAGCTACTGACCCCGCCCACCACCAGACACCCGGCGGCGATCGTGGCGCTGACCTGAAAGGTGCTCTGCAACGCGGCATCCAGCGACCACGGCAGTGCGCAGCCGAGCAGCACCAGCCCGGTGCACAGCCGGCGCATGGCTCAAAAACTCAGTTCGACCGACACCGTGTCCGTGTAGACACCGGGTGGCAACGCCGGCTTGCCCACAGCGCGGCCATACAAGGTCACGATCTGCGCGGTGCCGGTACTGGTCGCCAGGGCTACCGTGCCATTGATCGGCAGCAGGGTGTTGTGCGCGGCGTCGGTGTAGAAATCGTAGGGCACGTAGTTGGTGTTGAAGGCCATGGCCCGGGTGCCACCGCTGGTGGCGGCATCATGCGCACCGGCACCCACCTTGAGTACCGGCGCAGCGCCCGGCGAGCACAGCACACTGATTGCACCGCCACCGCCCACACCGATCACTTGGCTGCTGGCCTCGCTGAACAGGGCAATCTGCGAACCGAAGTCCAGCGTACCGAAGTTGACTGCGGTGGTGGACGTCGAACCGTTGACCTGACAGGCCGCAGTCAGGGTCAGGGTCGATGTGATGGTGCCGGTGACGGTGGCCGCCTGGGCCTGCGTCGCGAGTGCCAGGCCAAGGCCGGCAAAGAGGATGCGGGAAACGTGAGGGTGCATGAGTCACTCCTTGTTTGTTACCAGTCCAGGGTCACCATCAGGGTGTCGCGGTAGATGCCGGCCGACAGCGCTTTGGGCTGTGCCACCACGGCGCCATAGATCGGGATGGGGATTTGTGCAGCACTGCTGATCGAGAAATTGCGTTGCTGGCCGATCTCGTAGCGCGCGCTGCCGTTGGAGTCGGCCGCCAACTGATACGGAATCAGCTCGCTACCATTGCTCAGGCGGCGCACACCGCCGGCATTGTTGCTGCCGCCGTTGATGCTCACGGTGAAGGCGCGTACCGAAGGGTTGCAACTGACCTGAAGGCTGCCATTGCCCGCGCTTTCATCCAGATTGGCGCTGATCGGACGCGTCCAGGTCGGCCCCTGGCTGCCAAAATCGAGCAGGCCCAGGCCACCGCCCACCGACGCGCCGGCCGGGCTATTGCTGATCTGGCACGCCGCGCTGATCACCAAGCGGGCCTGAATATGCCCGCTGACCGCGGCATTGACGCTGGGGCAGACAAGCAATGGCCCCAGGCTGATCAACAGAATGCGTGATGATTTCATGCTGCCAGTTCCTTTAGCGTGCACAGGCTCACCAGGTCACGGTCACCTTGAGCAGATCCGAGTAATGACCGACACGTGGCACCTCGGCCAGGCCGTCGATACGCGCGTACAGCGGCAATTCGACCGTGCCCGAGTCGGGCACGCGTGCATGCTGGGCAGTGTTCACCGCCAGCGGGGTGCGCCATGCCGGGTCCTGGTACAGACGGTAGGGAATGGGCCGCGAATTCGGTTGGTTGCTGGCCAGGTAGCGCACCTCGCCGATACCGCCGTGCTGGCCGCCATCGACCTGCACCTGGTAAAGCGTATCGGGGTTGCATTCCAGGCGTGGCGGGCGCTGATTGAGCAGCACACTGCCAAGTGGCCCGGCGGGGTCGCTCAGCCGAGCGGTCTGGCCAAAGTCGAGGACACCCTGGGCCTGTGCGCCGGCATCGCGGACTTGATGCACCAGCTGACAACCGCGCTGCACATCAACCCGTACCTCGACCATGAAATCGGCGGCGGCGGCATTGCCTACGATAACCAGCCCACCCAGCGCTGCCCAGGAGCATCCCTTCACGTCATCATCCTTGCAATACAGGATTCATCTGAAGCAGAGGGTAGCAGTCGAAGAAGAACCTGCCAGCCAGATCAGAAATGTATAGACCTGGTACAAGAAGTGCCCTACGCATTTGTGACACACCCCGCAGTGCTGGCAGGGAAACTCCCTATTCGGTACATTAGCCGCGCCCGGTGTGCCGGAGCACCCCGCCCGCCCCTCAGGAGCCCCTGATTGACCGCCTTGCCGCCCTCCTGGATCCGCTCCCGCCTGCGCGCCTTGCGCCAGCGCCTGGCTGCACGCCCCTGCGCGCAAGGTGATGCGCGGCGCGTGGGCCAGGTAACCGAATACTTCCGACGAAAGGCGGCCCAGCAGGGCTACACCCTCAGCCACGGCCAGCAGCGGGTGATCGCCTGCATGGCCGACCAGGCGGCGCGGCTGGATACCGGCAACGCACGCAGCCTGTACCTGCACGGCGCTGTAGGACGGGGTAAAAGCTGGTTGCTGGACGGCTTCTTCCAGTCGCTTGAGCACACCCACAAGCGCCGCCTGCACTTCCATGACTTCTTCGCCCAGCTGCACCAGGGCATGTTCACCCATCGCCATCAGGACGACGCGCTGGGGGCCACCCTCGATGAACTGCTGCAGGGTTGCCAGGTGCTGTGCTTCGACGAGTTTCACGTGCACGACATCGGCGACGCCATGCTGATCAGCGGGCTGTTCAAGGCGTTGTTCGAACGCAGGATAGTCGTGCTGCTGACCTCCAACTATGCGCCAGAGGGGCTGCTGCCCAACTCGCTTTACCATGAGCGTTTCGAGCCGGTGATCCGTTTGATCAAGGCACACATGCAAGTGATGGAGGTCGGCGGAGATCAGGACTACCGCAGCCATTGCACCGCCGGCAGCCATCAACGCTTCACCCAGGGCCACTACCTGTGGCCCGGGAGCACGCTGCAGCGCCAGGCCGTCAACCTGCCACAGGGCACTCAAGCGGTGCGGCTGGAGGTCGGCCAACGGCACCTGCACGCCCTGTTCAGCCAGGCACGTACTGTCAGCTTCAGCTTCGACGCCCTGTGCGAACAACCCACGGCGGTGATGGATTACCTGGAGCTGGCGCGCCGCTTCGACCACTGGATCATCGAGCAGTTGCCCGACCTTTCCGCGTGCTCGATCGCGGCCCAGCAGCGCTTCATCAACCTGGTGGACGTGCTGTACGACCAGGACAAGCACCTGGTGCTGATCGGCCAGCAGCCACTGCGGGAAAGCCTGGGTGGCAGCGCCGTCGACCTGGCGCGCACCCGCAGCCGCCTGGGCCAGCTCAACACGCTGGGCCCTGCCGGCAGCACGGGCTGAACCTTCAGCCGGCGCGTGCCAGGTTCGCCAGCACGCTTTCGATTTCCGCCAGCACGGCCGGGTCATCCAGGGTCGAGGGCGGCGTGTAGGGCTGGTGGTCGGCGATCTTGCGCAGTACCGCGCGCAGGATCTTGCCCGAGCGCGTCTTGGGCAGGCGCTTGACCACCCTCACCTGGTTGAAGCATGCCAACGCGCCAATCTGCTCACGCACGCTGGCGACCAGCTCGGCCTGCAGGTGCTGCTCGGTGAGCTGCATACCGTCCTTGAGCACCACCAGCGCCAATGGCACCTGGCCCTTGATTTCGTCGTGCACACCGACCACTGCGCATTCGGCGACCGCCGGATGGCTGGCCACCAGGTCTTCCATTTCACCGGTGGACAGACGGTGGCCGGAGACGTTGATCACATCATCGGTGCGCCCCATGATGTAGACAAAGCCGTCTTCGTCCAGGTAGCCGCCATCACCGGTGTGGTAGTAACCCGGATGACTGTGCAGGTAGGCCTGCAGGTAACGCGCGTGGTCGCCCCACAGCGTCTGGCTGCAACCTGGCGGCAGCGGCAGCGCGATCACGATGGCACCCTGCTCGCCAGGGCCCAGCAGATGCCCTTCGTCATCCACCACCTGCACGTGATAGCCCGGCACCGCGCGGTTGCTGGAGCCATGGCGCACGCCACTGCCCTCCAGGCCTACACACGGGGCGGTTACCGGCCAGCCGGTCTCGGTCTGCCACCAATGGTCATGCACCGGCTTGCCACTGGCTGCTTGCAGCCACTGATGGGTGCTGGAGTCGAGCTTCTCGCCGGCCAGGAACAGCTGGCGCAGCGAGCTCAGGTCGTGGCGGCGCAACAGCTGGCCTTCGGGGTCTTCCTTGCGAATCGCGCGCATGGCGGTGGGGGCGCAGAACAGCGCATTCACCCGGTACTGCTCGACCACCCGCCAATAGGCCCCGGCGTCTGGGGTACGAATCGGCTTGCCCTCGTAGAACACCGTGGTGCAGCCATTCATCAAGGGCCCGTAGACGATCAGCGAATGCCCGACCACCCAACCCACATCGGAAATGCCCCACCACACATCGCCCGGCTGCATGCCATAGATGTGCTTCATGGCAAAGCTCAGCGCCACGGCATTGCCACCGTTTTCACGCACGATGCCCTTGGGTTTGCCGGTGGTGCCGGAGGTGTACATGATGTACAGCGGGTCGCCCGCCGCCACCTCCACCGGGGCCACTGCAGTGGCGGTGGCCAGCGCGGCCTGCCAGTCCAGATCACGCCCTTCGAGCAGCTCGGCACAGGCCTGCGGGCGTTGCAGCACCAACACCTTGCGCGGCTGATGGGTAGCCAGCTGCAGGGCCTTGTCCACCAACGGCTTGTAGGCAATGACCCGCTCGAACTCCAGCCCGCACGACGCGGTGAGCAGCAGCGTGGGCCGGGCGTCGTCGATGCGCAGGGCCAGCTCGTTGGCGGCAAAGCCACCAAACACTACCGAATGCACTGCGCCGATGCGCGCACACGCGAGCATCGCCATGGCCGCCTGGGGCACCATCGGCATGTAGATGATCACCCCGTCGCCCTGCTGCACCCCCAACTGGCGGAGCAACCCGGCCAGGCGCGCGACCTCGTCGCGCAGTTGCACATACGTGAAGCGCTGCTCGGTGCCGGTCACCGGCGAATCGTAGATCAATGCAGTCTGCGCACCCCGGCCTTGCTCGATCTGATGGTCGAGGGCCAGGTAGCAACTGTTCAGGCGCCCGTCAGCAAACCACTGGTGGGTGCCGTCGGCATTCTGCGTGAGGGTGTTTACCGGCTTGCGGTACCAGGCCAGGTGGTCAGCCTGTTCGGCCCAGAAAGCGGCGGGATCGTCGATGGAACGCGCGTAGCTGTGCTGATAAGTCATCAGTGGGGAACCCTGAACTTTGTTGTTATTAAAAGGGCGAATATCGAGTATGGACGCCAATCGCCAGGCTGCCATGGGACTTAAGTCGGGTATCATGCCGGCCGTCCTTCTTGCCCATGCGCCGCCTTCATGCACACCCTTGACGATCTCAAAGCCGGCCGCCTGGCTGGAACAGCGCGCCTCGACCTGAGCTGCGGGCTTGAACATTTTCCGCCTGAAATCTTCGACCTGGCCGACAGCCTCGAAGTGCTCAACCTCAGCGACAACGCGCTGCAGTGCCTGCCGGCAGACATGGGCCGGCTGCATCGGCTGAAGATCCTGTTCTGTTCGAACAACCGTTTCACCGAGGTGCCCGCCAGCGTTGGCCAATGCACGCAACTGCAAATGCTGGGGTTCAAGAGCAATCGTATCGCCCACCTGCCGGGCGAAGCACTCGGCCCACGCTTGCGCGCCCTGGTACTGACCGACAACTGCCTGCAGGCGTTGCCCGATGCCCTGGGCGACTGCAGCCATCTGCAGAAGCTGATGCTGGCCGGCAACCAGTTGCGCACCCTGCCCGCCAGCCTGGCCCGCTGCGAGCGGCTGGAACTGTTGCGCATCTCGGCCAACCAGTTGCGCGAGCTGCCGGCGTGGTTGCTGGCAATGCCAAACCTGGCGTGGCTGGCCTATGCCGGCAACCCCCTGCCTGCCGGCTACCGTACGCCAGGGGCGCCCGGCGCATGTGCGCGTATCGACTGGCCAGCCGTGGTGCTGGGTGAAGTGCTGGGCCAGGGTGCGTCGGGCATCATCCACCGCGCACAGGTGGCCGCGCAGGATGTTGCCGTCAAGCTGTACAAGGGCCAGATGACCAGCGATGGCTCACCGCTCAATGAAATGAGCGCATGCATCGCGGCGGGCAAGCACCCTCACCTGGTCGAACTGCTGGCCCGTATCGACAACCACCCGCAGCACCTGCCGGGGCTGGTGATGGCGTTGGTCGACCCGCACTGGTTCAACCTGGCCGCGCCGCCGAGCCTGGCGTCCTGTACCCGCGACTGCTACCCGGCGGCGCAGCGACTGGACAGCGCCCAGATGCTTCGCCTGCTGGCCGCGATCGCCTCGGTGGCCGCGCACCTGCACGCACGCGGGCTGGCCCATGGCGACCTGTACGCGCACAACATCCTGTGCGACGAACAGGGCAACGGACTGCTCGGGGATTTCGGTGCGGCGTCGTTCTACCCGCAGGATGGCAGCCAGACCGCGGCGGCATTGCAGCGTATCGAGGTGCGGGCGTTCGGGGTGCTGCTGGGGGAATTGCTGGCGCGCTGCGAGCAGCGGCCGCCAGCGTGGGAAGCGTTGCAGGCGCGTTGTGTCCAGCCGCAGGTACTGGAACGACCGGACTTTGCACAGATCGAACAGGCGCTGGCCGGGTAATCGCCAGCGCAGCAAAGGGGCCATTGCAGGCCCCAGGGCGCTGGGATCAGCCCGCCAACCCGACGTACACGTTCTGTACGTCATCGTTGTCGTCGATGGCGTTGAGGAACTCTTCGACCTCGGCCAGTTGCTCCTCGGTCAGCCCGCTGACCGGGTTTTTCGGGATGTAGCCGATCTTGGCCGAATCCACCGTGAAGCCGAATTCCGGCAGGGCCTTCTGCACGGCGTCCAGGTCGGTGGTGTCGGTGATGAACAGGGTCGAGCCCTCTTCTTCGCCGTCATCGAAGTCCTGGGCACCCGCTTCGATCGCGGCCATCTCCGGGTCGGCGTCGGCGCTGGCCGGCGAGGCCTCGATCATGCCCACGTGGTTGAAGTCCCAGGCTACCGAACCGGATGCGCCCAGTTGGCCCTTGCGGAACAACACGCGAATCTGTGCCACGGTACGGTTGACGTTGTCGGTCAGGCACTCGACGATCAGCGGCACCTGGTGCGGGGCAAAACCTTCGTAGGTTACGGCGTGGTACTGGACCTGATCGCCCAGCAGGCCGGCGCCTTTCTTGATCGCGCGTTCCAGGGTTTCACGGGTCATCGAGGCCTTCTTGGCCTGCTCGACCACCAGACGCAGGCGCGCGTTGGTGCTCGGGTCGGCACCGTTGCGCGCAGCGATCTGGATTTCCTTGGCCAGCCTGCCGAAGATCTTGCCCTTGGCGTTGGCTGCTGCTTCTCTATGCTTGGCTTTCCACTGTGCGCCCATCTCGACTCTCTTGTTTCAGCTGCCGGTTCAGGTAGCGACCAGCAAAGTGGCGTGCAGTTTATATGGCCTGCGGCAAGCAATCGACAAAAAAACGCGGCACGCGTGTTTCTGCAGCCGAGCCCCAAGGCTGCCAACGTACCATGGCCTGTCAGATCGGCGTTATCAGCCCAGGTGGTTCGGCGGCAGACCGCAGTGGCATCAACGAGGTGCTGGTGCCACCACTCGACCTTGCCCGCGAAGACACCCGCAGATACACGCTAGAAACAACATTAAGTTTTGAAATTTAACCATTAAATATCAATGGGTTAAGCATTAAATTTAATCTTATCTATCACCTATGCCGCCTCCCTCTTCGCCACCGCCTGCGCCGCTGTCAACATGGCCCGCAGCAACACTGCGCACCCCGCCGCCAGGTCCTTGGGATCGGCATTCTCGATCTCGTTATGGCTGATGCCCCCTTCGCACGGCACAAAAATCATCCCGGCCGGGCCCAGTTCGGCGAGAAAGATCGCGTCGTGCCCTGCGCCACTGACGATGTCCATGTGCGACAACCCCAGCCCCTGTGCCGCGCCACGCACGGCCTCTACACAGCCGTTGTCGAAGTACAGTGGCGCAAAGTCGGCCGTGGGCGTCAGGGTGTAGGTCAGCCCATGCTGTTGCGTGGTCGCCACAATCACCTGCTTGACCTGCGCAATCATCGAATCCAGCCGTGCCGGCTCCAGGTGACGGAAGTCCAGGGTCATGCGCACTTCGCCCGGTATCACGTTGCGCGACCCCGGGTACGCCTGCAGGCAACCGACCGTGCCGCACGCATGGGGCTGGTGCTCCAGCGCGACCCGGTTGACCGCCGCCACCACGGCGCTGGCCCCTACCAGCGCATCCTTGCGCAGGTGCATGGGGGTCGGCCCGGCATGCGCCTCGACCCCGCGCAAGGTCAGGTCGAACCATTTCTGCCCCAGCGCGCCCAACACCACGCCAATGGTCTTGCGCTGGTCTTCAAGGATCGGGCCCTGTTCGATATGCGCCTCGAAGTACGCCCCCACCGGGTGCCCGCTGACCGCGCGCGCACCGGCGTAGCCGATCGCATCCAGCGCCTCGCGCACGCTCACACCCTGGGCGTCGACCTTGGCCAGGGTTTCTTCAAGGGTGAATTTTTCGGCAAAAACCCCCGAGCCCATCATGCACGGCGCAAACCGCGAGCCCTCCTCATTGGTCCACACTACAACCTCAAGTGGAGCCTCAGTTTCTATCTGCAAGTCATTGATAGTACGTAATACTTCAAGCCCGGCAAGCACACCGAAACAGCCATCGAACTTGCCGCCGGTGGGCTGGGTATCGATATGGCTGCCGGTCATCACAGGCGCCAACGCGGGGTTGCGACCAGGGCGACGGGCGAAGATATTGCCCACGCCATCCACGCTCACGGTACAACCGGCCTGCTCGGCCCAGGTCACGAACAGGTCGCGGGCCTGGCGGTCGAGATCGGTCAGGGCCAGCCGGCACACGCCGCCCTTGGGCGTGGCACCGAGCTGTGCCAGTTCCATCAGCGACTGCCAGAGGCGCTCGCCATTGATATGTACCTGGGTACTTTGCAGAACGTCCTGGGTTTGCATGAGCATCTCCTGCATGGCCGGCCTCTGCGGGCCGTGGGTTTACACGGTTGGTTTGAGGCGGGTGGCACGGGCGCCCTTCAGGCTGCCCAGGGCGTAATAGATCACCCCGCCCAGCACAGAGCCGGTGAACCAGCCAAAGTCGTAGAACCAGCTGAAGGCCGGGCTGTGCAGTGACATCAGGGTCAGCAGCACCGGCACACCGAAGGCAATGAAACCGGCCAGGTTCCAGGCCGGGTACACGTCGTCGCGGTACAGCCCGGCGAGGTCGAGGGTCTGCTTGCGCAACAGGAAGTAGTCCACCACCATGATCCCGGCAATCGGCCCGAGCAGGCTCGAATAGCCCAGCAGCCAGTTGGAGTACACCGACTCCAGGCTCACCTCAGAGACGATCAGGCCCAGCTTCTTGAGCAGCTCATGGCCCATCAGCAGCAAGCCGACCAGGCCGGTGAGCAGCACCGCAGTGGTGCGCCCGATCCATTTGGGCGCCAGGTTCTGGAAGTCGTTGGTGGGCGAGACGATGTTGGCCGCCGTATTGGTCGACAACGTGGCGATGATGATCAGCGCCATGGCCAGCGCCACCCACATCGGGCTCTGGATATGCCCGATCAGGCTGACCGGGTCAGACACCGTCTGCCCCACCAGCGAGGCCGACGCCGCAGTCAGCACCACACCCAGCGCGGCAAACAGGAACATGGTCAGCGGCAGGCCGAAGATCTGCCCCAGAATCTGGTCCTTCTGGCTTTTTGCATAGCGGCTGAAATCCGGGATGTTCAGCGACAAGGTCGCCCAGAAGCCCACCATGGCGGTCAACCCGGCAAAGAAGTAGCCCGTGACGCTGGCGCCTTCGGGGCGCTTGGGCGGTTGCGCCATCAGCTCGCTGATCGACACGTTGGGCAAGGCCCACACCAGCAGCCCCGCGCCCACCAGCACCAGCAGCGGCGCCGACAGCGTTTCCAGCCACTTGATCGACTCGGCACCGCGCAGCACCACCCACAGGTTCAGGCACCAGAACAGCATGAATCCGATGACCTCGCCGATGCCGCCCAGGGCTTTCCAGTCGGGCCAGATCGAGCCCAGAAACAGGTGAATGGCCAGGCCGCCGAACATCGTCTGGATGCCAAACCAGCCACACGCCACCAGCGCACGGATCAGGCACGGCACGTTGGAGCCAATGATGCCGAACGACGAGCGCAGCAGCACCGGGAACGGGATGCCATATTTGGTGCCGGGGAAGGCATTGAGGGTCAGCGGGATCAGCACGATGGTGTTGGCCAGCAGGATCGCCAGCAACGCCTCGCCCACCGTCAGGCCGAAATAGGCCGTGAGCACCCCGCCCAGGGTGTAGGTGGGCACGCAGATCGACATGCCGACCCACAGTGCGGTGATGTGCCATTTGTTCCAGGTGCGTTGCCCGACCTTGGTCGGCGCGATGTCGTGGTTGTAGCGAGGGCTGTTGAGGACGTCGCTGCCGGCGTCGAGCTCGAACAAGCCGTCACGCTCGCTTACTTGCGATCGGGTCTGGTGCATGGCCGCTCCACTTTTCTGGTTATGTGCACCTCGTCTGGGAGGCGCGGGCGTCTTGCATCTGCAGTAAGGCAATCACGGTCAGGTGATCTGAGAAATCTTGACCATTTACGCTTCCTGTCAAGCACGGCAAGACTTGAGAAAAGCCACACACACAGCGCAAATCAATTAAAACCGTTCAAATACAGATAGTTATGACGGATATAAGCTTATAAAAAATAATCTTGCCCAATCCCGAATCGCCAACTAGATTCAAATCTTGACGGCACTGCCAGGATTACTCCGATGCCGGTCACTACAAAAATCTAGAGCCGGTACAAACCGGTCAAGCCTGCGAGGAGCTTCGTGATGACGCTTTTGATTCGTGGCGCCACCCTGATTACCCATGATGAAAGCTACAAAGCCGATGTGTATTGCGCCGACGGCCTGATCCGGGCGATTGGCGACAATCTGGAGGTGCCGGCCGGTTGCACGGTGCTCGATGGCAGCGGGCAATACCTGATGCCCGGTGGCATCGACCCGCACACCCACATGCAGTTGCCCTTCATGGGCACGGTGGCCAGCGAGGACTTTTATACCGGTACGGCTGCGGGCCTGGCCGGCGGCACCACCTCGATCATCGACTTCGTGATCCCCAACCCCCAGCAATCGCTGCTTGAAGCCTTCCATCAGTGGCGTGGCTGGGCCGAGAAATCGGCGGCCGACTATGGCTTCCACGTGGCCATCACCTGGTGGAGCGAGCAGGTGCGTGAAGAGATGGCCGAGCTGGTCAGCCAGCACGGGGTCAACAGCTTCAAGCACTTCATGGCCTACAAGAACGCGATCATGGCCGCGACGATACCCTGGTGGCCAGCTTCGAACGCTGCCTGGAGTTGGGCGCAGTGCCCACCGTGCACGCCGAGAACGGCGAGCTGGTCTACCACCTGCAGCGCAAGCTGCTGGCCCAGGGCATCACCGGGCCCGAGGCGCACCCGCTGTCGCGCCCCTCGCAGGTGGAAGGCGAAGCCGCCAGCCGCGCCATCCGCATTGCCGAAACCCTGGGCACGCCGCTGTACCTGGTGCACGTGTCGACCCGTGAAGCGCTGGACGAGATCACCTACGCCCGGGCCAAGGCCAACCGGTGTACGGCGAGGTGCTGGCCGGGCACCTGCTGCTGGACGACAGCGTGTACCGCCATCCCGACTGGCAGACCGCTGCCGGTTACGTGATGAGCCCGCCGTTTCGCCCGCGCGGACACCAGGAGGCGCTGTGGCAGGGGTTGCAGTCCGGCAACCTGCACACCACCGCCACCGACCACTGCTGCTTCTGCGCCGAGCAGAAAGCCGCCGGGGCGCGATGACTTCAGCCGTATACCCAATGGGACGGCGGGCATCGAGGACCGCATGGCGGTGCTGTGGGACGAAGGAGTCAACACCGGCCGCCTGTCGATGCAGGACTTCGTCGCCCTCACCTCCACCAACACCGCCAAGATCTTCAACCTCTACCCGCGCAAGGGGGGCGCTGCGGGTTGGCGCCGATGCCGACCTGGTGCTGTGGGACCCCGAGGGCACCCGCACGATCTCAGCCAGGACCCACCACCAGAACGTCGACTTCAACATCTTTGAAGGCAAGACGGTGCGTGGGGTGCCCAGCCATACCATCAGCCAGGGCAAGCTGGTGTGGGCCGATGGCGACTTGCGCGCCGAGCGCGGTGCCGGGCGCTATGTCGAACGGCCGGCGTACCCGGCGGTGTTCGACTTGCTGAGCAAGCGCGCCGAGCAGTGCAGGCCGTCTGCAGTCAAGCGCTGACATCAAGAGCTGCGCTGGCAAGCCAGCTCCCACAAGGTATGTGCACATCCCGAGACACGCTCGGTCCCTGTGGGAGCTGGCTTGCCAGCGAAGGGCGCACCCGCGCCCATCTAACTAGAAAGACAAAGAGGCCACTACCGTGATCAACGCCTTGACCCACCTCCCGCATCCGCATGAAGACAACGCCACCCTGGCCACGCACTTCACTGACCTGGCCCCCCCCCTCACCGCACGCCAGGCCGCCGCCGAAAGCGCACGCTGCCTATACTGCTACGACGCCCCGTGCGTCAACGCCTGCCCCAGCGATATCGATATCCCCTCGTTCATCCGCAACCTGCAGCAGGACAACGTGCAGGGCGCGGCAGTCAAGATCCTCTCGGCCAATATCCTCGGCGGCAGCTGCGCCCGGGTATGCCCCACCGAGATCCTCTGTCAGCAGGCCTGCGTGCGCAACAGCGCCCAGGAATGCGCCCCGGTACTGATCGGCCTGCTGCAACGCTACGCGGTCGACCACGCCGCGTTCACCGAACACCCCTTCCAGCGCGCCGCCAGTACCGGCAAGCGCATTGCCGTGGTCGGCGCCGGCCCTGCCGGGCTTGCGTGTGCGCACCGGCTGGCCTGGCATGGGCATGACGTGGTGATCTTCGAAGCCCGCGAAAAGGCTGGCGGCCTCAACGAGTACGGCATCGCCAAGTACAAGCTGGTGGATGACTTCGCCCAGCAGGAGCTGGACTTCGTGCTGCAGATCGGCGGCATCGAGATCCGCCACGGCCAGGCGTTGGGCGACAACCTCAGCCTGGGCGAGCTGCAGCAGCAGTTCGACGCGGTGTTCCTGGGGCTTGGCCTCAACGCCAGCCGTCAGTTGGGCATGCCGACGAGGGTGCTCCCGGAATGCTCAGCGCCACCGAGTACATCCGCGAACTGCGCCAGGCCGACGACCTGACGAGCCTGCCCCTGGCCGATCGCTGCATCGTACTGGGCGCCGGCAACACGGCCATCGACATGGCGGTACAGATGGCCCGTCTCGGCGCACACGACGTCAACCTGGTGTACCGCCGCGGGCTGGAGGACATGGGCGCCACCGTGCACGAACAGGACATTGCCAAGGCCAACCAGGTGCGCCTGCTGACCTGGGCCCAGCCCGAACAGGTGCTGCTCGACGACCAGGGCCGGGTGCGCGGCATGCGCTTTGCCCGCACCCAGCTCAAGGACGGCCGCCTGCAGACCACCGGGCAGACCTTCGAGCTGGCCGCCGATGCCATCTTCAAGGCCATCGGCCAGGCTTTCGACGACCAGGCCCTGAGTGACCCGCAGGCCGCACAGCTGGAGCGCGACGGCGAGCGCATCCGCGTGGACGACAATCTGCGCACCAGCCTGCCGGGCGTGTACGCCGGCGGCGACTGTACGCATCTGGGCCAGGACCTCACCGTACAGGCCGTGCAGCATGGCAAGCGCGCCGCCGAGGCGATCCATGCCCAACTGACCCTGACTGTGGAGGCCGCATAAATGGCAGACCTGTCGATCGAATTCGCTGGCATCAAGGCGCCCAACCCGTTCTGGCTGGCCTCCGCCCCGCCCACCGACAAAGCCTATAACGTGGTCCGCGCGTTCGAGGCCGGCTGGGGTGGCGTGGTCTGGAAAACCCTGGGCGAAGACCCCGCCGCGGTCAACGTGTCATCACGCTATTCGGCGCACTACGGGCCCAACCGCGAAGTGCTGGGGATCAACAACATCGAGCTGATTACCGACCGCTCGCTGGAGATCAACCTGCGGGAAATCACCCAGGTGAAGAAGGCCTGGCCCGACCGTGCCCTGATCGTGTCGCTGATGGTGCCCTGCGTCGAAGAATCCTGGAAGGCCATCCTGCCGCTGGTCGAGGCCACCGGTGCCGATGGCATCGAGCTGAACTTCGGTTGCCCCCACGGCATGCCCGAGCGCGGCATGGGCGCGGCGGTCGGCCAGGTGCCGGAATACGTCGAGCAGGTCACGCGCTGGTGCAAGACCTACTGCTCGCTGCCGGTGATCGTCAAGCTCACGCCCAATATCACCGATATCCGCCAGTCAGCCCGGGCTGCGCATCGGGGTGGCGCCGACGCGGTGTCGCTGATCAACACCATCAACTCGATCACCAGCGTGGACCTGGAGCGCATGATCGCCCTGCCCATCGTCGGCGAAGCCAGTACCCATGGGGGCTACTGCGGTTCGGCGGTCAAGCCGATCGCGCTGAACATGGTCGCCGAGATCGCCCGCGACCCAGCCACCCGCGGCCTGCCCATCAGCGGCATCGGCGGCATCGGCAGCTGGCGCGATGCCGCCGAATTCATCGCACTGGGGTGTGGCGCGGTACAGGTGTGCACCGCCGCCATGCTGCACGGGTTTCGCATCGTCGATGAAATGAAGGACGGCCTCTCGCGCTGGATGGACAGCCAGGGCTACCGCACCCTGCAGGACTTCAGCGGCCGCGCGGTGGGCCACACCACCGACTGGAAGTACCTGGACATCAACTACCAGGTGATCGCCAGGATCGACCAGCAGGCGTGCATCGGTTGCGGGCGCTGCCACATCGCCTGCGAAGACACCTCGCACCAGGCCATCGCCAGCCTCGACAAACCAGGCGGCGGCCATCTGTACGAGGTGATCGACGCCGAGTGCGTGGGGTGCAACCTGTGCCAGATCACCTGCCCGGTGCAAGACTGCATCGAGATGGTCCCCCAGGACACCGGCAAGCCGTTCCTGGACTGGCTGCACGACCCGCGCAACCCCTACCGCGAGGCGTCCTGAGGCTGCGCTACGCGCAGGTCCTCGAAGAACGCCTTCTTCGCGTCCACCTGAACAGACGCCCGGGGCAGGTTCGCCGCCTCCCCGGTCGGGGTCTCCACATGCCAGTAGCAGTGCTTGACCGCACGCGTGATCGCCACATAGGCCAGGCGCAGGATCTCGTCTTTCTGCGCGTTGTCGTAGGCTTCGGGGTCACCGACGCGGCCCAGCCCGGCCTGGCGGTACACCTGGTTCTTGTAGGGTGAGCGAGTCAGGTGCTGGCAATCGCCGAGCATGAATACCGCATCGGCCTGCAAGCCCTTGGCACTGTGATAGGTCAGCTGACGGAAACGCCGCTGGGCGGCTGGCAGACTGGCTTCGTGGTTGAGCAACGGCTGCAGGTGCTCGGCAATCACTGACTTGTCGACGCTCTTGCGGTACAGCAGCATCACCGTTTCGCCATCGCGGTAGTGGTCCATCAACTGCTGGGCCAACGTGGCTTCGTCGCGCTCCATGACCATCACCGGTACCGGTTGTTCGGCTGCCGGGCCACAGGCGCGGGCCTTCTTGCCGGTAATCGCCGGGGCAGACCTGACGATGTGTTCGGCAGCATCGATGATGTGCTGGTGGCTGCGGTAGTTGTCGGCCAGCATCACGCGGGTGCTGCTGGGGGCGACGAACTGCTTGGCGAACTCCATGAAGTACTTGGGCGAACTGCCGCGCCAGCCATAGATCGACTGCCAGTCATCGCCCACGCACAGCAGCGAGCAATGCTGCGCCACCTGCCCCACGTGCATCGCCGGGCCACGCCGGCGAATCTCGCGCAGGCAGGCGCGCAGCCACGACACGATCTGCGGCGACACGTCCTGGAACTCGTCGATCATCAGGTGTGCCAGCGGGCGCAGCACCGGGTCGGGCAACAGGCGCAGGTTTTCCGGATTGTTCTCGCCGAACAGGGCGAACATGCAGTTGTAGCTCATCACCGGCGGTGACTGCGCCAGCAGGTGGGCGTGCAGCGCCTTCCAGTAAAGGCTCAAGGCTTCGAAGAACTGCGCGTCGCTATCGCCCTGGGCGAAGCTCATGCCGCCCACCGCCACGCTGACGTCCAGGCCCAGGTTCTCGATGAAACCCGCCGCGCCGACAAAGGCGTCCAGCAGCGGCGCGGCCCCCAACTCGCCTTTCACCTTGTAGTCGAAGCCCGGCCCGGCCACTGCATCGCCGGCCAGGGAAGCGGTCAGGCGCTTGGCCGCCGCGTAGTTTTCCAGCCAGATTACCGGCTTGTCGCAAAACGCCTGGAACAGCGTGCGCTTGATTACCCATTCGGCCCACACCGGCAACTTGGCGCCGGGGCGCTTGTACTGCTGGTTTTCCTTGGGGTCGAAGCCCAGTACTACCCAGGCATCGAGCTCGGCGATATGGCCATGGAAGTGGAAACGGCTGCCGTTGATTTCGACGGTTTCGCGGCTGGGCTCGATACCCTTGATGGGCCAGGCGCCTGCCTGGAACCACAAGTCTTCGATCACATCGCACAGCTCTTCGTCACGGCCGGATGACAACTGGGTCACCGCCACGCGCTTTTGTACATCGGGGTGGTCGCGGTCCAGCGCCTTGAGCTGCAGGGCTTCACGGCGCAGCCCGGCGATCAGCTCGGCAAAGCGCGGGCTGCTGCCCAGCAGGTCGCGATAGCACAGGTTCAGTTGCAGGCGCTGGGCGTCGTTGATGCGCAGGTCGAACGGGTTGCTGTCGATGCCGGCCTCGCTGCCACCCGGCTGCTCGTTGCCCAGGGTCTCGAACGCACGCACCTGGCTGAACCCCGGCAGGCTGCGCACCAGCGGCAGGATGCGCGAGTGGAAGGTGCGCACCAGCTCGCGCGCCTGCAGCGGGCTCAGGTTCAGTTGCCACAGGGCGAACACCTGCACCAGCCGCGCAATGAAGTCCTTGCGCGATTCGCGGGTGAAGGTGACCACGGTCATCGCCTCCAGCTCGAAGCCCAGGTAGTGGCGCAGCAACAGGATGCGCAGCACCAGCGAGGTCGACTTGCCGGCACCGGCGCCGGCGATCACGCAGGTCGACGGGGTATCGCTGAAGATCATCTTCCATTGCGCCGCGCTGGGCTGGGCATGGGCCGGCAGGCGCTGGGCCACATCGGCCTTGAAGCGTTTCTTAAGCTCGGCGCTCAGCGGCAGGCGCCAGTCGTCGAACAGCGCGTCGTCCACGCCGGGCACGGCATGCGCGTCGGGGCGCATGTCGCGGATCACCAGCACCTGGCGGCGGCCTCGTAGCCGTCCACGCGTCCCTCCTCGTAGCCTTCGCGCAGGCCATCGGCATGCCCGGTGCGCTGGCCGTTGGCATGCCCCTGGAACCAGGAGTCACGGTGCTGCGCCTGCAAACGGCTGAGGCCACGGCCAAGCAGGCGCGCAGCCAGGCGTTTGACCCAGGGCAGTTGCGCTGGCGGGGTTAGATCCGAGGGAAGCTTGGGACGCTCTTGAGACACACCGACTCCGGTAAGGATTTCAATCAGCGGCCATGTTCGCTCCATCGCCGCCAAATCGCCAGCCGAATGCTTGCAGATCAGTGGATTAGGCGATGAAGCGGGGAAACTACCGCAGGCTTAACATCCAAAAAGTAGATTGTTTTGAGCCGATATTTACGCTTTTTATCGATACTGGCTCGATGGATCATAGGCCCCATAAACCTGATTACCGAGGAGACGATCATGCTGCAACTGCGACCTTTCAACACCCTGGGTCACGCCAACCACGGCTGGCTGGATGCCCATCATCACTTCTCGTTCGCCGAGTACTACGACCCACAGCGCATGAACTGGGGCACCCTGCGCGTCTGGAACGATGACCTGATCGCCGCCGGCAGCGGCTTCCCGCCGCATCCGCACCGCGACATGGAGATCATCACCTATGTGCGTGAAGGGGCGATTACCCACCAGGACAGCCTGGGCAACAAAGGCCGTACCGAGGCCGGGGACGTGCAGGTGATGAGTGCCGGCAGCGGCATCACGCACAGCGAGTACAACCTGGAGGACGTGGACACGCGCATTTTCCAGATCTGGGTGATGCCGCAGAGCGTGGGCCAGGCGCCGTCGTGGGGTGTGCGGCCGTTCCCCAAAGGTGAGCGTGGCGAAGGCTTCGTGACCCTGGCCAGCGGCCGTGAAGGCGATGAAGGCAGCTTGAGCATCCGTGCCGATGCCCGGTTGGTGGCGGCAACACTGAAGTCCGGCGAAACCGCCGAGTACCGTATTGACGCGGGGCGCCGGGCGTACCTGGTGCCGGCCAAGGGCGTGATCGAGGTGAATGGCTTGCGCGCCGAGGCCCGGGATGGGGTGGCGGTGGAAGACGAGCAGGTGCTCAGGGTGACGGCACTGGAAGACAGCGAGATTGTGCTGGTGGATGTGGCGTAACTACTGGCCCCTTCGCTGGC
>NZ_JAAHBU010000014.1 GCF_010671725.1 Pseudomonas brassicae | reverse complement strand
GCGCCTGCGCCCCGTCGTACATGTGCAGCCTGTGCCCACCCCCCGGCGTGTTCGATGATCGCCCAACCCATCGTGTTCCCGACCAACTTCCCCGACGAGGCGTTCTGGTTCACCGCCGATGCCGCGCTGGTGGATGCCGCCCGAGGCATCGACCTGAGCTACGGCAGTGCCATCGAAGCGGCGTTCGCCGCCGAAGAACCGGTCGAAGGCGACCAGGTCAGTTTTGCCCGGGTGCGCATTCGGGTCGATGTGCCGGTGGCCGGCACCTACATCATCACCCACCCCTACGGCGTCGAAGTGTTCGACGTGCCGGCTGCCGGCCGCCGGGCCATCAACATGACCCGCGACATCGGCATCGGCGCGCCGCAGACCTACACCGGCGCCCTGAAGGGCGACGTCGGCCCGTTCCTGCGCAGCGTCAACGGCCCCTACACCGAAACCAACCCGCTGACCGGTGCCAGCGAACGCTTCATCGGTGACCCCAACCTCACCGAAGCGGTCACCGGCAGCCCGTTCAACACCAACTTCGTGCGCATCGAGGGGCCCAATGGCATCGACCTGCGTACCCCGCTGTTCGCCATCTCCGGCAAGCTCTCCACGGTGGTACGCCCGACCCCGCTGATCGCGCTGCGCAGCACCTATTCGCGGCGCAGCGAAAACGGCAACCCGGTGGCCCAGCAGGACCTGTTCGTGCAGGCACCGCCGCCGCCGGCCAGCGTCACCCTGGCCAGCCAGAGCCCGGCCCTGGCCTTTGCCGAAAGCACCAGCACCGGCGCCTGGTACGCCCAGTCGGCACTCAACCCGAGCCTGCCCAGCCAACTGCTGGTGAGCGTCGACAACCAGTTGGCAATCCCCAGCAGCACCCCCACCACCGCGAGCCTGCCATTGACCGACCTGGTGAGCATTCAGCGCGCCGAGTACAGCCTGTCATCGGGGCAACTGACCCTGACCGCGTCGACCAGCGACGAAATCACCCCGCCGGTGCTCACCGCCACTACCGCCGAGGGCGCAGGTGTAGGCGCACTCAGCGGCGAAGGGCCGCTCAAGAGCCTGACCACCGGGCTGTCGCCGATTCCGCCGGCGCGGATCGTGGTGACCAGCAGCAACGGCGGCAGCGACAGCGAAGAAGTGGTGATCCTGCCATGAGCCCGACCACGCCACGTCCCGTAGCGACTGCGGTCGCAGGAGGCAGCATGAACAAATTGCCACGCCTGGCGCTGTGCGCAGCCGGGCTCACCTTTACCCTGAGCGGCGCCGCCTGGGCGGCACTGACCGAGGTCGACCCCGGCCCCTACACCCTCGCCACCGGGCGCTACCCCATGTGGTACAAGGACAGCACCGACCTGTCGCTGGAACTGTGCCAGTCGCGCGCGGCCAGCTCGCGGGTGCCGGCCTCTGTACCGCCAGCCTACATGTGCACCCTGCTGCCGGAGCCAGGTATCTACGATGACGCCCTGCCGCTGGTGTTCCCCGACAACTGGCCACCGGAGATGTTCTGGTACCTGGCCGAAACCGCGATCGCGCAGGTCGGCAACAGCGGCTTCGAACTGGACGCCTACGTCGCCGGCCTGGAAGCGGCCTTCGCTGCCGAAAACCCGGTCGATGGCGACCAGCAGAGCTTTGCACGCATCCGCATCCGGGTCTCGGTACCGGTCGCCGGCGTGTACACCATCACCCACCCCTACGGCGTCGAGACGGTCAACGTCACAGCCCCGGGGCGGCGTGCCATCAACATCACTCGCGATGTGGGGATCGGCGCACCGGGCAACTTCAGCGGCGCCCTCAATGGTGCCGTCGGCCCGTTCCTGCACAGCGTCAACGGCCCCTACAGCGAGATCAATCCGGATACCGGTGCCACCGAGACCTTCATTGGCGACCCCAACCTGACCGAAGCGGTCACCGGCAGCCCGTTCAATACCAACTTCGTGCGTATCGAGGGCCCAGGCGGCCGGGTGATCCAGACCAGCCTGTTTACCCTGTCGGGCAAGGTACTGGATGCGCGCACGCAAACTGCGGTGGAAATGCGCCGCGCCAGCTACCGCCGCACCTCGGCCGGCACCCGCGTCGAGGTGTTCGCCAAATCCGACCACAGCGCCAGCCTGTGCCTGCGCGAAACCCTGGCGCTGGTGCCGGGCACACCGGCCTCGCCCTGCCAGTACACCCTGCAATCGGACAACAACGGCCTGTTCTTCGCCGAGCACCTGATTAACACAGCACCACCAGCGGTGGTGGTGCTCACCGCCAGCAGCCCGGCCGGCAGCACCCGCCCCACGGCGATTTCGGGCAAGCTCAGCGATGTCGTCAAGATCCAGACCGCACGCTATGACTGGGGCAACAAGCGCCTGCTGATCGAGGCCCGCTCCAGTGACGAGGTGGTGGTGCCGGACCTGGTCGCACAAGGCTACGGGCGCCTGTCCAAGGCCGGCACCCTGCAAAGCCTGACCATCAACGATCTGGCGCAGCCACCGGCCACGGTCACGGTGAAATCCGCCGCCGGTGGCAGTGACACCGAGCCGGTGCTGGTGCTCGGCAGTGCGCCAAGCCAGGCCGACAACCAGGCGCCAGTGGCCGTGCCCGACAGCGCCAGCACCAGTGTTGGCGTGCCGCTGACCCTGAGCCTGCTAGGTAACGACAGCGATCCGGACGGTGACCTGCCACTGACCATCAGCGACCTCACCCAGCCGGCCACCGGCCAGGGCACCGTGGCTGCCAGCGGCGCCACCGCCGTGGTGTATACACCGCCGACAGTGGTCAACGCACCACTGGTGGCAACCTTCACCTACCGCGCAATGGACAAGAAAGGCCTGAAGTCGGCAGCGCCGGCCACGGTCACCGTCAACGTCGCGCCCAACCGCGCACCGACCGCCGTCAACGACAGCGTGGCCACCCTGGGCGTGCCATTGAGCATCAATGTGCTGGCCAACGACACCGACCCCGAAGGCAACCTGCCGCTGGCGGTGGCCAGTGTCACGCAGCCACCGGCCGGGCGCGGCACGGTCGCGATCAGCGGCACTCAGGTGACCTACACGCCACCCGCCACGGTTACCACCGCGTTCAGCACCAGCTTCGGCTACGTCGCCCGCGACGCGCTGGGGGCGCTGTCGAACACCGCCAGCGTCAGCGTGCAGGTATCGCCACGCCCACCAGCAGAAACCTTCGCGGTCACCGCAGCCACCGTGCAGGCGCGCTCCAACAACCGTTTCAACTGGGACATCAGCGGCACCTCCTCGGTGGTTACCGGCAACACCATCACCGTGCAGGTCACCACCACGGCAGGCCTGGTCACCCTGGGCACCACCACGGTACCGCTGACCGGCCGCTGGCGGTTGACGGTGAACAACAGCACCACCTTCATCCCACGCACCACTCCGGCGCCGAGCGCCACCATCCGCAGCAGCCAGGGCACGCTACGAACTGTCCCGGTGGTTGTGCAGTAACGGAGCAAAGCCCATGCGCCGCCTGGCCCCCCTGCTGTTCTGCCTGGCCCTTACCGGCCAGGCGGTGCAGGCCGATGACCTGATGGACAACGCCGACCTCGCCCCTGCCAGCGACCTGGGCGAACCCTTGCTGTTGCTGCCGGCCAGCGTACCGGCAGGCCAGCAGGCCATGATCGACCAGAACGGCACGGCCAACCGTGCCGCCATCGGCCAGGACGGCCAGGCGCTGCTGGGGCGCATCGTGCAGTCGGGCGGTGCGCAGGAGGCGTACATCCTGCAGCAAGGCAACGACCTGATGGCCGCGATCAGCCAGCAGGGCAACGGCAACAGCGCATCGATCATTCAGAGTGGCAGCAGCAACCGGGCCGAAATCGCCCAGATCGGCAACCGCAACAGCGCGACCATCCAGCAGGCAGGCACCGGGCTTTCCAGCTCGGTGGTGCAGGCCGGCAATGGTCTGCACGTGCAGGTCAACCAATACCGTTAGTCAATTGTCTGGAGGCATCACCATGTTCAAGCTCGCTCCCCTCAGCGCCGCCATTGTCCTGGGCCTGGCCGGCCAGGCCATGGCCGACGACAGCCTATCCACCCAGAGCCAGTTCGGCACCGAGAACATCGCCGAGGTCAAGCAGAGCGCTGCGCCCCTCAGCAGCACCAGCCAGAGCCAGTACGGGCTGGGCAACAACTCCGCGGCCCTGCAGGACAATGCCAGTGCCCAGATCCAGCAACTGCACCAGGGCGAGTACAACGCCGGCTACGCCGAACAGCTGTTCGAGAGTGCCAGCCGGATCAACCAGCAGGCCGTTGGCAGCTTCAACAACACCCATGCCAGCCAGTCGCTGGGCCAGTCCAACCAGGCCACCCAGGTGCAGGAAGGCAGCGCCAACTTCTCGTTTGTGTACCAGGACAGCCAGGTCGGCAGCCAGGGCACCACCCTGCAGTACGGCGACGGCAACGAGGCGAATGTCGAACAGCTGTTCGGCGGCGCCGGCAACAATGCCCTGATCATCCAGAGCGGCACGGCAACTTCAGTGCTGCCGAACACCAGGGCCACAACGACGGACAGATCGGCATCTACCAGGAAGGCGAAGGCAACTGGGCCTACGGCGACCAGACCGCTGGTGTTGGCGGCAGCATCAGCATCACCCAGAGCGGTGCCTACAACAGCACCGAGGTGTGGCAGGACACCCAGCTTGGTAGCCAGGCGAACATCCAGCAGTCTGGGCAGACCAACGAAGGCATCATCGACCAGAGCTTTGGTGAGTCCAACCTGGCCACGATCATCCAGGCGGGTGACCTCAACGCCATCTATGCCGACCAGTACGAGTCGCTGGGTTCGGTCGCCAGCCTGTACCAGACCGGCACTGGCAACGTGCACTTCACCTACCAGAGCGGCGAGAACCACGTGCTGACGGCCAGTTCCAGCGGCACCGGCAACAAGGTGCTGGCCAGCAACTGGAAGGGCGACAAGGCCGGTGGCCAGTTCGGTGTGAGCCAGCGCGCCGAGGTGCATCAGGTGGGGGCTGGCAACAGTGCCAACCTGACCCAGGATGGCGCGATGCAGTTGGCGCGGCTGAACCAGAACGGTGCCCGCAACACTGCCGAGCTGACCCAGGTCGACAGCAACAACGAGCTGTACTTCGAACAGAACGGCAGCGACAACCTGCTGATTGCCGACCAGCGTGGCACGGACAACTACGCCACCGGCAGCAGCAACGGCACGTCCAACAGCATCCAGTTGGAGCAGTCTGGCAGTGGCAACCAGAGCTACACCTGGCAACTGTATGGTGACAACAACTCGGCCAGCGTCAAGCAGGCAGATGGTGTCAACGTGGCGTATGTGACCCAGGGCGGGTCGGGCAACCAGGCGATGGTTGAGCAGAGTGGCGCGAACATGAGCGCGACTGTCCAGCAGTTTGGTACAGCCAACCAGGCGACTGTGCTGCAGCAATGAGCTTCCCCGCTTTGGCCGCGGCTGGCGATGGGCTGGTCGCGGTCTTTTTTGGGTGAATGTCTGGTTGCGGGAAGCCTGGGTGGCATAACCACACTCGGTGGTTGGTCACGCAAGGCTGCCAACGCCGGTCGGTCAGACCATGGTGTGTTGCCGCAAATCGCGGTGAGGCCGGTGTCTGCCCCCCAACCGAAAACCTTGTGCCTGGCGCTGCTGGCGATCCTCGGCTGTACCTACCTCGGCCAGCACCAAGTGCGCCAGGTCACGCTGAGCGACAACAGCCAACTGTGGCTTAAGCACAATGCCCCCTCAAATTTATGCGAATAATAGTCATCAGCATTTGATTGATGCGAGAGCACTCGATACCATCAAAAAGCCATCAACCGCAGACCCTTCCTCCAGCGCTATTATCCTTCAAGGACGAAGGGCAGTTACCGACTTGACACACTCAAGCCATAAATTGCTTAACAGGATTTTCCTCATTGAAAACAATGCTTACAGCTGCCGCTATTCGGTGTTGCCTGCCTATTTCTCTTAGCTTCTATTCGATTGTAACTGTCGCCGCCGAAATCCCTTCCCTTGATGAGTTGATGCCAAGCAAAGAACGCGTCCAACGGCAGATCACGGTAGACCGTGTCGACCCTCACTCAGGCAACCTGACGATCAAACACACCGACCTGTCGCTACCGGGTGCAGGCGGGCTGGATATATCCATCCATCGAGTGTACGACTTACATCGTCTTTCGGCTGGCCTGCAAGGCTCTTACAAACAAAGTTACGAATGGACAGCACTAGGACCTGGGTGGACTTTATCGGCAGCGCCGAAAATCTATCAACAGAACACGTATGCCATCAGCGATGTCGGGCCGTACTCCATGTACTATGCCAACCCGACACTGGATATGTGCAAAGGCACAAATCATAACGTCACACGATTTGCACCGTCATTGCGCCTGCGCCTCGCGGACGGCACCGACATGTCGCTCTATTCGGTCGCTGCCTCCCAGGCCAGAACCAAGAACAATTGGCGCCTGCAGTGCAAAGCCATGAACCTGACGCTGACATCACCCAACGGAATTACCTACGACATGGGTAATTACAACAGCGACAGAAGAATTGGGCTTTACAGCTTCAACGATGGCGGGTCGGCCTTCGATACCACGGTTTATCAGCAACCCGATTTGTCAGAAACTTATTTTCTGGCAAAAAAGGCCAGCGATGCCTATGGCAATTGGGTGACGTATACTTACACGCCCTATGGAAAACCATTCAAATGGACCATCCCAGGACCCTACGATGGTCCGTTGGTGTACGGCAAAGATGGCGCGTTGTACGAGGATCTCAGTGTTGTATTGTCGAAAATCACCGCCAGCGACGGTCGCACCGTCGACCTCGCGTATGACGCTGCGTCCGGGCGCCTGCTCACCGTCACCGACGACAGCCAGCGCACCGTACGCTATCAATACACCCCAGCAGACCGGTTGAATGCGAAGGTATTGAATCAGGTAACCGGCCCGACGGGAGAATCCTGGAAATACAAATACCAGCCTGGCGTATTTTCGCGTGAAGGGCTGGAGTTCATCATGACGCCATTGAATGATGCACGCGTCAGTGTACGAAAACTTATCGAGCTGGAGCAGCCTGACGGGGGCAAGATAAATTATCGCTACTCCTTCGTAAACAAGAAAATTATATTTACCGAAAGCGGCTCAAACTATAAGTCCCAGAGCGTACTTTACAAGCGCCACGAACAAATTAGAGAGCGTTCACTTTCCACGGGGGGGGCGCTGGACGTACACGTACACCCGGGGCGGAACAGGTAAATACGACACCACGTTGGAAACGGGACCAGAGGGGGTGACGAAGTATGAGTACATCGGCCCGGGTTACTCCATCGCGACGAGCATGCACAAAGGACAAATCACCTACAACAACACATTGTGGAGTGTCGGCAGCCTCGCCAAACGAACAGCCCCCGATGGCAGTTCAGAAACATTCAAGTGGCAACGACGCGAACTATCAGGGGCTAAGGAAAAGCTCTATGAACTTGGCATCGTCAGTGACAGCAAGATCTGGGCAGCCGACCTTCAAGAGTACGTGGCCGAACGCAACGGTACGTTGTACACCACTCAATATAGCAACTATGACGCCTTCGGAAACCCTGGCACGCGTACGGAAAGCGGGCCTAACGGCGGCAGCCGCGTCACGACACTGACCTACTTCAACGACCCCGTTAAATGGATTATCGGTCGACCGAAGGATGAAACCTCTCCAGCTCGCTCGGTCACCCGCACCCTGGACGCCAATGGCAAGGTTCTTTCGCTAACCCGTGACGGCGTGAGCACTCACTATACGTACGACAGCCAAGGCAACCTGGCCAGTCAGCTCATGCCCGGCAACCGTCTCTACACCTACAGCAACTACAAACGTGATATCGCACAGAACGAGACGCAACCTGAAGGCATCACACTCAGTCGTGAGGTGGACTCCGCCGGTAATATCATCACCCAGACCAACGGTGCAGCCCACACCACCCGGTACACATACGACGGGCTCAACAGGGTGACGTCGATAACGCCGCCTCTGGGCACAGCCACAACCATTGTGTACACCTCCAACCGCAAGACAGCCACCCAGGGTGGTCTGGTTGAAACGACCGAGTACGACCCATTCGGTCGTGTCACCCGTGTGACCCGGGGCGGCATCACTACACTCTACGAGTACGATGCGCTGGGGCGGCGAACCTTCGTGTCCCACCCTGATGCCAGTACCGGTACCCGCTATCGCTACGATGTGCTAGACCGCGTCACCCAGCAGAGCAACGCCGATGGCACGGTCCAGAACACAGTCTACGGGCCTGCCACAAAAACCATCACCGATGAGCGTGGCCAAACCACTACGTTCACCTACAGAGCCTACGGTGATCCAGAGCAACTCTACCTGATAGCGGTTGCTGCGCCCGACGCCAGCGCCAGCCTGGTCCTGACACGCGACAGCCGCGACCAGATCAGCACCGTGACCCAAGGTGGTTTTACCCGCAGTTATACTTACAGTAGCGCTGGCTACCTGGTATCGATCAGCAACCCGGAGACCGGCGTGACCCTCTACGGCCGCGACATCGCCGGCAACATGATCACCCGAACCGTTGGTGCGTCCGGCACCACACGTTACACCTATGATGGACAGAATCGCCTGCGTTCAACAGTTTACGCCGACAACACCCCAGCCATCAGCAACACCTATGACAAGACCGGCAAACTGCTCACCAGCGCGGCAGCCGGTGGCAACCGCAGTTTCGCCTACGATGCCGCTGGAAACCTGATCCAGGAAACACTCGCGCTCGACGGCAAGACCTTTACAGCAATGTACGCCTACAACGGCCTCAACCAGCTCAGCAGCATCACCTACCCACAGTCGGGTCGCGTAGTGCGCTACACGCCGGATGTACTGGGACGACCAACCACAGTCTCCGGTTTCATTGACGCTATCAGCTACTGGCCCTCGGGCCTGGTCCGACAACTTGCCTACGCCAACGGTACAGTAAGCAGCTACGGCCAGGACGCTCGCCTATGGCCAGCCCATTTCAGTACCCGCAATGCAGCCGGCGCCATGTACCTGGACAGCAGCTACACCTATGACGGCAGTGGCAATCTGGCGACGATTCGAGACACCACCGACAGCAGCTTCAACCGCACCCTGGGTTACGACGCAATCAACCGCCTGAGCACGGTCGCCGGGTTTTGGGGGGAAGGCCACATCACTTATAGCGGTGACGGCAATATCCTTCAGCAAACCCTCGGTCAATCCAGCCTGGCCTACCACTACGACTCACACAACCGCCTCAGTACCGTCAGCGGCCTGCGGGCCGGCACTTATGACTACGACGCCTATGGCAATGTGAGCAGTAGCACAGGCAACACTTACACCTACGACAGCGTGCCAAACCTTGTTTGCATCAACTGTGCAATCCCGCAGAGCAAGGTCGAGTACCGTTACGACGCCCTCAATCTACGAAGCAGCGTTACCACCGCTGGCGTCAAGGTTTACGAGATGCATGACTCCAAGGGCAAGCCATTGATAGAGCTGGAGGAAGGCCGTCTGACCGAATACATTTACCTGGGTGACAAACGCATCGCGCAGGAGGTCACCCCATGAACCCGCTTACAGGAGCGACATGCATGGAAGCGCTCAAACGGCTGGGCAAGAAGTTTGCCGCCATATTGCTTGTACTGACGATGACCCAAACAGCCATCGCCGGCACCACAACGTATTTCCACAACGATATATCGGGCAGCCCGCTGGCCGCCACGGACGCCGCTGGGAATTTGCTGTGGAAAGAAAACTACAAACCGTATGGCGAAAAACTGAGCCACTCACCCGCCAGCAACACTAACAAGATCGGTTTCCACGGCAAGACACATGAAGACAATACCGGCCTGTCGTACATGGGTGCCCGCTACTACGATCCGGTATTGGGCAGGTTCATGGGGGTCGACCCGGTCGGTTTTCAAGAAGACAACCTGCACAGCTTCAATCGCTATACCTACACCAACAATAACCCCTACAAATACATCGACCCCGACGGCAACTATGCGTTTCTGATCCAACCGCTCGCCTACCTTGCCTCTGCCATGGTGGCGGCCGTGACCGTAGATACGGTCATCAAAGGAGGGGGACAGAACGGCAGCACCGATTTCAACGCCAGTGGCATCGCCTATCCGGGTGCAAGTTCGAGCGCGGTGCCAACCTGGACCAGCGCTAACAATGAGAGTGCAGGCGATACGGCAGGCGCTGCCGGTGCCGACGTCGTAGACAGCCCGGACGGCCCCTTCAGTTGGACTCACAAGGACCGCTACACCACCAACCCGAAACTGCGTGATGAATGGAGCAAAAATACTGGCGATGCCTGGCCCAAAGACAGAGCCACGGGTAACAACCAGGACGTGTCACATGAGATACCCTTGGCAGATGGGGGGCCTGACCATGTAAGCAACATTCGCCCAAGGCCACGGGACGAACACGCTCAAAGACACAGGGATGCCAATGACTATTCACGCTGGGGGCGTCGCCAATGAAAAATGAACACTGTCCTGTCGATCTCGCAAAAGTCACCAGATTCGAACACTTCCCCACCGCCAATGAGGAGGAGAAGAGCGAACTCGCCGCTCGCCTGGCCGATGCCACCGAAGAACTAATGTTCTACAACTGGTGCGAGGATATAGAAGGCGTCTATGTGGGTTTGTTCTACCCCGGTATCGTCAGCGTATTCCTGATGTCTATCGATACACGCTTCGACGAAGTCGACCGCTGGGTCTGGGTCATCGTGGGCGATATGCCGCCGGCCTACATCACCTGCGACCACGCACCCAACCCAGCGTGCGCACTCGATGGCTACATCGGTGCAATGAAAGAGTGGGCAGAGGCCGCTTCACGTGGCGAATCAGTGGCTCAACTGATTCCGGTAAACGTGCCTGCCAGCCCTGAGGCAGGCGAAAACCTCATGCGCAGACTGGTTTTCCTGGAGGACAAGATCCTGTGTCGCCACAAGGACGACCTCGCCTGCTAGGGCAATTGTTCAGACAGCAATGATAGTGATAACCAAGGCTCCTTCTTGGTTATCAGCCGTTACAGCGTTCAGTGCATACCGACGTACCTGGCAGGCAATTGAACGCTGCGTGGCGGCTGCACGGCCGCACACTCCCCTTGTGAGCACCCAACCCCCGCCCGTTATCATGCGCC
>NZ_JAAHBU010000139.1 GCF_010671725.1 Pseudomonas brassicae | reverse complement strand
GGTAGGCCGCCTGCCAGGGCGTGCCAGAAGTCCGCCTGGTGCCGCGCCCGATAGCCGCCATAGCCGAGCCAGTGCAGGCGCATGCCCAGCGCGTGCAGGTCACGCACGGTCGGGGTGTCCTGCGGGTGCCCGCGCAGCAACCCGGCCGTGGCAAAGCCGAAGCGCTGGCCGGCTGCGGCGAGTGCGTGCAGGTGGTTGGAATGCGCACCGCCCAGGCTGATCACACCCGGCGCACCACGCGCCTTGGCGAGACGCAGGTGCCCCAGCAGCTTGAACCACTTGTTGCCACTGATCAGCGGGTCGATCAGGTCCAGGCGCAATATGGCCACCTCGATTCCGGCGCGTGCCAGCCAGCCCAGGGCCAGTGGTTGCAGGGGCGCCAGTGGCAGGTCATCGAAGGCAACAGGCATCAGGCGGGCTCGGCGCGGGGCGGGACACGCAGTCTAGCAGCCCGCGCCGAACTGCTGGCCTACAGCTCGGCCGCCAGGCGCGAGCCCTGGTTGATCGCACGCTTGGCATCCAGCTCGGCCGCCACGTCCGCGCCGCCGATCAGGTGTACCGATTGCCCCGCGGCGAGCAGGCCTTGCTGCAATTCGCGCAGCGGGTCCTGGCCGGCACAGATCACCACGTTGTCCACAGGCAGTAGCTGCGGCTCGCCCTCGGCGATGCGGATATGCAGGCCGGCGTCGTCGATCTTCAGGTAGTCGACGCTGTTGAGCATCTGCACCCGCTTGTGCTTGAGGCCCGTACGGTGGATCCAGCCGGTGGTCTTGCCCAGGCCGTCGCCCACCTTGGTGTTCTTGCGCTGCAGCAGGAACACCTGGCGCGCCGGCGCATGGGGCTGGGCCTTGATCCCGGCCACACCGCCACGGGCCTGCAGTTGGGTATCGATACCCCACTCCTTCCAGAACGCGTCACGGTCCTGGCTGGTGGCCACGCCCTGGTGCACGAGAAATTCCGACACGTCGAAACCGATGCCGCCCGCACCGATCACGGCCACCTTCTGCCCCACCGGCTTGTGTGCCAGCAACACGTCAAGGTAGCTCAGCACCTTGCTGTGCTCGATACCGTCGATCGCTGGCAGGCGCGGCGCGATCCCGGTGGCCAGGATGATCTCGTCATAACCGCCACTGGCCAGTTGCTCAACCCCCACCCGCGTGTTCAGGCACAGCTCGACGCCAGTGGTCTGCAGCTTGCGCTTGAAGTAGCGCAGGGTCTCGAAGAACTCTTCCTTGCCTGGCACACGCTTGGCCACGTTGAATTGGCCGCCAATCTCGCTGGCCGAGTCGAACAGGGTGACCGTATGCCCGCGCTCCGCCGCCACGGTGGCCGCCGCCAGGCCGGCAGGGCCTGCACCGACCACCGCAATGCGCTTGACCTGGGTTACCGGCAGGTAATCGAGCTCGGTTTCGTGGCAGGCGCGCGGGTTGACCAGGCAACTGGTGAGCTTGCCGCCAAAGGTGTGGTCCAGGCAGGCCTGTTGCAGCCGATGCAGGTATTGATCTCGTCGCCACGCCCGGCTGCTGCCTTGTTGACGAACTCGGGGTCAGCCAGAAACGGGCGCGCCATCGATACCATGTCGGCATCGCCGTCAGCCAGAATCTGCTCGGCAACCTCCGGGGTGTTGATGCGGTTGGTGGTGATCAGCGGGATCTGCACCGCACCGCGCAGCTTGGCGGTGACCTTGCTGAACGCTGCGCGCGGCACCTTGGTGGCAATGGTGGGGATACGCGCTTCGTGCCAGCCGATACCGGTGTTGATCAGTGTGGCGCCGGCCTGTTCGATGGCCTGGGCCAGTTGCACGATCTCCGGCCAGTCACTGCCGCCTTCCACCAGGTCGAGCATCGACAGGCGGAAGATGATGATGAAATTCGGCCCGACCGTTTCGCGCACCCGGCGCACGATTTCCACCGCCAGGCGCATGCGGTTCTCGTAGCTGCCACCCCAGCGGTCGGTGCGGTGGTTGGTGTGGGCGGCGAGGAACTGATTGATGAAGTAGCCCTCGGAGCCCATGATCTCGACGCCATCGTAGCCGGCGCTTTGCGCCAGGGCCGCGCAGGTGACGAAGTCCTGGATCTGCTTTTCGATGCCGGCTTCGTCCAGCTCGCGCGGTTTGAACGGGTTGATCGGGGCCTGGATCGCGCTGGGCGCCACTTGCCTGGGGCTGTAGGCATAGCGCCCGGCATGCAGGATCTGCAAGCAGATCTTGCCGCCGGCCGCGTGCACGGCCTGGGTCACGATGCGGTGCTTGTCCGCCTCTTCGGCCGTGGTCAACTTGGCCGCACCGGAATACACCCCGCCCTCTTCGTTGGGCCCGATGCCGCCGGTCACCATCAGGCCGACGCCGCCACGGGCGCGCTCGGCGAAGTAGGCAGCCATGCGCTCGAAGCCGCCGGGCTGCTCTTCCAGGCCGGTGTGCATCGACCCCATCAGGGTGCGGTTGCGCAGGGTGGTAAAGCCCAGGTCCAGCGGGGCGAGCAGATGCGGGTATTGAGCGGCAGCCATAAGCGAACTCCACAGCGAGCGAATCACGGAATGCGGGCGCCTCGCTGCGTGCAGCGGGGCCCGTCGGTTATCTGTGAACGACAGTAATGCGGCTGACGAAGCGGCTCAATGACCTTAAATTACAAGTTAATGATCATAAGTAACAGCAGTGCCCCCCGTAACGCTGTCAACCATGCAGGCACCGCTCGGTCAGTTCCCGGGCGCCCAGGGCCTGACTCTGGCAGCGACCTCGAATTACCGGCCGTCCCGGCGGTTGAACGGGGTCATGTGGGCGTCCATGTGGGGTGCTACGGTAGTGGGTGCCGGGCTTGTTCCAACGTGATCGCGGGCACCCCGCCGCCCGACGTTGCACCCGCGACCACTGAACTGGCAGCATGCCCCTGGACCTGCAGAGGGCGGCAACCCTGACGATCACGGACGAGGTATTTGCATGCAATGGGCAAGGATGCTGATGTTGCACCTGCTGATGGGCGGCGCCACTAGCGCGTTCGGCGTACAGACACTCCAGATTCCGGGCCCGCATGGCCCGCTCGAAGGTACCCTGCTGTCGGTGCCCGCCCAGCAGGCTCCGCGGGTGCTGATCGTGCCCGGCTCCGGCCCGACCAATCGCGACGGCAACAGCCCGCTGGGCATCCGCGCCGCGCCCTACCGACTGCTTGCGCAGGGCCTGGCACAGCAGGGCATCAGTAGCGTGCGCATCGACAAGCGCGGGCTGTTCGGCAGCCGCGCCGCCATTGCCCACCCCGATCAGGTGACCCTGCAGGCCTACGCCGACGATGTGCGCCAGTGGGTCGACCACCTGTCGCAACTCATGGGCGGCCGCTGCGTGTGGCTGCTGGGGCACAGCGAGGGTGGGCTGGTGGCGATGCTGGCCGCACAGGACAACCCCCAGCTGTGCGGCCTGCTGCTGCTGGCCACCCCCGGGCGCCCGCTGGCACAGGTGCTGCGCGAACAGCTGAGCCATAACCTGAGCGACCCGGCGCTGCGCGACAGCGCCTTGGCCATCGTCGATTCGCTGGCCCGTGGCGAGCCGGTCAGCGACGTGCCGGCGGCGCTGGAGCCGCTGTTTCGCCAGCAGGTGCAAGGCTTTCTGATCAGCGCGCTGACACTCGATCCGCGCCAGTTGCTCGGCAAGGTCCGCCAGCCTGTGCTGATTGTGCAGGGCGACCATGACCTGCAAGTCAGCGCCGACGATGCACGCGCCCTGCAGGCGGCGAAGCCACAGGCCATGCTGCGGATCCTGCCCGGCGTGAACCATGTCCTCAAAACGGTACCGGCAGACGACCGCGAAGCCAACCTGCAGACCTATGCGGCGGCTGACCTTGCGCTGGCGCCGGGCGTCATCCAGGCGATTGTCGAACGCTTGAATACCCCCGCCACCCCACGCCGTGCGCTGTGACGCGGTAAACTGCCGGCCGACCTCAATAAACCGCCTTGAACAAGAGCACCCCCATGGCCAACCACGATCTCACCTTCGTTGCCGATCCCGATGCCGATTCCATCTCCTCCGACGTCGTCGGCTTCGCCGGCGTGCTGGTGTCGACCCAGATCCCGACCCGCGCCGACGGCAGCCTGGAACTGGGCGACATCAGCGTGCAGAGCGAGTGCACCCTGCAAGCCCTGAAAGTGGCGCTGGAGCGCGCCGGCAGCTCGATGGACCGGGTCATGCACCTGACCATCTACCTCACCGACATGGCCGACCGCGCCGCCTTCAACGAGGTCTACCAGCGCTTCTTCGCCAAGCCCTGGCCGGTACGCGCCGCCATCGGCGTGGCCGCCCTGGCAGTCGAAGGCATGCGCGTGGAAGTGACCGCCATGGCAGCCAAAGGCTGAGTTCACTGGCCCGAGCGTGCGCCACAAGGTCGCGACGTGTTTCGCCTGCCCCTTGTTTGCAGTACGCTCGACGCAAATCCGGACGCACACCTTATTCATGCAAAGACTTCTGTTCGGCGCCCTGGCGCTTGTTGTCATCGCGATTCTCTGCGGCTACGGCCTGTGGACCGAACAACGCCCGGCCGGCCACTACCTGTCCGACCTGCGCGTGGAGCTGGCACTGAGCGAAGGGGTGCCCGCCGACAAGGGCAACCTGCTGGGCATCGAGCCGCTGCTGTACCCCGGCGACTACCAGGACCTCACCCGCCTGCACCGCAAACTCGCCGCGTACCTTGAGCAGGCGCGCAGCCAGGGCCTGGTGGGCCCGCGTACCATTGTGGTGCTGCCCGAGCATATCGGCACCTGGTTATGGGCCCGTGGCGAGAAGAAGGAGCTGTACCAGGTCACCCGCCTGCAGGAAGCCTGGCAGTGGCTGGAACTGAGCAACCCGCTGCGCTACGGCCTGGCGCTGCTCAACGCCGAAGGCGACGACCGCCGTGCCGACGCGCACCTGCGCATGAAGGCCACGCAAATGGCCGCCGATTACCAGCAACTGTTCGGCGGCCTGGCCAAGGAGTTCGGCGTGACCCTGGTGGCCGGCTCCATCGTGCTGCCCGAACCCTATGTCGAACAGGGGGTACTGCACAGCGGCCACGGCGCGCTGTACAACAACAGCGTGGTGTTCGCCAGCAACGGCAAGGTGCTGGGCCAACCACAACGCCAGCAATACCCCGACAGCGAAGTACGCCGCTTCATTCGCAGCGGCGACGCCTACCCGCTGCACGTGCTGGAAACCCCCGCCGGGCGTCTCGGTGTTCTGGTGGGCAGCGACAGCTGGTACCCGGCCAACTATCAGCGCCTGGCCGCACAAGCGGTGCAGGTGATCGCCGTGCCGGCCTTTGTCAGCGGCAAGGGCAGCTGGGCTGCGCCATGGCGCGGCAATCGTCACCAGCCCATGGCCGTGAGCCTGCCACTCAAGGCCGGCGAGGTGGATGAGGGCCAGGCCTGGCAGCAGCTCGTACGCCACGGCCAGACAGCCGATACCACACTGCTGAGCGTGTTCCTGCGTGGGCAGTTCTGGGAAGTGGCCGGTGACGGCCTGGGTTTCGTCAGCCGTGATGGCCAGGCGTTCAGCGCCAGCGCGCAGCCTGGCGCGCGCCTGCTCAACCAGTGGCTATGACGGCGTGAGCCGGCCACGGGTACGCCTGGGTGATCTGTCGGTGGGCTTCGTCCAGAGCCTGGCACACGCCCTGCAGCAACTGGGCCATGACCCGGGCGCCCTGCTCGAGCGTTATGGCCTGACGCCCGCACGGCTGGCCGAAGCAGGTGCACGCCTGTCGATCCCGCGCTACATGCACCTGGGGCATGCCGCCATCGTGCTCAGTCACGAGCCTGCGCTGGGGCTGCACATGGGCCGCTTGAGCCGCCTGAGCCAGGCGGGCCTGGCCGGTGTCACCGCGGCCCAGGCCCCTACACTGGGCGAAGCGGCGCGCACGCTGCTGCGTTTCGAGCCGCTGTACGCGGCCAACTACCGTGGCCAATCGCGCTTCGAAGAGGACGACCAGGGCGCCTGGCTACGCTTCTACTCGATCAGCCCGTACAACGACTACAACCGCTTTGTGGTCGATTCGGTACTGGCCGGCTGGCTGGCACAACTGGGTGGGCTGGTGGGCGTGACGTTGCAGGCCGAACGCGTCGAGATCGAGTACGCGCCCCCGGCCTACGCCGCCCTTTACCAGGCACTGTGCAGCCACCCGGTGCAGTTCGATGCAGCAGCCAATCAGTTGCGCCTGAGCCGTGCCAGCCTGGCACTGCGCAACCCCGCGCACTGCCCCAGTACCTGGCAGCACCTGGTGCAGTTGTGCGAACAGGAGTTGGCCGAACGCACGCGGGTGCGCGGCCTGGCGGAGCGCATTGCGCACCTGCTGGGGCCGCTGCTCAATGGCGGCCGCGAGCCGGACCTGCAGGAAGTGGCGGCGCACCTGCACCTGCCGACCTGGACGTTGAGGCGCAGGCTGGCAGAGGAAGGTACTCAGTTTCGCGCCATTCTCAATGACACGCGGCGTGACCTGGCGACGACCTACATCCGTGACACCGAACTGGCCTTTGGCGAAATCGCCTACCTGCTCGGATTTGCCTCGGCAGAGGCATTCCAGCGCGCATTCAAGCGCTGGAGCGGGGTCACCCCTGGGGAGTTTCGTCGCCGTGAGCGACGCAGCGCCTGAACCGCTTCAGAGCTCGGTAGCGTCGTCGGCAGGCTCGGCGGGGTCGAGTTCGAAAGCGTGGTATTCCAGAAGTTCTTCTTGATAGTCGTCCATTGCCTGCTCCTTGTATGCGCGTTCATCTCATTGATGCGTACTTCACCCTAAAGTGCCCGGATGAAGAAAAAATGACAAGGGCATACCTCGCCCGCAAGGCCGGCAGGGCCGGCATCTACAGGTAAACGTAGCAGGGGGTGGACGATTTATCCGCTGCGTCAGAGTGGCGCAGGCTCGCTTGGGGCCGGGGCGGGCTCGGGATTGACCACTGGCGTGCTCTCGAGCGGCGCAGACTCGGCCGCCGTCGCCGGCTGCTCGACGCTGATGGGCGCTGAATCCTGTGGGGGGGGCGACCGGTTGCGAGCTCTTGCTGTCATCGACCAGCGGTGCCGCCACCGTTTCGGCAACCGGCACCGGCGCAGGTGCAACCCCATCGGCCGGGGCCGGCGCACTCAACGCAGCAGGCGCGGGCGCGGGCTCGGGCACGCCCAGGTCCACGGCAGGCGTGGGCGCTTCGACCTTGTGCTCAGCCTTGGTCTTTTGGCTCGGCTTAGGCAGGAAGCTCTCGACCAGCGCGA
>NZ_JAAHBU010000138.1 GCF_010671725.1 Pseudomonas brassicae | reverse complement strand
AAGCCAGCTCCCACAGGGAACAGTGGGGCTGCACGAGTATGTACGCTCCCCCGCGATTTCAGCGGGGGGTTTGGGGGGCTGCTGCCCCGATTGTGGATAACGACAAGGAGAGATCGGGATGGTGTTTTCGTCCAATGTGTTCCTGTTCCTGTTCCTGCCGATCTTTCTCGGCCTGTACTACCTGAGCGGGCAACGCTATCGCAACGCCCTGCTGCTGCTGGCCAGCTACGTGTTCTACGCCTGGTGGCGGGTGGACTTCCTGGCGCTGTTCGCCGCAGTCACGCTGTGGAACTACTGGATCGGGCTCAAGGTAGGCGCCGCCGGCGTGCGCACCAAACCGGCCCAGCGCTGGCTGCTGCTGGGCGTGGGCGTAGACCTGTGCATCCTGGGCTACTTCAAGTACGCCAACTTCGGCGTGGACAGCATCAATGCGATCATGACCTCCTACGGTCTGGAACCGTTCATCCTGACCCACATCCTGTTGCCGATCGGTATCTCGTTCTACATCTTCGAGTCGATCAGCTACATCATCGACGTGTACCGCGGCGATACCCCGGCCACGCGCAACCTGATCGACTTCGCCGCCTTCGTGGCGATCTTCCCGCACCTGATCGCCGGCCCCGTGCTGCGCTTCAAGGACCTGGCCGACCAGTTCAACCACCGCACCCATACCCTGGACAAGTTCTCCGAAGGCTGCACGCGGTTCATGCAGGGCTTCATCAAGAAGGTCTTCATCGCCGACACCCTGGCAGTGGTCGCCGACCATTGCTTCGCCCTGCAGAACCCCACCACCGGTGACGCCTGGCTCGGCGCGCTGGCCTACACCGCACAGCTGTACTTCGACTTCTCCGGCTACAGCGACATGGCTATCGGGCTGGGCCTGATGATGGGTTTCCGCTTCATGGAAAACTTCAAGCAGCCCTACATCAGCCAGTCGATCACCGAGTTCTGGCGGCGCTGGCACATCAGCCTGTCGACCTGGCTGCGCGACTACCTGTACATCACCCTGGGCGGCAACCGCGGCGGCACCTTCGCCACCTACCGCAACCTGTTCCTGACCATGCTGCTCGGTGGCCTGTGGCATGGCGCCAACATCACCTACATCCTCTGGGGCGCCTGGCACGGCATGTGGCTGGCGATCGAACGCGCGCTGGGCCTGGACACCAACCCGCAACGCTTCAACCCGGTCAAATGGGCCTTCACCTTCCTGCTGGTGGTGATGGGCTGGGTGATCTTCCGCGCCGAGAACCTGCAGGTGGCCGGGCGCATGTACGGCGCCATGTTCAGCTTCGGTGACTGGCAGCTGTCGGAGCTCAACCGCGCCAGCCTCACGGGCCTGCAAGTGGCGACGCTGATCGTGGCCTATCTGAGCCTGGCCTTCTTCGGCCTGCGCGACTTCTACCGCCATGCCAAGCCCAGCGCCAAGGCAAGCCCCGTGGCCGTGCATGCCGATGGCAGCGTGAGCCTGGACTGGGGCCTGTACGTCACCCGCGCGTTGGTGCTGCTGCTGTTCGTGGCGTCGATCCTGAAACTCTCGGCACAAAGCTACTCGCCGTTCCTCTACTTCCAGTTCTGAGCGAGCCGACCATGACCCGATCATTACGCACACTCTACGCACTGCTGTTCATGGCGCTGCTGCTGGGCCTGGGCCTCTGGTCGCTGGGAGGCCTGGGCAGCTTCCAGCGCACCGCGCAGATGACCGTGCTCAACGGCAAGCTGGCCAAGGCCGCCGAAACCCACTACGACGAGCAGTTCCCGATCAAGCGCCTGGGCACCAACCTCTGGGCCGCGCTGGACTTCACGCTGTTCAACGAAGGCCGCCCCGGCGTGGTGTTGGGCCGCGAGCAATGGCTGTTCAGCGATGAAGAGTTCAAGCCGGTGGCCGGCGCCGAGCAGTTCGAGGCAGAGAACCTCGCGCTGATCCGCGGCGTGCGCGACACCCTGCAGCAACAGGGCGTGCAACTGGTGCTGGCGATCATCCCGGCCAAGGCCCGCCTCTACCCGGAATACCTCGGTGAGCAAACGCCGGCCAGCCTGCACCAGGACCTGTACAACCAGTTCCACGCCAAGGCGCGCCAGGCCGGTGTGTTCGCCCCTGACCTGCTCGGCCCGCTGCAGGCGGCCAAGGCCCAAGGGCAGGTATTCCTGCGTACCGACACGCACTGGACGCCGATGGGCGCCGAAGTGGTGGCCGAGCACCTGGCCGATGCCGTGGCACGCCAGGACCTGCTCAGCGGCACGCCGCAGCTGTTCGTCACTGAAGCCAGGCCGGCCGCGCCGTACAAGGGTGACCTGACCAACTTCCTGCCACTGGACCCCCTGTTCAGCAACCTGCTGCCGACCCCGGACAGCCTGCAACCGCGCAGCACCCGCCCGGCCCAGGCCCAGGCCGACAGCGGCGATGCGCTGTTCGCCGACAGCGAGATCCCGGTGGCGCTGATCGGCACCAGCTACAGCGCCAACCCGCACTGGAATTTTCTCGGCGCATTGCAGCAGTCGCTGCGCAGCGACGTGGTCAATTACGCCGAAGACGGCCACGGCCCGCTGCTGCCGATGCTCAAGTACCTGAACACCGACGCCTTCAAGAACAGCGCGCCGCAAGTGCTGATCTGGGAGTTCCCGGAACGCTATCTGCCAATGAAAAACGACCTCAGCGCCTTCGATCCGCAGTGGATCGCGCAGCTGAAGAAAACCCGTACTGCCAATCAAGACATGGCCCTGTCGTCCAATCGGACGCAACACTGAGAGGAACCGCACATGACCACCAAGCACCGTATTGCCAAAGCATTCGCCCTCACCGCCGGCATGAGCCTGCTCTCGTTGCAGGCCTGGGCCGGCGCCGATGCCGCGCTGTATGGCCCGAGCGCGCCGAAGGGTTCGACCTTCGTGCGTATCTTCAACGCCGGCAACCAGCCGGTGGCCGCCAGCGTCGGCAACACCCAGATCAGCGAAGTGGCCGCCCAGGCCAGCAGCGATTTCAGCTTCATGCCCCAGGGTGACTACAGCGCCAAGGTCGGTAGCCAGAGCATGCCGGTCAAGCTGGCCGGCGATCACTACTACACCCTGGTCAACCACGCCAGCGGCCAGCCGCAACTGGTCGAGGAACCACCGTTCAAGAACAAGCAGAAATCCCTGGTACGCGTGCAGAACCTGAGCGACCAGGCCCTGACCCTGAAAACCGCCGATGGCAAGACCGAAGTGGTCAAGCCGGTGGCGGCCAAGGCGCGCGGCGAGCGCGAGATCAACCCGGTCAAGGTCAGCCTGGCGCTGTATGAAGGCGACAAGAAAGTCAGCGACCTCAAGCCCGTTGCCCTCGAACGCGGTGAAGCGGCCGTGCTGTATGTCACCGGCTCCGGCAGCAACCTGTCGCCGGTATGGGTCAAGCGCCCGGTGTCCACCCGTTAATCAACTGCCCCTTTCAACGTTCGGAGATTCCCCATGATTCCAGTCATTCTGTCCGGTGGTAGCGGCTCGCGTCTGTGGCCCCTGTCGCGCAAGCAGTTCCCCAAGCAGTTCCTGGCCCTGACCGGTGAACACACGCTGTTCCAGCAAACCCTGTCGCGCCTGGTGTTCGACGGCATGGACGCGCCCATCGTGGTGTGCAACAAGGACCACCGCTTCATCGTCAACGAACAGTTGAGCAGCCTGAAACTCGAAACCCAGGCGATCCTGATGGAACCGTTCGGGCGCAACACCGCGCCGGCGGTGGCGCTGACCGCCATGAAACTGGTCAGCGAAGGCCGCGACGAGCTGATGCTGGTGCTGCCGGCCGACCACGTGATCGACGACCAGAAAGCCCTGCAACGTGCCCTGGCCCTGGCCACGGTGGCTGCCGAGCGTGGCGAGATGGTGCTGTTCGGGGTGCCGGCGACCAAGCCGGAAACCGGCTATGGCTATATCAAGTCGAGCCAGGACGCGCTGCTGCCCGAGGGCATCAGCCGGGTCGCGCAGTTCGTCGAGAAGCCGGATGAGAAACGCGCCGTCGAGTTCGTCAAGGCCGGTGGTTACTTCTGGAACAGCGGCATGTTCCTGTTCCGTGCCAGCCGCTTCCTCGAAGAACTGAAAAAGCATGACGCAGACATCTACGACACCTGCCTGCTGACCCTGGAGCGCAGCCAGGAAGATGGTGACAGCCTGGCCATCGACGAAGCCACCTTCGCCTGCTGCCCGGACAACTCCATCGACTACGCGGTGATGGAAAAGACCCAGCGCGCCTGCGTGGTGCCGCTGAGCGCAGGCTGGAGCGACGTGGGTTGCTGGTCGTCGCTGTGGGACGTGCACGAGAAGGACGACAACGGCAACGTGACCAAGGGCGATGTGGTGGTGCAGGACAGCCGCAACTGCATGATCCATGGCAACGGCAAGCTGGTGTCGGTGATCGGCCTGGAGAACATCGTGGTGGTCGAGACCAAGGACGCCATGATGATCGCGCACAAGGACAAGGTGCAGGGGGTCAAGCAGATGGTCAATACCCTCGACGCCCAGGGCCGCAGCGAGACCCAGAACCACTGCGAAGTGTACCGCCCGTGGGGCTCGTACGACTCGGTGGACATGGGCGGGCGCTTCCAGGTCAAGCACATCACGGTCAAGCCCGGGGCAAGCCTGTCGCTGCAGATGCACCACCACCGTGCCGAGCACTGGATCGTGGTGTCGGGTACGGCCGAGGTGACCTGCGACGAGAACGTGTTCCTGCTGTGCGAGAACCAGTCGACGTACATCCCGATCGCCTCGGTGCACCGTTTGCGCAACCCGGGCAAGATCCCGCTGGAGATCATCGAAGTGCAGTCGGGCAGCTACCTGGGCGAGGATGACATCGAGCGTTTCGAGGACATCTACGGGCGCTCGACGCCGATCGAGCGCGGCGTGTCGATCAAGACCATCGCGCAGTGATGTAATGCCTTGAGGGCCCCTTCGCCGGCAAGCCGGCTCCCACAGGTTTTGCGAACACCTCAAAACCCTGTGGGAGCTGGCTTGCCAGCGAAGGGGTCACGATGTTTCTATGAGCAGACACCGACCTCGCAAGCAAGGCCCTCCCCATGTTCATCGGTATCCTGCTCATCCTCACCTGGCTGGTTTGCTGCTGCGCTATCCGGCCAAGGCCTTGCCGATCTCCATGGCGGCGCTGCTGGGCCTGTGCCTGGTGGGCCTGTGGGTGGTGTGGCTGGACAACCGCGAGGCCAGCCAGCTGGCACGCCTGGAACTGCGCCTGGACTACGCCCCCGAACACTGCCCGGCCGACCGACCGCTGCGCGTGCAGATGAAAAACGACAACCACACCCCGCTCACCGAACTGCGCTGGCGCGTCGCCGCGTATGCCCCCGGTGACAGCGTCAACCTCGCCGAAAACACCTACGCCGCCCCGCGCTACCGTGGCCCCGGCGATCTTCAGGCCGGCGCCAGCTGGAGCGACTGCCTGCCGCTGCCGCCGCTGCGTTCGGGCTACCGTGCGCAAACCCTCGAATTCCGTGCCGAACACCTGCAGGGCAGTTTTGCCAACTAGTATTTTTGTCAGTTACCGCCAGCAGCCATCCACGCTTGAATAGTGCTGACCCCACGACCGTGCAGGAAGCTCGGTATGTCCCTCACATCCCTTACCCGGCTAGAGCAACTCCAGGCACTGGTCTGCGCAACCGGGCGCAAGCGCCCCGCCATGATCATGGTGGGCTCTGGCGGTTGCCCGCCGTGTCGCGAGATGAAACCGGCAGTGACCCTGCTGGCCAGTCGACAACCCGGCGCAGACTTCTACTATTTCAATGTCGACCACTATGAAGAGCACCCGCAAGAGCCCGAACTGAGCCTGTTTTTCCAACGCATTTCACTGCAGTATCTGCCCTCTCACGTGCTCTTGCCGCTTGCCGGCGCGCCTGTCGTCGTGTGTACCTCCAATGCAGCCAAGCTGACCCACAGCCTGATTCATCACCACATCCTCAGGAGTCCACCTTTCCATGCCCGTCGTCCTCATCACAGGTTGCTCAAGCGGGATCGGCCGCGCACTCGCCGACAGCTTCAAAAATGCCGGCTACAGCGTGTGGGCCACCGCACGCAAGCCCGATGACGTCGCCGCACTGATCAAGGCCGGCTTCAACAGCCGCCAGCTCGACGTGAATGACGAATCCGCCCTGGCACGCCTGAGCGATGCCATCGACAACGCCCATGGTGGCCTCGATATCCTCATCAACA
>NZ_JAAHBU010000137.1 GCF_010671725.1 Pseudomonas brassicae | reverse complement strand
GTGGGGGGCTGGCTTGCCAGCGAAGAGGCCAGACCTGTCAATCAGAAGTCAGCCAGTTGCCAGACCTCGTACGCCGGGGTCTGGTAGGGGTGGCTCGCCTTCAGGGCCGCAACCACCGACCCCACCCGCGCATCCTCCCCCCCACCAGCTCGACCCGCCATTCCTCGACCTGCTCCACATGGCTGGGCGGCACGAAGAAGGCGAGTTTGAACACGCCCTCAGTTCACCCACGCCCGCGCGTTGCGGAACATGCGCATCCAGGCGGCATCTTCGTTCCAGTCATCCGGGCGCCACGAGTTCTGCACGGCGCGGAATACCCGCTCAGGGTGCGGCATCATGATGGTGACACGCCCGTCGCGGCTGGTAAGGCCGGTGATCCCGCGCGGCGAACCGTTCGGGTTGGCCGGGTAGCTCTCGGTGACCTTGCCATGGTTGTCGACGAAACGCAGCGCCACACAACCGGACAGGTCGGCTTCAAGCAGTGCTTCTTCGCTGGCGAACTCGGCATGGCCTTCGCCGTGGGCGATGGCGATCGGCATGCGCGAACCGGCCATGCCCTGCAGGAAGATCGAGTTCGACTCCTGCACCTGCACCATGGCCACCCGGGCCTCGAACTGCTCGGAACGGTTGCGCACGAAGTGCGGCCAGAACTCGCTGCCCGGGATCAGCTCGTGCAGGTTGGACATCATCTGGCAACCGTTGCACACGCCCAGGGTGAAGCTGTCGGCACGCTCGAAGAAGCCCTGGAAGGCATCCCGTGCGCGGCTGTTGAACAGCGCCGACTTGGCCCAGCCTTCACCGGCGCCCAGTACGTCGCCGTAGGAAAAGCCGCCGCACGCCACCAGGCCCTTGAACGCGTCGAGGTCGACGCGACCGGCGAGGATATCGCTCATGTGCACGTCGATGGCGTTGAAGCCGGCACGGTCGAACGCCGCGGCCATTTCCACCTGGCCGTTGACGCCCTGCTCGCGCAGTACCGCCACCTGTGGCCGCACGCCCTTCTTGATGTACGGCGCCGCGATGTTCTGGTTGACGTCGAACGCGAGCTTGACGCTCAGGCCCGGGTTGTCTTCTTCGAGCAGCGCGTCGAATTCCTGATCGGCGCAGTCGGCGTTGTCACGCAGGCGCTGGATCTGGTAGCTGGTCTCGGCCCACTGACGTTGCAGCAGGCGGCGGTCGCCCTTGAACAGCACTTCGCCGTTCAGGCTGATAGCCACGTCGGCGCTGTTGACCGGCTTGCCGATCACCGCCACGCAGTCTTCGCCAAGGCCGGCAGCGCTGAACTGCGCCAGCACGTCCGGGGTAGCGTCCTGGCGCACCTGGATCACTGCACCCAGCTCTTCGTTGAAGAGGATGGCTGCCACTTTCTCGCGCTTGCCGGTCAGGGTGTCGAGTTCAAGGTTCAGACCGCAGTGGCCGGCGAAGGCCATTTCCAGCGCAGTGGTCAGCAGGCCGCCGTCGGAACGGTCGTGGTAGGCCAGCAGGTGACCGTCGGCATTAAGGCCCTGGATCACCGCGAAGAAGGCCTTGAGGTCCTCGGCGTCGTCGACGTCCGGTGCCTGGCTGGCGAGCTTGCCGTGGGTCTGGGCCAGGATCGAGGCGCCCATGCGGTTCTGCCCGCGGCCCAGGTCGATCAGGATCAGGTCGGTCTCGCCCTTGTCCATGCGCAGTTGCGGGGTCAGGGTCTTGCGGATGTCGGTGACCGGGGCAAAACCGGTCACGATCAGCGACATTGGCGAGGTCACGGTTTTTTCGCGCCCTTCGTCTTCCCAGCGGGTCTTCATGGACATCGAGTCCTTGCCCACTGGAATGGTCAGGCCCAGCTCGGGGCACAGCTCCATGCCCACGGCCTTGACCGCGTCATACAGGCGCGCGTCTTCACCGGGGTGGCCGGCGGCCGACATCCAGTTGGCCGACAGCTTGATGTCGGACAGTTTCTCGATGCGCGAGGCGGCCATGTTGGTCAGGGTTTCGCCGATCGCCATGCGCCCGGACGCCTGGGCGTCGAGCAGGGCCAGCGGGGTACGCTCGCCCATGGCCATGGCTTCACCGCTGTACACGTCGAAGCTGGTGGCGGTGACGGCCACGTCAGCCACCGGTACCTGCCACGGGCCGACCATCTGGTCGCGGGCAACCAGGCCGGTGATGGTGCGGTCGCCGATGGTGATCAGGAAGCTCTTGCTGGCCACGGCCGGGTGACGCAGCACGCGCTCGACCGAGTCAGTGAGGTCCAGCGTGCTCGGGTCGAAATCATCGCCCAGCTCGGCTTCGCGGGTGACCGAACGGTGCATGCGCGGGGCCTTGCCCAGCAGCACTTCGAGCGGCATGTCCACCGGGCTGTTGCCGAAGTGGCTGTCGGTCACGGTCAGTTGCGGTTCGGCCGTGGCTTCGCCGACCACCGCGAACGGGCAGCGCTCGCGCTCGCAGATGGCGCTGAAACGCTCCAGGTCCTGGGCGTCGACCGCCAGCACGTAGCGTTCCTGCGACTCGTTGCTCCAGATTTCCAGCGGCGCCATGCCCGGTTCGTCGTTGGGCACGTTGCGCAATTCGAAGCGACCGCCACGCGCCGTCGTTGACCAGCTCCGGGAAGGCGTTGGACAGGCCACCCGCGCCTACGTCGTGAATGAAGGCGATCGGGTTGTGGTCGCCCAGCTGCCAGCAACGGTCGATGACCTCCTGGCAACGGCGCTCCATTTCCGGGTTCTCGCGCTGCACCGAGGCAAAGTCGAGGTCGGCCGAGCTGGAGCCGGTGGCCATCGAGGAGGCAGCGCCGCCGCCCAGGCCGATCAGCATGGCCGGGCCGCCGAGCACGATCAGCTTGGCGCCGACGGTGATCTCGCCCTTCTGCACATGGCCTTCACGGATGTTGCCCATGCCGCCGGCGAGCATGATCGGCTTGTGGTAGCCGCGTACTTCGTCGCCGTGCGGGGTGCTGATCGACTGTTCGAAGGTACGGAAGTAGCCGGTCAGTGCCGGGCGGCCGAATTCGTTGTTGAACGCGGCGCCGCCCAGCGGGCCTTCGATCATGATGTCGAGGGCGGTGACGATGCGCTCAGGCTTGCCGTACGGCTTCTCCCACGGCTGTTCGAAGCCCGGGATCTGCAGGTTGGACACGGTGAAACCGGTGAGGCCGGCCTTGGGCTTGGCGCCACGACCGGTGGCACCCTCGTCGCGGATCTCGCCGCCGGAACCGGTGGAGGCCCCCGGGAACGGCGCGATGGCGGTCGGGTGGTTGTGCGTCTCGACCTTCATCAGGATGTGCACCGGCTCCTGCACCGCGCCGTACTGGCGGGTTTCAGGGTTCGGGAAGAAGCGCCCGGCCACCGAACCGACGATCACCGAGGCGTTGTCCTTGTAAGCGGACAACACGCCTTCGCTGTGCATCTGGTAGGTGTTCTTGATCATGCCGAACAGGCTTTTTTCCTGGCTCTGGCCGTCGATATCCCAACTGGCGTTGAAGATCTTGTGGCGGCAGTGCTCGGAGTTGGCCTGGGCGAACATCATCAGTTCGATGTCATGCGGGTTGCGCTTGAGGCCCTGGAAGCTGCTGACCAGATAATCGATCTCGTCTTCGGCCAGCGCCAGGCCCAGTTCGACGTTGGCCTGCTCCAGCGCAGCGCGGCCACCACCGAGGATGTCGATGGCGGTCAGCGGCTTGGGCTGGGCATGGCTGAACAGGCCGGCGGCCTCTTCGAGCTTGCCCAGCACGATCTGGGTCATGCGGTCGTGCAGCAGTTCGGCAACCGCGGCCACATCGGCCTCGCTCAGCTCGCCGCTGACATAGAAGGCCGTGCCGCGCTCAAGGCGCTGGACGTTCTCCAGGCCGCAGTTGTGGGCGATGTCGCTGGCCTTGCTGGACCAGGGCGAGATGGTGCCGAAACGCGGCATGACCAGGAACAGGCGGCCGCTTGGCTCCTGCACCGGCACGCTCGGGCCGTACTTGAGCAGGCGCGCGAGCACATGCTGTTGGTCGGCGGTCAGATCGCCGTCGACCTCGGCGAAATGAGCGAATTCAGCGTACAAACCACTAACAGCGGGGACTTTCTGGCTCAGTTGCTCGAGTAATTTACCGTGGCGAAAGGCAGAAAGGGCAGGAGCGCCGCGCAGGATCAACATCGTCGGGACAGCCTCAGGAAGGGGGTGTGCTTAGAGGCCGTGCATTCTAGCCTAAACCGCCGCCGACAGCACCCGAAACCCAGCATCGACGACAGGCCGAATGTCGGCTGACCGGCCAGAGTGCTTCAGAACGTGACAAAAACCCGTGTCACTAGCGGTTTTTCGGGCTGTGCTAGCAGACAAGCCAGCCGTTGTCGAGATATGGCGCAGCAGGTCCTTTGCGTATACTGCACCCTATGTTCGCCCAGACTGCTTTGCGCCAGCGTTGCGCCAAATGGCTCCTCGCAACCGGACTCTTCCTGATGCTCGGTGCCTGTGTTGAAAAACCCAGCACCCTCGAGCGCATCAAGGAGGACGGCGTGCTGCGCGTGGTCACCCGCAACAGCCCCGCCACCTATTTCCAGGACCGCAACGGCGAAACCGGCTTCGAGTACGAGCTGGTCAAGCGTTTCGCCGACGATCTTGGGGTGACGCTGCAGATCGAGACCGCCGACAACCTCGACGACCTGTTCAACCAGCTCGGCCAGCCAAATGGCCCGGTGCTGGCGGCAGCGGGCCTGGTCAGCAGCGAGCAGCGCAAGCAGCAGGTCCGATTTTCGCATCCCTACCTCGAAGTCACCCCGCAGATCATCTACCGCAACGGCAAGTCGCGCCCCACCGACGCCGCCGACCTGGTCGGCAAGCGCATCCTGGTGCTCAAGGGCAGCAGCCATGCCGAGCAGTTGGCGGAGTTGAAAAAACAGTACCCGGCGCTGCAGTACGAGGAATCCGACCAGGTCGAGGTGGTCGACCTGCTGCGCATGGTCGACGAAGGCCAGATCGACCTGACCCTGGTCGACTCCAACGAAGTGGCGATGAACCAGGTGTACTTCCCCAACGTGCGGGTGGCCTTCGACCTGGGCGACGGGCGTGACCAGCGCTGGGCGGTGGCGGCCGGCGACGACAACAGCCTGCTCAACGAGATCAACGAATTCATCGACAAGGTGCACAAGAACGGCACCCTGCAGCGCCTCAAGGACCGTTACTACGGGCATGTCGACGTGCTCGGCTACGTAGGCGCCTACACCTTCGCCCAGCACCTGCAGCAGCGCCTGCCGCGCTACGAGAAGCACTTCAAGGTGTCGGCCAAGAAGGAGCAGGTCGACTGGCGCCTGCTGGCGGCCATCGGCTATCAGGAATCGATGTGGCAGGCCGAGGTCACCTCCAAGACCGGCGTGCGCGGGCTGATGATGCTGACCCAGCGCACGGCCCAGGCCATGGGCGTGTCCAACCGGCTCGACCCGCGCCAGAGCATCGAGGGCGGTGCCAAGTACTTCATGTACGTGAAGCAGGAACTGGATGATGAAATCAAGGAGCCAGACCGTACCTGGTTTGCCCTGGCGGCGTACAACGTAGGCGGCGGCCACCTGGACGATGCACGCAAGCTGGCCAAGCGCGAGGGGCTCAACCCGAACAAGTGGCTGGACGTGAAGAAGATGCTGCCACGGCTTTCGCAGAAGCAGTGGTACAGCAAGACCCGCTATGGCTATGCACGCGGCGGCGAGCCGGTGCATTTCGTGGCCAACATCCGGCGCTACTACGACATCCTCACCTGGGTGACCCAGCCGCAGTTGGAGGGCAGCCAGGTGGCCGAAGGCAATCTGCATGTGCCGGGGGTCAACAAGAGCAAGCCGGCCGAGGCTTCGCCGCCGCTCTAGACCGCAGCGTGCCCTTCGCTGGCAAGC
>NZ_JAAHBU010000136.1 GCF_010671725.1 Pseudomonas brassicae | reverse complement strand
GGCAAGACCACCCTGCTGCGCTGCCTGATGGGCCTGCTGCCTGCCCGCGAGGGCCAGGTGCACTGGGAAGGCCAGGCCATCACCGCGCTCAAGCCGCACCAGCGCGTGCAGGCCGGCATCGCCTACGTGCCCCAGGGCCGCGAGATCTTCCCGCGCCTGACGGTGGAAGAGAACCTGCTGATGGGCCTGTCACGCTTCGGCGCGAAACAGGCCCGGGAAGTGCCCGCGTTCATCTACGAGCTGTTCCCGGTGCTGCTGCAGATGAAGCAGCGGCGTGGCGGCGACCTGTCCGGCGGCCAGCAGCAGCAACTGGCCATCGGCCGCGCCCTGGCCAGCCGCCCGCGCCTGCTGATCCTGGATGAGCCCACCGAAGGCATCCAGCCCTCGGTGATCAAGGAGATCGGCGCGGTGATCGGTACACTCGCCGCGCGTGGCGACATGGCGATCCTGCTGGTGGAACAGTTCTACGACTTTGCCGCGGAACTTGCCGACCAGTACCTGGTGATGTCGCGCGGCGAAATCGTGCAACAGGGGCGTGGGGAAAATATGGAGGCCGAGGGTGTACGCGGCCTGGTAACGATTTAAGCTGACCACCTGTCCCGTTCCAGAGCGCCCTGTCATGACCCACCTGATCCGCGATGCCGTGCCTGCCGACCTGCCGGCCATCCGTGACATCTACAACGACGCGGTGCTCAACACCCTGGCGATCTGGAACGAACAGACCGTCGACCTGGGCAATCGCCAGGCGTGGCTCGCCGCGCGCCAGGGCCAGCAGTATCCGGTGCTGGTGGCGGTGAACGACGCGGGCGAGGTGCTGGGGTATGCCTCGTTTGGCGACTGGCGGCCGTTCGAGGGCTTTCGCCATACCGTGGAGCATTCGGTGTATATCCGCAGCGACCAGCGTGGCCAGGGCCTGGGGCCGCTGCTGATGGCCGCGCTGATCGAGCGCGCCAGGGGCTGTGGCAAGCATGTGATGGTGGCGGCGATCGAGAGTGGCAATGCGGCCTCGATCCGGTTGCATGAACGGCTGGGGTTTACCCTGAACGGGCAGATGCCGCAGGTGGGGGTGAAGTTCGGCAGGTGGCTGGACCTGACCTTCATGCAACTGATGCTGGCGCCGGGGGCTGAGCCGCCACAGGCTTGAGGCCGTCTTCGCTGGCAAGCCAGCTCCCACAGGTATTGCAGGGCGCTTGAGGGCGGCGCTATCCCTGTGGGAGCTGGCTTGCCAGCGAAAGGGCCGGTCAGCCTTGCACGAACCTGCCCAAGCGCTGCTTGAGCATCGAGTTCTCACTGCGCAACTGCTGCACTTCCTCCAGCAGTTCCAGCGCCAGCGCCACCCCTTCCCACTCCAGTTCCAGCTCCTGGTGCAGCTTGACCGCGCGCTTGGCGAGCACCGGCGCACGGTCGTCGAACACCCACTCTTCCGGCGTTCGCCCCGACGGTTCAACGATGCCATGTTCGACGATCTCGATCACGTAGTCGGCCGGTACATCGGCCTCCTGACACAGGGTACGCATGTCCAGTTGAACGATCAGGGTACTGCTCATGGTCACTTACTCCATTGAGTTCGCGGGTTGAACCCGGCCTTCTCCGACAGTTTGGTCCACAGTTCGCGGGTGGCGGCATCCGACTGCGCCGGCATCACCACCTTCAGTTGCGCATACAGGTCACCGCGCTGGCCCTGCTTGTTGCTCAGGCCCATGCCCTTGATGCGCAGGCGCTGGCCGCTCTGGCTGTCTGGCCGAATGGTCAGGTTGAGCTTGCCGGTCAGGGTCGGCATCTCGACCTTGGTGCCCAGCGCGGCCTCCCACGGTGCCAGCGGCACGGTGATGATCAGGTCATGACCTTCGACATCGAACAGCGGATGAGGTGCCAGGCGAATGATCAGGTACAGGTCGCCATTTGCCCCGCCGCCCACACCCGGCGCGCCCTGGCCCTTGAGACGGATACGCTCGCCGTCGGCCACACCGGCCGGGATCTTCACGTTGAGGGTCTTGGTGGTGTCACCCACGCGCTGCCCGGCCGCGTTGTACTGCGGCACCTGGAAACTGATCTTCTTCGATTCGTTGGCCAGGGTTTCCTCAAGGAAAATCGCCAGTTCCATTTCCACATCCTGCCCTCGACGACCGGTACTGCGTTGCTGGCCGCGGCCAAAAGGGTTGCCGTTGCCACGCCCGGCCGAGCCGAAAATGGAGCTGAAGAAGTCCGAGAAGTCGCCGCCGCCACCAAAATCGGCACCGCCACCACCACGGCTCTGCCAGCCCGGCGGGCCCTGGAATGGCCGCCCGTGCTGGCCATATTTGCGCAGCTCGTCGTATTCGGCGCGTTTTTCAGGGCTGCTCAGGGCCTCGTAGGCCTCGTTCACCTCTTTGAACTGGTTTTCGGCGTCGCGCTCTTTGCTGACGTCCGGGTGATACTTGCGCGCGAGCTTGCGGTAGGCGGCCTTGATCGCCTTGTCATCCGCCGTCGGCTCAACGCCAAGGATCTTGTAATAGTCTTTGAAGTCCATCTTTACGATTCACCATCGGTTATCGAATGCATCACTGCTGTGAAGATTGGGGTCAAGCATAGCCTTTCAAGTCAGACAAAGGATTGCTGCCGAGCAGATATTCGGTCTTGATTCTGCTGATGGCTGGCATAAACTGCGCGGCCGTTTTTCCCCCGGAAGCACACCCATGAGTCTCACATCACCGGCCCGCGCCTGCGGTATCGACTTCGGCACCTCCAACTCCACCGTCGGCTGGCATCGCCCCGGCGTGGATTCGCTGATTGCCCTGGAAGACGGCAAGATCACCTTGCCGTCGGTGGTGTTCTTCAATATCGAAGAGCGACGCCCGGTGTATGGCCGCCTGGCCCTGCACGAATACCTGGAAGGCTACGAAGGGCGCCTGATGCGCTCGCTCAAGAGCCTGCTGGGCTCCAAGCTGATCAAGCACGACACCAGCGTGCTGGGCACCGCGCTGCCGTTCAAGGACCTGCTGGGGATGTTCATTGGCGAACTGAAAAAGCGCGCCGAGGCCAATGCCGGCCGCGCCTTCGATGAAGTGGTGCTGGGCCGCCCGGTGCATTTCGTCGATGACGACCAGGCGGCGACCAGGAAGCCGAAGACACCCTGGCCGAGGTGGCGAAGAAGATCGGCTTCAAGGACGTGTCGTTCCAGTACGAGCCGATTGCCGCGGCGTTCGACTACGAGTCGAACATCCACGGCGAAGAGCTGGTGCTGATCGTCGACATCGGCGGGGGTACCTCGGACTTCTCGCTGGTGCGCCTGGCGCCCGAGCGGCACATGCTCGATGACCGTCACCAGGACATCCTGGCCACCGGTGGCGTGCACATCGGCGGTACCGACTTCGACAAACAGTTGAGCCTGCAGGGCGTGATGCCGCTGTTCGGCTACGGCAGCCGCATGAAAAGCGGCGCCTTCATGCCGACCAGCCACCACATGAACCTGGCCACCTGGCACACCATCAACTCGGTCTACTCGCAAAAATCCCAACTGGCCCTGGGCAGCATGCGCTACGACATCGAGGACACCGACGGCATCGATCGCCTGTTCAAGCTGATCGAACAGCGCGCCGGCCACTGGCTGGCCATGGAAGTGGAGGCCACCAAGATCGAGCTGACCCACAACGACAGCCGCCTGGTCGACCTCAAGCGTGTACAGCCCGAGCTCAGCGTCGAATTGACCCGCGCCCTGTTCGAAGCGGCCATCGACAACCAGCTCGAACGCGTACGTGGCAGTGTCAGCGAGCTGCTGAACAAGGCCGGCGTGGGTGTGGCCCAGGTCGACACGGTGTTCTTCACCGGCGGCTCCAGCGGCATTCCGGCGCTGCGCCAGAGCGTGGCGGCGATGCTGCCCAACGCACGGCACGTGGAAGGCAACATCTTCGGCAGCATCGGCAGCGGCCTGGCCATCGAAGCGCGCAAACGCTACGGCTAGCCCCCCGCCCCACAAGGACGTGAACAGATGAATTTCAAACCGCTGGCGCTGCTTGGCGCCCTGCTGCTGGCTGGCTGCAACGACGAGCTGATGACCCTGCGCTTCCAGGATTCGGCAGGCTCGGCGGCCGCCGGCCTGGGCACGCTCAAGCAAACGCAGATCGACGCCCTGCTCACGGCGCAGCAGATCGACCCGCAGAGCCTGCGCTTTCGGGTCGACCTGGAAGACAAGCATCTGGTGCATGTGCACGAACTGCAGCCGCTCAGTGATGCACAGCGCGGCGCACTGCGCGCACTCTTCGAGCCCATCGTGCAAGCGCGTGCCGCCAGCACGCTGGACATCGAGGTGACCCTGGACCTCCCGGCGCAGCAGCGCGAGGAGCTCAGCACCGTGCAACGCCAGCAGATCGAGGCGCTGCCCGACCCGTTGGTCGTCAAGATGGCGCTCAACCCCGAGATACTGACCATGGCGCTGATGCCCAGAGGCGACGACGCAATGGCGGACGTGATGGAGCAGGTCAATTCCAACGTCAGCTGCCAGGTGCACGCCCGCCCGGTAGAGCCCCTGCCGGCCGGCGTTACGGCACTGTGGACACGGGTGCTGGATACGGCGGGCCAGGTCAGCGTGGAAATGGGCGAGTGGTCGTACCCGGCCCGTTACCGTTTCAAGGATGCAGGATTGCAGCAACAGGTGCAGAGCGGTGCATTGCAGTTGCTGCCGGCCACGCACATGTCGGTCGACTCGCTGAACGTGGAAGTGGGCTTCGCCGACCTGGGGCAGCACCGCCTGTACAGCCATTTCCCACTGCAACAGAACGCCTCGGCGCTGATCCACGAGTGTGAGGTGGCCGCCAATGCGTTACCGCGGCCGCTGAGCTTTCATGTGGGCGAAGGTCTGGATCGGCTCGAAACCATTACCTACAAGGATGTACCGCAATGAACCGGTGTAAGGCCCTGGCATTCGCCAGCATGCTGCTGCTTGGCGGCTGCGGCGACGATGAACTGATGAGCGTGCGCTTCGGGATCAAGATGGGCACCGCACGCTGGGGTCTGGATCAGTACAACAGCGACCTGATCAACGCGGCCCTGGAACAGCGTCAGATCGATCCGAAGCACCTGCGCTTCGATGTCGATGCAAAGGACGAGCAACGGGTACGTGTGTTTATCGTACAGCCGCTCGACGAGCAGCAACAACGTGCGCTGCGCGGGCTGTTCGAAGAGGTCGTGCAGGCGCGCAATGCCATCACGTTCGACATCGAAGTTACCCTGCTGCCTACCGACACCGAGCGCAAGCGCCTGACGCCCAGCCAGCTGCAGGCACTGGAGGCGCTGCCCGCGGTGTTCACGCTGCCGGCAGAACTGGGTGACGAGGTGAGCACCGTCGCCGCGATGCCCAAGGCCTGGCCTGGATCGACGATGGACGTCAACGAGGAGGTCGAAGCCGAGGTCAGTTGCCTGCTGTATGTCAGCCCACGCCAATATTATCCCGGCATGACCGACCTGTATGCGGTCAAGGGCGACGACCCGCAGCGGGTGGTGCTGGAGTTCGGCCAGATGAGCGAAGCCGACGAATGGAGCACGTGGAAGGTCAGTGCGCAGTACCGCTTCAAGGAGCCCAGCCTGCAACGCCAGGTCGACCAGGGCGAGCTCAAGCTGGTGCCGCCTGCCGAACAGGGCAAGACCCTGAGCATCGCCTTCAAGCTGGCCGACCTGGGTGAGCACGTGATGAAGCGGGCCTGGCAGATCGACTACCGGGCGCAGGACCTGACCCGTCACTGCGCCGTCGAGCAGAACAAGCTGGGGCGCCCGTACACCTTCTTCATGGGCTCGGGGCTGGACCGGGTGGAAGCGGTCACCTACCCGCCCAAACGCTGAGCCAGGCTGTACCGGCCCTTTCGCTGGCAA
>NZ_JAAHBU010000135.1 GCF_010671725.1 Pseudomonas brassicae | reverse complement strand
TTCGACCAGGCCAGGCCCCATATCCCGAATCAGCATGAACGTCCGTTGTCGGAATTGCTCGGTAAGCTGCTTTCTTGGTGGGCTCTGGTGCTCCCTACGTCGCGAAAAAACGCTGAAGATGTTCCCTATCAAAACGTCACCTTAATACCGTTCAAAGAGAGGTATCTTAGCCATGAATGATGTCTCTGTGCCATTACCTCTTGCGCCCCGTGGTAAGGCCGTTACCAATTGGGAATGCGTCATCGCGCGCAGTCATTTTCTCTACAATATGATGAATAAGCGCGCCATTCGGCGGGGTTTATTCGTCTAACGGTTCCCACTGGCTTCAACGATAAGGTGCCCACTAGGTACAAATCGTTTGGGTCTCAAGCATGCGTATCTCAACCCCAGATCTCGCAGTTGTTGCGCTCGACGCAAGAACCGCTCAGTCCATGAAGCTTGGATCCTCCTTGGTGAGCTCACGAAGCAGGCAAGTCCACGGGTCAACCATTTAAGCAAAGATGGCCAGATCACAGCCTAGTCGGCCACATGAATCGCTCAGATCAGTGTCGGGGAGCTTTTTTGCCAGTCATCGTTTCAAGGTGGTAGCTACTGGCAGCCTTAGCAAGCCATTCGGCTTTCTGACGCAGCAACTCAAGCTGCTCAGGGGACCGCCTCTTCGTATTCGCGCATTGCCACCGAAGCTGCTTCCCAGAGAGCCATCTGCTTGCCGATCAATTCATGGTCGCGCTGTGCCATAGGGCATGCTCCTGAGGATTTGTTTTGGTGACGGGGCTCGGTGCCGCATTGGTCGCCGAGTGCTCCTTCAGCATGTTCGATCCGCCGGCCCCAAGAATCGCCATGATGAGTAAGGTCCGTGGGTTCCCCAGTGAGACGCGGATGGTGACGTTCAACTGACGGGGCGATGCTTTCTTCTTCATTCAAATCCTACCTCTAAGCAAAGCAGGGAACGTATGAACGTGCCCTGGCGCAGCGCGGATTCGCTTTGCTTATTGGATTTACAGTTTTGAATTTGAGGGCCTACTCAGCCCCGTTTTGCGTTGATCGATGCCCAGAGGATAGGCCCATTGGGTCGATAGCGGACACTGGCGAACGGCCGCTTTCGACCGATTCTGTTGAAAAATGGGAAATTGCATCTGACTTGACCAAGCGTTTGCATCCCACTTGACCACCTTTTTGCATTCGACTTGACCAGCCATTTGCATCGGATGTGGCCAGCGCACGCGTACGTCTTGACCGGCAGGAATCGACCCAAAGCTACCGTTTGAGAAAAACTAATCGGCTAGAAGCGGTCATCATCAAAAGATGCCCCGCCATCATGAGCTGTCGAGTGCTTGCACCCAGGAGTGGCCTATTGTTTCTGAGGACATTCGCGCAAAACTCGCCTGAGAGCGGCTCGAAGACGGTATACGCCATCCCCTAACCGACCTCGGCGAATAAGCCTCCCTTACACGGCCCTCTGCACACCATTCCCACCACGCGGAAGCAAGCGACCACTGAAGCGCGTACGTCCAGCAACTAGATCTGCACAGATCACCATGAAACCATCAAGTTGTGGCGGGGTGTACTTTGCAGCATCAGGGAACACCGTGCAGATTTGCTCGTAAGTCAGCCCTGCGTCTTGTGACCTTTTGAGGGTGCTGTGAGCCTCCAAAAGCCGTGCTGTGCCGGCAGGGTTGGAAAGAACGTCACCTAGCGTTTTTAATGTCATGAGAAGTCTACCTTTGTTATCGATCACCATTGATCGAGCTCGTGAGTAGCCTAACCAGTAAGCCCCTAGAGGTCGGCATCGGGCGAATCGTGTTGACTCGAATGTTGACTCTCTGCAGGATTTGTGAATGGAAAACAGAGGCGCTGTCCATGAGTAGTATTTCGGGCGTAATCCATCAGGCAATGCCAACCCGTACACGATTACTATCCCAAGAGGAGCTGATCGAGTTTCTACAGATCCAGAAGTTTGATCAGTTGCTAGCGCATCAGTACTGCGTCAGACGCTTTTCCCTTCATTACCCTGACGCCTTTGGCAAGCTGCGAAGCATCCGCTCGCAAATCGAGGCGGTGCTTGCCGAGACAGCGCTCACCAACGAAGGCCGTCTCTTTATCGGGCGAAAGATCACCGCGACCGCCCGCTGCATGCGAATGCTCGCTTGGCGGCGAGCCCATTTATTGGTCGCGAAGGGGGACCAAGCAAAGTTTCGCCAGCTCCTGGAAAGCGAAATCGAACCGGATCCGAAAGAAATCACGTACCCGATTCTGTACCACCTTTCCAACGGGCATCGAGACAGGCTCACTGACATCGTTGCTGAAGGCTGTGAAGCGGTGGCCAAGATACAGGACGAGTTGAACTTCCTCGACTACTACGATCCCTTCTCTTTGACCAACTTAGTAAGCGGCAAAACGATGCTTATTCACTACTTGGCCGCGAAGCATCGTGTGTATTCGGTACGCCCTTGGGCAGAGCGGTTGGGGAGTGATCATTATTGGCTACATACCTTGGAAGCTGAACTTGATGACGAGATGTCCGGGGTCGTTTGTGAGAACGCCTACCTCGCGAACCAGCCGTCGAACGTACGCATATTTGGTCACGATCAGCACAGTATTAGCATCAACGGCGTCGAGTTGAAGAACCATTTGATCCTGGCTGTTCCTACGAACAGGACGCCAACTCACATCGATGCTGCCTTGCGGCATTTCCGCGATGCGCTCAAGGCGGCCAATATCGACATGTGCGGCTGCTATGCGAATGTCAGCAGCCCGGAATACGATAACTCTCTGTTTATGCGCAACTTCGACGAACGCATATTTCTGGTTCGTGAGACCAAGCAGTACCAGAGTCGACTGTGCGGCTTGTGGATATGGGACCTGGTAAGCGGCGGCCTGACCATTACTAAGGCCATGGACAAGCTAATTCCTGAGGCAGAAATGCAAATGAAGAAGCTCGCGCCCGGCGAAACACCGTACGACTCCTCCACCTACAAAAATCTTTACGACCAAGCTGTGAAGCAAATTTCGCCAAAGCCAACGAAGCGGTCGACCGCTCCGCATCTCCGTGATCTGGACCGCTATTTGACATCGGGTGCAGCAATCTTGGGGCGAAGGACATCCGCAGTTCCCGTTGATAATTGACAAATCAGAACTAGGGATACTTGCACATGCTGAAGCGCCCTATATCCGTTGACAACTTTGAGCGTCCGCTTTTGGCCAATAGCTACTTCTCGCGAAAGGGCGTTATCGACCCATTGGGGACACTGAGGCCCTACGCTGAAGTCTAGACAGCTTGTCGCCCTCTAAACGCTCAACCTAGTTGTCAGCGTCCACTGTCGAGCCTAGGAGTTTCTCGGCAAGTCCGCTACCTGTCGTCGCGCTCACTTGCCCCCAAGGTTCGCCCGAGCCCATTGCTCAGCGGTGGTTACTGGAATCGACTGCTGTTCGTTGAAGGTTCCCGATTTAGGCCATGCCACACCTCTGCCCTGTGCAAACACAGGACGGTACTTTTTGATGTGATGGGTAGGGTCTTTTCTCAGCTCATCCATCAGGAACGGAACAGTCCACACGTTAGTTTTGAACGGACGACCCAGCGCATGTTCGAGGATGTTCGCGACTTGTCCATACGACACCGTGTCGCCTGAGAGATAGACAATCTCGTTGCGGAAGCGAGGTTCGAAGAAGACGATTTCCGCCGTGAGAGCGCCGATGTCGTCTGGTGTAGTGAGCGTCACGCTGTTCTCAAGACTGCCGAGAGCGTTAACGGTGTCATTGTCGAAGTCGACGACCTCAAATACGGGCTCGAAAAGGAAGCTGGTGAACATGCCCGTCGAGATAATGACCCATTCAGTTTTGTCTTGCGCACGAAGCGCCTCGCGTACATCGACCTGATCAAGACAAGCGCAGAGTTGGAGGCGTAGAACACCCATCCTAGGGGACCTCCCAAGAGGGGCAATTTTATAAGCTGTACAGCGCTCAATGCCGCGTCGTTTCTGGCCGCGACAGTTTTAATTCTCTAGTGCATCAGTTTGATCGGGCGTTTTGGTCGATTGCGACGGTTTTGCGCTTCCTCTCCAAGAGGCCGCAGGCCGCGAATAACGTGACCTTCTCGCGACAGTTTTAATTCTCTAAAACCATGGGTGCGCGTAGCCGTTCACCAACAAGGCCGTCCCCTGCAAGCGCAGGGGCCGGCCTTTATCGTTGCAACCCGCCTTACTCCGCGCTGGCGTGCACCTTGGCCAGCGTCTCGTCCAGCTCGTCGATCTGCCCCGGTGCTTCGGTAACCACACTGAAGTCGGTCACTTCAATCGCCCCCAGGCCATGCCCCAACAAGTGGAACGAAAACGCCTTGCGTGACTCGGTGTTGTCGAAGCTGAAGTCCATTTCCAGCGGCTGATCCGGGGTGACCAGCATCTCTTCGGTGGGCAACCCCACCAACACTTCCTGTTCGAATTCCTTGGCCTTGAGCACGATGTAGGCGTCCTGTTGCGGGTCGGCCGAACGCACCGTCAGGCGCACCCGCGTCTGTGAGCCCTTGGGCATCTCCAGGTACTGCGCGCCGATCAGGTTGTCGGCCCAGTCGTCCTTGATCTCGGGCTGCAGCGGGATCACCGTTGCGCTGCCGAACTGGTAGTGCTGGTTCAGCGGCGAGCCCATCACGGACTGGTCGAGCGCACTGGCCCGTGCCTGTACCTGACGTGCCCGCTGACCACGGAATCGATCGACCAGGGTGGCGCGTTCGGCAATGAACCCCGCACTGGTATAGGCGCGACAGCGTTGCTGGAAGTCGCACTCGGTAAAGGTGCCGTTGCCATCGTGGTAGCGCAGCTTGCCGTTGGTGAACGACATGATCTCGCGCCCGCTCGGGTAGTCGCGCAGCAACGAGCGCCCGCTCAGGCTGTTGGGGATCGGGAAGCCAAAGTAGTCGAGCACCGAGGCGGTCAGGTCGACATGGCCATACACGCCGGTTTTCACTTGGGGCAGTTGCGCCTGCTCAGGCGCCAGCAGCAGGTTGAAACCCCACGAGGAGGCCAGGCGCACGCCGTCGATGCCATGGGACTCGTCGGAGGTGATCACCACCAGCGTGTCCTTCAGCACGCCCTGGCGCTCAAGGCCAGCAAGGAAGTTATCCACAGCATCGTCCAGGTAGGCCACGGCGGCCTGCTTGGGGGTGTCGAAGCGGTCCAGGTAGTCCTGCGGTGCGGAATAGGGCTGGTGGGTGCCCACGGTCAGCAGTGTGAGCATCCACGGGTCGCGACCTTCTGCAGTTGCCCGACGTAGTCCAGCGCGCCTTCGAAGAACGCTCGGTCGTCCTTGCCCCACGGGAACTCCAGGTAATTCGGGTTCTTGAACCAGTCCAGGCCCAGGGTGGTATCAAAGCCGATGTGCGGCATGATCTTGTCCTTGGCCATGAAGCGCAGGCCCGCACCTTGCAGGTAGTGCGTGCTGAAGCCGTGCTCGCGCAGCTGCGCCGGCAGGCATTGCTGGTTGCGCTGGTTCTGCGTGAGCATCTCGACGCCCTTGGGCGTGCCGTTGTCGAGTTTGTCGTAGTCGCCACACAGCATGGCGTACAGGCCGCGGATGGTCTGGTGGGTATGCAGGACATAGTCGGGGGTATTCATGCCGCGCTCGGCCCAGGCACTGAGCTTGGGCATCAGCTGTTCCTGATAGGCGCTGTTCAAGCTGCGCCGGTTGATGTCCAGGTAGGCGCCCGGAATACCCTCAAGCGCGATCACCAGCACGTTGCGCGCGCTGCCCGGGGCCTGCAGCAACGCACGGCCCTCCAGGTCCAGCCGCGTCAGGCCCTGCATGGCCACCGGCGGATCGACCAGGTCACCCTCCAGCCAGTCTTCGATACCGGCCTGGCCCTCGCCCAGGCGGCCGCCATCAGTTGATGGGGCAGGTTGAACACCTGCCATTCGTCTGCCTCGCTGGGTTGCACGGCCTGGATACCGGCGTGCAGCAGCAGGCACGCCGCCGGTAGGGCCCAGGCCCGCCGCGGCAGCGCTCTGGGTTTTGCCCCACGGGCCGCCCACAGGCTCGCCAGCCAAAGCAGCAGGCCCAGCCCGAGGGCCGCCGCGAACCCGGTGTTGGCAAAACTGCCGCCGGCCGAGTTTTCCAGAAACTGCGTATCGGTGAGGTAATGCAGGTCGGCGGGGGTCGGCAGCCTGCCGACCGCAGCCACCAGTTCGGCGCTGGCCAGGTTCAGCATGGCCCATGCCAGCAGTATGGGGAGCGCCAGCCACCACGGGCGGCGATACAGCAGCACGACCAAGGCCCCGCCCACGGCCAGGTCCGACAGATAGCCCAGGGGGTCGAACCAGCCCTGGACCAGGCGCATGCCGATTGGCACGCACAGCAAGAGCCCGACAAGGGCGGCGAGGGAGGCGCGAGGGTGCTGTAACCAGCGATAAAAGAGTTTCACGGCAGCCGGGCATCATCAAATCGTCATGGAGATGTGGGTGATGGTACCAAGTGCAGCTCTGCTCCACAGCCTTTGGCAATAAGTGGACACCCACTTTTCTGGCTTGGGTCAATGTCAGTTCGGCCCGGATGGCTTACTGTCTTGGGTTCCTGCCACTCTTTTCAAGGATGAAAGTGCAATGCAGTCATTGGATCGCCATTACGATATCCAGCCTTTGCCGCTGGGAGATCTGACCATCGAACTCAACGGCCAGCCGGTGCACGTCGCGCCGGGGGAGACGGTGCTCAACGTGCTGAATGCGGTGGGCCTGCGCCAGGTGGCGCGCAACGATCACGGTCAACTGACCGGGGCGTTCTGCAGTATGGGCGTGTGCCACTGCTGCCTGGTCTCGATCAACGGTCGGCCCAAGCGGCGTGCCTGCCAGACCATCGTCAAGCCAGGCATGCAGGTCGAGACCGGGATCAACCGCTTTGACGTGGAGGGCGCCGAATGAGCCTGCGTCCAGTCATTGTCGGGGGCGGCTCGGCCGGCATGGCGGCCGCCATCGAACTGGCCCGCCATGGTATCGGCAGCGTGCTGCTGGATGAAGCCTCGCGTCTGGGCGGCGTGGTGTACCGCGGCCCGCTGCGCAGCGGTGTCGACCTGGGTTACCTGGGCAAGCGCTACGCCACCGCGTTGAACCGCCTGCATGAAGAATTCGCAGCGTGCGCCGCACAGGTCGAGGTGCGCCTGGAAACCCGCGTGGTGGGCGGGGAGGGCGCCGAGCGGCTGATGGTACTGGACGCCGACGAGCGCCTGCACGAGGTCGAGTTCAGCCATCTGGTGCTGTCGGCCGGCTGCCATGAGCGCAATGTGCCGTTCCCCGGCTGGACCCTGCCCGGCGTGATGCTGCTGGGCGGTTTGCAACTGCAGATCAAGAGCGGCGTGGTCAAGCCATTGGGCACCACGCTCATCGCCGGCACCGGGCCACTGCTGCCGCTGGTGGCGTGCCAGCTGCATGCGGCCGGGGTGAAGGTGGAAGGGGTGTATGAAGCCTGCGCCTTCGGCAAGATTGCCAAGGAAAGCCTGGCGCTGCTGAACAAGCCGCAGCTGTTTCTCGATGGCCTGAGCATGCTCGGCTACCTGAAACTCAACGGCATCCCGATGAATTATGGTTGGGGCGTGGTGGGGGCCAGCGGTGATACCGAGCTTGCCGAGGTGCGCCTTGCGCCGTACGACGACAACTGGCAGCCGGACCTGAGCCGGGTACAGCGGGTAGCGGCGCAAACCCTGGCGGTCGGCTACGGGTTTATCCCGCGCACCCAGCTCAGCCAGCAGATGGGCCTGGCCCACGGCTTCAGTGCAGACGGCTACCTGCGCGCCGAGTGCAATGTATGGCAGCAGAGCAGCGTGCCGCACATTCACCTGGCCGGGGATATGGGCGGGATTCGCGGCGGCGAGGCGGCCATGCTGACCGGCCGCATTGCCGCCGTATCGATCCTGCACCAGGCCCAGATCATCAGCGCCGAGCAGGCGCTTGAACTGCGCGAGCGCTACCTGGGCAAACTGGCGGCGATCAAGCGCTTTCGCGCCGGCGTGGACCGTTACACCTTGCGCGGTGCCGAACAGGTCGCGCTGCCCGCTGCGGACACCTTGATCTGCCGCTGCGAGCACGTGACCGCGCGGATATCGATCGCGCCCTCGAGCAGGGCGTCGAGGACATGGCCGGCTTGAAGATGCGCACCCGCGTAAGCATGGGCGACTGTCAGGGGCGCATGTGCGTGGGCTACTGCAATGACCGCCTGCGCCAGGCCACCGGGCGTGCGGACGTGGGCTGGCTGCGCCCGCGCTTCCCGATCGACCCGATACCTTTCTCTGCATTCCAGCACCTCGGCACGGAAGCCTGAACATGAACAGAACCTATGATGTGGTGATCGCCGGTGGTGGCGTGATCGGCGCCTCCTGCGCCTACCAGCTGTCCAAGCGGCATAACCTGAAGATTGCGCTGATCGACGCCAAGCGCCCCGGCAACGCCACGCGGGCCTCGGCCGGTGGGCTGTGGGCCATTGGTGAGTCGGTGGGCCTGGGCTGCGGGGTGATCTTCTTTCGCATGATGTCGCAAAAGCACAAGCGCGAAGCCCACGGTGCAGCTGTGGCGGTCGATGCCAGCACGCCGCATATCCTGCCCCAGTCGTTCTTCGACTTTGCCCTGCAATCCAATGCGCTGTACCCCGGTTTGCACCAGGAACTGATGGAGCGCCATGGCATGGATTTCAAGTTTGAGCGCACCGGGCTCAAGTATGTGATCTATGACGACGAAGACCGCCTGTATGCCGAGCATATCGTGGCGCAGATTCCGCACCTGGCCGACCAGGTGCGCTGGCTTGACCGCGACGCCCTGCGCAAGGCGGAGCCCGCAGTCAGCCATCATGCCCACGGTGCGCTGGAGTTCCTCTGCGATCACCAGGTCAGCCCGTTCCGCCTGGCCGATGCCTATACCGAGGGTGCACGGCAGAATGGCGTCGACCTGTTCCTCAATACCAACGTCACCGGTGTGCTGCACCAGGGCGAGCGCGTCATCGGGGTCAAGACCGACGTCGAAGGGGAGTTCCACTGCCAGACCCTGATCAACGCCGGCGGCGCCTGGGCCGCCGAGTTGAGCGAGCAGGCCAGCGGCCTGCGCATCCCGGTCAAGCCGGTAAAGGGCCAGATCCTGCTCACCGAACGCATGCCCAAGCTGCTGCAGGGCTGCCTGACCACCGCCGATTGCTACATGGCGCAAAAGGACAATGGCGAGATCCTGATCGGCAGCACCACCGAGGACAAAGGCTTCGACGTCACCACCACCTACCCGGAAATCAACGGCTTGGTGCAGGGCGCGGTGCGCTGTGTTCCGGCGCTGGCGCAGATCAACCTCAAGCGCAGCTGGGCAGGCCTGCGCCCAGGCTCGCCGGACGAGTTGCCGATTCTGGGCCCGGTACAGGGTGTGACGGGCTACCTGAACGCATGTGGGCATTTCCGCACCGGCATCCTCACTTCGGCAATCACCGGCGTGCTGATCGACAAGGTGTTGCATGAGGAGGCGCTGCCCCTGGACCTGACGCCGTTTCTGGCGGATCGCTTCGTGACGGCGCACGCGGCCCAGGTGTAGCCGCCCGCCGGCCCTCGGTGTCGAGCGCGGCGGTAGGCCGGTCAGATCTGCATGGCCATGCCTTCGACGTTCATCGCCGCCTGGCGCAGCGCCTCGGAACGGGTCGGGTGCGGGTGGCAGGTGAGCGCGATGTCTTCGGCCGAGGCCGAGAACTCCATGGCCACGCAGTATTCGCCGATCATCTCGCTGACGCTCGGGCCCACCAGGTGCACGCCGAGTACTTCGTCGGTTTCGGCGTCGGCCAGGACCTTGGCGAAACCTTCGGTCTCGTGGTTGATCTTGGCGCGGCTGTTGGCCATGAACGGAAATTTGCCGACCTTGTAGGCACGCCCCTCGGCCTTAAGCTGCTCTTCGGTCTTGCCCACGCTGGCCAGTTCCGGACGGGTGTAGATCACCCCCGGGATCAGCCCGTAGTTCACCTCGTGGGCCTTGCCGTGGATGCGCTCGATACAGGCAATGGCTTCGTCTTCGGCCTTGTGCGCGAGCATCGGGCCCGAGGTGACGTCACCGATCACCCACACACCCGGCACGCTGGTGCGATGGCCCTGGTTTTCGAGCATGCCGCGCTTGTCGGTGTGCAAGCCCACGCTCTCCAGCCCCAGCCCCTGGGTGTAGGGGCGACGACCGATGGCGACCAGCACGTAATCGGCTTCCAGTGTTTCGGCGCTGCCGCCGGCAGCCGGCTCCAAGGTCAGGTTCACGCGGTCGGCCGACGGCGTGGCCTGGGTCACCTTGCTGCCCAGCTTGAACGTCATGCCTTGCTTGGCCAGTGAGCGTTGCAGGGTCTTGGCGGTTTCTTCGTCGGTGCCGGGGCAGATGCGGTCCAGGTACTCGACCACGGTGACCTGGCTGCCGAGGCGACGCCATACCGAACCGAGCTCCAGGCCAATCACGCCCGCGCCGATCACTACCAGGTGGCGGGGCACGACGGGCAGGGCAAGCGCACCGGTGGAGTCGATGATGCGCTGGTTGTCGATGTGCACCCCTGGCAGCGGGGTAGGCTCGGAGCCGGTGGCAATGACGATGTCCTTGGCTTGCAGTTCGGTGACCGCACCCTGGTCGTCCGTCACCTTGACCTTGCCCACGCCATCAAGCTGGCCCCAGCCCTTGATCCAGTCGACCTTGTTCTTGCGAAACAGGAACTCGATGCCCTTGGTCAGGCCGGCAACGCTGTCGTCCTTCTGTTTCATCATCTGCGCCAGGTTGAGGCTCGGCTTGACCTCGATACCAAGGTTGGCGAACTCGCTGCCGGCGGCCGCTTCATACAGCTCGGAGGCATGCAGCAGTGCCTTGGACGGCATGCAGCCGACGTTCAGGCAAGTGCCGCCCAGGGTGGCGCGGCCTTCTACGCAGGCGACGCTCAGGCCCAGTTGACCGGCGCGGATGGCAGCGTTGTAGCCGCCTGGCCCGCCACCGATGATCACGACATCATAGGCTTTCATTGTTGTACTCCCGGATGAAGAATCGACAATGGCGCCAAGATTAGTCTGCCGCTTTGAAGGTTGTATACAATTTATCGCACTACCTTTCTGGCAGGTGTGCGCCTGCGACCATGCTCTGGCCAGGCTGAAAGATTCCGTGGATGGGCTACCCTTTTTCGCAGTAGTCCGAGAAAAAACGGGAGACTCCTTTCATGCTTGCGCAACTTCCACCTGCTCTGCAAAGCCTGCAGTTGCCCTTGCGACTCAAGCTTTGGGACGGTCACGAGTTCGATCTGGGGCCCCGGCCGCAGGTCACCATCGTGGTCAACGACCCCCAGTTGATCAGCCAGTTGATGCACCCCAGCCTGGATGAGCTGGGCGCGGCGTTCGTCGAAGGCAAACTGGAGCTTGAGGGCACCATCGGCGCAGTGATCCGTGTGTGCGACGAGCTCAGCCAGGCCCTGCTCAAGGATGAGGAAGACGACCAGCCCGTGCGCCGCGAGCACGACAAGGCCACCGACGCAGCCGCCATTTCCTACCACTACGACCTTTCCAATGCGTTCTACCAGTTGTGGCTGGACCGGGACATGGCTTACTCCTGCGCCTACTTCAAGCAGGTGGGCGATACCCTTGAGCAGGCCCAGCAGAACAAGTTCGAGCACCTGTGCCGCAAGCTGCGCTTGCAGCAGGGCGACTACCTGCTGGACGTCGGGTGCGGCTGGGGCGGGTTGTCACGCTACGCCGCGCGGGCGTTTGGCGCCAAGGTGTTGGGCATTACCCTGAGCAAGGAGCAGCTCAAGCTGGCGCGCAAACGGGTCAAGGCCGAGGGCCTGCAAAGCCAGGTCGAGCTGCAGATTCTCGATTACCGCGACCTGCCGCAGGACGGGCGTTTCGACAAGGTGGTGAGCGTGGGCATGTTCGAGCATGTGGGGCATGCCAACCTTGCGTTGTACTGCCAGCGGCTGTTTGGCGCGGTGCGTGAGGGCGGCCTGGTGATGAACCATGGCATCACCGCCAAGCACGTCGATGGCAGGCCGGTCGGCCGTGGGGCGGGTAATTTCATCGAGCGCTATGTGTTCCCGCATGGCGAACTGCCGCACCTGGCGATGATCAGCGCGAGCATCAGTCAGGCAGGCCTGGAAGTCGTCGATGTAGAGAGCTTGCGTCTGCACTACGCGCGCACCCTGGGGCTGTGGAGCGACCGCCTGGAAAGCCAGCTCGACAAGGCTGCGGCACTGGTGCCGGAGCGGGCACTGCGCATCTGGCGCCTGTACCTGGCCGGTTGCTCGTATGCCTTTACCAAGGGCTGGATCAACCTGCACCAGATCCTGGCGGTCAAACCCTATGCCGATGGCAGCCATGATTTGCCACTGACCCGCGACGACCTCTATCGCTAGCGCATTCAGAGGATCGGCGAAATCAGCCGGGCGATCCGCATCCCCAACTGCTGCAGGCGATGGGTATCGAGGGTGTCGTCGGCGGTGATTTCCCGTGACCTGTCGAAGTCCTGGTTGAGCATCTGCTCGACCTGGTCGGCGAAGCTGCGGTCGACGGTCAGCAGCATGATCTCGAAGTTGAGGCGAAATGAACGGTTGTCCAGGTTGGCGCTGCCGATGGCGCTGACCTCGTTGTCGATCAGCACCACTTTCTGATGCAGGAACCCTGGCCCGTAGCGGAACATGCGAATGCCTGCGCGTACCGCGTCGAAGGCGAACAGGCTGGAGGCAGCGAAGACGATGCGATGGTCGGGGCGTGAGGGGATCAGGATGCGCACATCCACGCCGCGCAATACTGCCAGGCGCAGTGCGGCAAACACGGCTTCGTCGGGAATGAAATACGGGCTGGTGATCCATACGCGCTCGCGTGCGGCATGAATGGCTTCGACGAAAAACAGCGAGCAGGTTTCCTGCGGGTCGGCCGGGCCGGTGGCCAGCACCTGGCAGAGCACGCCATCGTCGGGGTAGGTGTCGGGCAGGATCAAGGGTGGCAGCTGGCGTGCGGCCCAGAACCAGTCTTCGGCAAACGACTCCTGCAGGCATGCCAGCACCGGGCCGCTGACCTGTACATGGGTGTCGCGCCAGGGTGACAGGCGTGGGTTGCCGCCCAGGTATTCGTCACCCACGTTGTGCCCGCCGAGAAACCCCTGCAGGCCGTCGACCACCACAATCTTGCGGTGGTTGCGAAAGTTGACCTGGAAGCGGTTGAACCAGCCACGGCGTGTGGCGAAGGCGCGAATGTTGACGCCGCCCTCGCGCAGCGCCTGGACATAGGCCGAGGGCAGGGCGTGGCTGCCGACGCTGTCGAACAGCACGTAGATGTTCACCCCCGCGGCGGCCTTGCGCAGCAGCAGGTGCTTGAGCTCACGTCCGAGGCCATCGTCATGGATGATGAAAAACTGGATCAGCACGGTATCGGTGGCGCCCTCGATGGCCTTGAAGATCGCATCGAAGGTGGCTTGGCCATCGATCAGCAGGCTGACCTGATTGTTGGCCAGGCAGGGCATGCGCCCCAGCCTGGGCATGGCGCGCAGTGCCGCATAGGATTCGCAGTTGCGTGCTGCCAGCGCTTCCTCGACCCACGGGCGCCAGTTGAGGTCGGCCATCGCCACGTGCATTTCACGGTTGGCCTGGCGACGTGCCTTGATGTAGGCGTCAAAGGTGCGGCTGCCAAACACCAGGTACGGGATCAGGGTGAAGTAGGGGATGAACAGCAAGGACATGGCCCAGGCAATCGCGCCTTGAGCGGTGCGCACGGTGAACACTGCATGGAGGGCCGCGATGATGCCCAGCAGGTGAACCACACCGATCAGGTAACCGAAGAAGTAGGGGCTGTGATAATCCATACACGTCCTGCTGTCCGAGGGCATTGCCTGCTAACAGAGCATGTTCGTGACTGCCCTTGCAACCGAAAGCGTAAAAACGCGTCTAACCTGTGTTCCGGCTTGGGGCCGGATTTTGGAGGAACCACTACATGAATATTCGTCTGCCGATGCTGGCGCTGGTGCTGGGCCTGTCGAGCCCCCTGGTGCAGGCGCAGATGCTGCAACCGGGCCTATGGGAGCTGACTACCAGCGACATGCAGGTCGATGGCAAGCCGCTGCCGGACATGGCCTTCATGCTCGGCCAACTGAAGAATCTGCCGCCCGAGCAGCGCGCCATGATCGAAGGCGGCCTGGCCAAGCAAGGCATCAGTGTGGCTGGCAAGGGCGTGCGTTCGTGCCTGACCCCGCAGCAGGTGCAGACCGATGACATCCCGCTGCAGGACCCGCAGTCGGGCTGCACGCAAAAGATCACTGAGCGAAACGGCAATGTGTGGAAATTCACCTTCAGTTGCCCCAAGGCGCAAGGCAATGGTGAAGCGACCTTTCTCAGTGACCGCGAGTTCAGCACCAAGGTCAACGGCACGTTCAATGCCTCGGGCGTTCAGCAGCAGGGCAGCATGAACACCCGCGCAGTGTGGCTGGGCAGTGACTGCGGCGCCGTCAAACCGCGTACCTAAGCCACAGACCAGCGCCATTCGCTGTGGGCGACAGCATCGTGGGCATGCAGGCTCTCTGCATGCTCTACACGCAGGGCAAAGCCGGCGAGCCAGGGTAGTTGCTTCAACGCCAGGTTCAGCCGCCGCGCTGCATCTTCACAGAACATCAGGTTCTGCCCATTGGCCAAGGCAAACGCCTGTTCGTCGGCACGTTTCACTGCAGTCTGGACTGCCGTGCCCAACGCGCCTTCACAGTGATCGATCAGCTCGCGTATCGGCAAGGCTGCTTGCCCTTGGCTCAGGCGCACCTGTAGTGACGCAGTACTGCGCTGGCTATGCGGTGTGGCGACGATGCCTTCTGCGCTGCCCAGCCACTGGGCGAGCGCTTGATGATCGAGGCTGCGACCCGCGAAGTCAGCGAGAAACTGCTGCTGAATCAACTGCCGAGCGAGTGCGGCGGAGCAGGGGCAGGTGGAGGAATAGTCAAGTTGCGCATTTAGTTCACGTGGAACATTGCGTTTTTCAGGTGCGCCTTGATACCGATCGGATACGCCTTCCAACCGGCCAGCGGGCTGATCAGTGCCTCGCGTTTGAGCAGTACTTCGAACCGCAGGTTGAGGTAGGCACTGGCCGACAAGCCTTGGTGGCTGCTGAGGAACGCTTCAAGCACGCTGCGCAGCAACGCGACCGAAAACGGCGCGTGTTCGAACGCTTCCAGCGCCAGGTACAAGCGCGACATATGGATGCCCCGCGACGTTCCGTCATCCAGACTGACGCCCGCATCGGCGTGCGCAGTGACGCGCGTGCCCTCGACATGCAGTGGCAGGGCGATGCCACACATTCCCACCCAGTCCAATGGCAGGGATTGCTGAGCGGATTGCGCGGCGATATCGGGCAGGCTGGTCATGGCGGTCATGGAAGAACCATCGTCAAAGAAAATGATACGTTACAACATAACAATTGTGATTCCACGGCTTTTTTCAATTCGTCACTGGCAGCCGCCCAATCGATTGCAGCGCAGGCTGAAGCGTTGGCCACTGGAACTCGATACCCGGTTCTGGGTGGTCCAGCCTACGCGTCGGCTGTAGCCCACCCACGCTTCTCCGTCACTGGCCAGGCCGGTGTAGAAGGTCAATGGCCCGTAGCGGCTGTTGGTCTGCACCCAACGACGTTGCCCCTGCACCTCGAAGCCACGCATGAACTGGGTACTGCCCTGGCTGTGCACGCTATAGGCGTTGCCGTCACGGTCGGTGCAGGCCAGCAGGTTGGCACTGCGGGTGCACTGTGCGGGCTCGCTGCGCGGCATGGCGGCGTGGGCGAGGCCAAACGGGGTGAGCAGCAGCGCGAACACGATGAGCTGTTTCATCAAGACTCCACTGGCTAATTTGCAAAGTTATAATATAACATTGTGAACAGCATCGTTCGAATGCACTCGCCGCCCTGATGAGGTACCTGCGCCATGATCGACCGTCTTCCTGTCACTGTGCTGTCCGGCTTTCTGGGTGCCGGCAAAAGCACCTTGCTCAACCATGTGCTGCGTAACCGCGACAACCTGCGGGTAGCGGTGATCGTCAACGACATGAGCGAGATCAATATCGACGCCAGCGAGGTGCAGCGCAACGTCAGCCTCAACCGCGCCGAAGAGAAACTGGTGGAGATGAGCAACGGCTGCATCTGCTGCACCTTGCGCGAAGACCTGCTCGAAGAGGTGGCGCGGTTGGCCCGCGAAGGGCGCTTCGACTACCTGCTGATCGAGTCCACCGGCATCTCCGAACCCTTGCCGGTGGCCGAGACCTTTACCTTTCGCGATGAGCAGGGCCGCAGCCTGGCCGATCAGGCGCGCCTGGACACCATGGTGACCGTGGTCGACGGGCTGAATTTCCTGCGTGACTATCAGGCTGCCGATAGCCTGGCATCCCGTGGCGAGACCCTCGGCGAGGACGACGTGCGTTCGATCAGTGACCTGCTGATCGAGCAGGTCGAGTTCGCGACGTGATCCTGCTCAGCAAGATCGACCTCATCAGCAGCCATGAGCGTGAGGAACTGACGGCCATTCTGCGCTCGCTCAATGCCCAGGCGCGTATCGTGCCGATGGTGATGGGGCAGGTGGCGCTGGAGCAGATCCTCAACACCGGGTTGTTCGACTTCGACCGGGCAGCGCAGGCCCCCGGCTGGTTGCAGGAACTGCGTGGCACGCATGTACCGGAAACCGAGGAATACGGTATCAAAGCCAGCACCTGGCAGGCACGCCGGCCGCTGCACCCACAGCGCTTCCATGACTTTATCCACCGGCCGTGGGTGAACGGGCGATTGCTGCGCTCCAAGGGCTTTTTCTGGCTGGCGAGCAAGCACCGGGATGCGGGAAGCTGGTCCCAGGCCGGTGGCATGATGCGTCATGGCTTCGCCGGGCGCTGGTGGCGTTTTGTACCGCGCGGGCAATGGCCGCAAGATCAGCAGAGCACCGCAGCGATCCTCCAGCACTGGACTGCCGAGTGTGGTGACTGCCGCCAGGAACTGGTGTTCATCGGCCAGCACCTCGACGTTGCGCGCCTGGACGCGGAGTTGCGCGCTTGCCTGCTGACCGATGCCGAGATGGCGCTGGGTGCCGAGCAATGGAGCAGGCTGCCTGACCCGTTTGGCGACTGGCACGACGAGGAGGCCGCCTGATGCCGGCGCTGAAGCGTCGGGGCCTGGCCCGGCAGGTACTGGGTGAGTCGCCTCAGGTACTCACCGAGGTGTTGCAGGACGACGTGAACATGGCGGTGTGGCAGCGCCGCCTGCCTGCCCACATCGAGGATTTCGCCCGTGTGCTGCTCTCACTCGGGCAGCCCTTGGGCGAGTCGCTCACCTTGGAACTGGGCGCTGACGGCGAGGTGGCGCCACTGCACAGCCTGGCCGCTGGCTACGCTGACCTGCAGGGCCATGCCGGCTTTATCGCCGATGTGACCTGGCTGGTTGGCGCCTACGCCTGCCTGCTTGATGCACGACGGGTGGGCCTGCGCCTGCAGGTACTGGACGGTGCCATGTGCCCGCGGTTTCACGTCGACCATGTGCCGTTGCGATTGATCACGACCTATGCCGGGCCTGCCAGCGAGTGGCTGGCCGCAGCGGGCGCGAGCGAGGTGCGGCAACTGGCGAGCGCAGACGTGGCGCTGCTCAAGGGCGAGAAATGGCTGGGCAATGAAGGCGCCGGCCTGGTCCATCGCTCGCCACAACTGCCTGACGGGCAGCGCCGATTGATCCTGACGCTTGACTGGATGGCCTGAGCGCGCAGGATAGTGCGCAACCTTCCAGATGAAATACCGAGCATGCTGCAGAACATTGCCACCCATGTGATTGCCGGCCCGTTGGGTGCTGGCAAGACCAGCCTGCTGCGCCAACTGCTGGCCCAGCGCCCGGCAGATGAGCGCTGGGCGGTGCTGATCAACGAGTTCGGCCAGATCGGCCTGGATGCCGCGCTGCTGGCGACAGACCAAGACGGCGTGGCCATGGGCGAAGTGGCAGGCGGGTGCCTGTGCTGCGTGAACGGTGCGCCGTTCCAGGTCGGCCTGGCCAGGCTGCTGCGCAAGGCGCAGCCGCACCGGCTGTTTATCGAACCCTCGGGGTTGGGCCATCCGGCGCAGTTGCTGGCGCAGTTGCGCAAGGCCCCGTGGCTGGGCGTGCTGGCGCTGCAGCCTGCCGTGCTGGTGCTGGACGCGCCAGCGCTGGCGGCAGGCCAGGCGTTGCCCGAGGCTCAGGCCCACGCGCTGCACAGTGCGGGCTTGCTGGTACTCAACAAGGCGAAGGGCGTAACGCCCGACAAACGCCTGTGGATAACCTCGCGGTTGCCTGATCTGCCGGTATGCTGGACCGATCATGGTGCTATCGGCCTGGAAGACCTGCCAGTGTCGAACGTGCCCGCCGAGCCTGTGGGTAACGTGCCACTGCTGCCGGATGGCCCTGAATCGCCGGGCGTGGTGTGGCCTGACCCGACCCAGCCAATCTGCAGTTATCAACAGCTGGAAGCGGGATGGAGCATTGGCTGGCGTTGGCATCCGCGCCAGCAGCTCGACCCCGAGCGCTTGCAGCGCTGGCTGGGCGGGCTGGGTTGGCGCCGGGCCAAGATGGTTATCCACAGCCCGCAGGGGTGGCGCTCGGCGAACGCACTGGACGGTCAGGCACTGGAGTGGCAAGCCAGTGAATGGCGAAGGGATTCGCGTATCGAGCTGATTTATCCACAGGCGCAGGCTGTGCACAGGTTAGAGCAGGGGATGCGTGCCTGCACAATGGCCTAGCGCCTGTGCAGCCGTGCGCTGGCAAGCCAGCTCCAGCAGCTGTCACTGACGCCAGCGATTGTGCTCCTGGCGCCACTGGTTCATCTCGATCACGTTGCCACCCTGCACCGGCGGCTTGATCTCGAACGGGTAGGGCGCCAATTCGATCTGCATCGTGTGCGCGCCAAACTGGGTAACGCTGCCGGGGTGACGATGTTCGCCAGTGACGGTGAATTCGAAGTTGTACACACGCGCCAGGCGCTTGCGGCCATTGGCGTCACGCACAAAACCGATGCGCTTGAGCGCCACGTTGCCGTCCAGCAGTTCGAGGTCGAGCTTGGCGCAATGCTGCTTGACCCGCTCCAGTGCCTTTTCACGCAATCCATGGTTATGCCACAGCCAGGCGCCCAGGGTGGCCAGCAGCATCAGCACCAGAAGGTTTTCGAGGGTTAACATCTACGTTTGCTCCAACCAGATAGCCCCAGCTTAACTGCCACCCCGGTCTGTCGTACAGGTGGCATTTGGCGCCATACTGCGCCCCTTGTTTTTCATTCGAACGTTTGGACGCCCTGCATGAAACGCACACCGCATCTGCTCGCCATCCAGTCCCACGTGGTATTCGGCCACGCCGGCAACAGCGCCGCGGTGTTTCCGATGCAACGGGTGGGGGTCAATGTCTGGCCGCTGAACACCGTTCAGTTCTCCAACCACACTCAGTATGGCCAGTGGACGGGGGAAGTGCTTGCGCCAGCGCAAATTCCTGCACTGGTGGACGGGATTGCGACGATCGGCGAGTTGGGCAATTGCGATGCGGTGTTGTCCGGTTACCTGGGCAGCGCGGCGCAAGGGCGTGCAATTCTCAGCGGTGTCGCCCGGATCAAGGCGGCCAACCCCAAGGCGCTGTACCTGTGCGACCCGGTCATGGGGCATCCGCAGAAGGGCTGCAGCGTGCCAGCCGAAGTCAGCGATTTCCTGCTCGACGAGGCGCTGGCGGTGGCCGACGTGCTGTGTCCCAACCAGTTGGAGCTGGACAGCTTCTGCGGGCGCCAGGCCGCATCCCTCGACGACTGCGTGAGCATGGCGCGCACGCTGCTGGCGCGCGGGCCCAAGGCCGTGCTGGTCAAGCATCTGGTGTATCCGGGCCGCCACCCCGAAGATTTTGAAATGCTGCTGGTGACCAGCGAAGGCAGCTGGCACCTGCGCCGCCCGCTGCTGGCCTTCCCGCGCCAGCCGGTGGGCGTGGGCGATCTGACCTCCGGGCTGTTCCTGGCACGCGTGCTATTGGGTGACAGCTGGCTGGCCGCATTCGAGTTCACGGCTGCGGCGGTGCATGAAGTACTGCTCGAAACCCAGGCCTGCACCAGCTATGAACTGGAGCTGGTGCGTGCCCAGGACCGCATCGTGCACCCGCGGGTGCGCTTCGAGGCGCAGCGGCTGGCGGGCTAGAACGCGTCGCCCTTGAGCTCCTGGTAGCGCTTTTCCAGCTCCTGGCGGATCAGGCGGCGTTGCTTGCCCTGCACGAAGCGGCGTTTCTCTTCGCTGGTCTCCGGCTGGCGTGGCGGCACGGCGACCGGCTTGCGGTCGTCATCCACGGCCACCATGGTGAAGAAGCAGCTGTTGCTGTGGCGCACCGAGCGCTCGCGAATGTTCTCGGTGACCACCTTGATGCCGACCTCCATCGAGGTGTTGCCGGTGTAGTTCACCGACGCCAGGAACGTTACCAGTTCGCCGACATGCACCGGCTCGCGGAACACCACCTGGTCGACCGAGAGGGTCACTACATAGCGCCCGGCGTAGCGGCTGGCGCAGGCATAGGCGACCTCGTCGAGGTACTTGAGCAGGGTGCCGCCGTGTACGTTGCCAGAAAAGTTGGCCATGTCCGGGGTCATCAGGACGGTCATCGACAGCTGGGCGTTTCCAGGTTCCATAGTGTGCTCACGGTAAGGTTGCGCTGAGGCGGGGTGGCGAGTGGTGGTCACGCTTCTTTCCCCAATTTCGAATCCCATCAAAAACGGGACGCTGACAGCGCCTTTGCCGTCACGCCGTTCGTGCCATCTTTGGCGCGGGAACGGTCGATCTGTTTCTTGATATTACACTGCCTTTGCGACGCCGGTGCCGGTGTTAACCTGACGGGGCCCATGCAATGTGGGCCTGGCGTCATTTAAAAGACTAATTCCCCTGTGGCTCAACGACACGAACGTTATTGAGTGAGGGTCTGTTCTTCGGTTCGAAGTAAGGAGCTCTACGCCGTGCATGCCATCAGCTTTATTCAGGATCTGGCGGTGATCATGCTGGTTGCCGGTGTGGTTACCATCCTGTTTCACCGTTTCAAGCAGCCGGTGGTGCTCGGCTATATCGTCGCCGGTTTCATCATCGGGCCGCACACCCCGCCGTTCGGCCTGATCCACGACGAAGACACGATCAAGACCCTGGCCGAGCTCGGGGTGATCTTCCTGATGTTCTGCCTGGGCCTGGAGTTCAGCCTGCGCAAGCTGTTCAAGGTCGGTGCCACGGCCTTCATCGCCGCGTTCCTGGAAATCGTGCTGATGATCTGGATCGGCTTCGAGATCGGCCGCTGGTTCGAGTGGAGCACCATGACTCGCTGTTCCTGGGGGCGATCCTGGCCATCTCGTCCACCACCATCATCGTCAAGGCGCTCAATGACCTGAAGATGAAGAACGAGCGTTTCGCCCAGCTCATTTTCGGCGTGCTGATCGTTGAGGACATTCTCGGCATCGGCATCATCGCCTTGCTTTCGGGCATCGCCGTGAGCGGTTCGGTCAGCTCCGGTGAAGTGTTCTCCACGGTCGGCAAGCTGTCGTTGTTCATGATCGTCGCGCTGGTGGTCGGCATCCTGCTGGTGCCGCGCCTGCTGGCCTACGTGGCCAAGTTCGAAAGCAACGAGATGCTGCTGATCACCGTGCTGGGCCTGTGCTTCGGCTTCTGCCTGCTGGTGGTCAAGCTGGAGTACAGCATGGTGCTGGGGGCCTTCCTGATCGGTGCGATCATGGCCGAGTCGCGCCAGTTGCTGAAGATCGAGCAACTGATCGAACCGGTGCGCGACCTGTTCAGCGCCATTTTCTTCGTGGCCATCGGCCTGATGATCGACCCCAACGTGCTCATCGAGTACATCTGGCCGATCGTGGTGATCACCATTGCCGTGGTGCTGGGCAAGATGCTCTCGTGCGGCATGGGTGCGTTCATTGCCGGCAACGACGGGCGTACCTCGCTGCGGGTGGGCATGGGGCTTTCGCAGATCGGCGAATTCTCGTTCATCATCGCGGCACTGGGCATGACCCTGCAGGTCACCAGCGACTTCCTGTACCCGGTGGCAGTGGCAGTGTCGGCCATCACCACCTTGCTCACCCCGTACCTGATTCGTGCCGCCGACCCGCTGTCGCTCAAGCTGGCCAGTGTGGTGCCCAAACGCCTGTCGCGGGTGCTGTCGCTGTACGGCGAGTGGCTGCGCAGCATCAGCCGCAAGGCGAGGGCGCGATGCTGGCGGCGATGATCCGGCGCATCCTGCTGCAGGTCGGGGTCAACCTGGCGCTGGTGGTGGCGATCTTCTTCAGCGGCGGCTATTTCGCGGCCCGTATCGGTGAGTACCTGAGCCAGTGGCTGCCTGACGTGGCCCAGCAGAAGGCGCTGATCTGGGGCGCGGCGCTGTTGCTGTCGCTGCCGTTCCTGATTGCCGCGTATCGCAAGCTCAAGGCCCTGTCGATGCTGCTGGCTGAAATGGGGGTCAAGCCGGAGATGGCCGGGCGCCATACCCAGCGGGTACGGCGGGTGATTGCCGAAGTGATCCCGCTGTTGTCGCTACTGGTGATCTTCCTGCTGCTGTCGGCACTGTCGGCGAGCATCCTGCCCACCAGCGAGTTGCTGCTACTGATTGCGGTGGTGGCCGCCGGTGTGGTGGCGGTGCTGTGGCGCTGGTTCATCCGGGTGCACACACGCATGCAGATTGCCCTGCTGGAAACCCTCGACAACCAAAAGGAGCATCACCACTAGGGCGCACAGCGCAGGGGCTGGTCGCGCCATTGTGCCCAGGCCTGCGCCCAGCCGTCGGCGTGGGTCACACCGGGCAGGCGCACTACCTCGACACACGGCGCCGGCCCCAATGCTGTGCGGTAGTGCTCGTACAGCGACGCCGGCACGCTGCGGTCCGCCAGGCCGAGCAGGTGACGTTGCGGCACCGGGCGCAGTTGCTGGCGATAGTCCAGCGGCTCAAGCGAGCCGGCCAGCGGTGTGAGTTGCAGCTCGCGTGCCCATTGCCGCGGGCTGAGGTTGCCGGCCAGGGTCTGCACCAGTGCAACGTCATCGCGCCGAGCGGCCAGCAGCAAGGCCAGCGCACCCCCGCCGGAATAACCGATCAGCTCGAACTCCTGGTTGCCATAGCGCTGGCGGATACGGCTCAGGGCCTGGTCGAGGCTGTCCAGTACCGCTTTGCCGAAGCGCTGGTCGGTCCATACCGCAGCGCGGCACCCCGGCGCACTGACGAACTGGCAGGGGCGGGCCAGGTAAAGGCTTGGCTGTGGGTCCTGCAGCGCCAGGCGTACCAGCAACAGGTTATGCGGGCTCGGGTCGAGGCTGGGTTGCGAGGCGGTGGCCCAGGCGTGGCCGTCACCTTCCAGGTACACGCGCAGGCGCTTGCCCGCAGGCAGGTGCGACGGGACGCTCAGGGCCAGCGGGAAAGGTTGGGTGGGCTGGATCTCGACGCGATGGCCGTTGGCCTGGCTAAGCGCCTGCAGCTGCGTCAGTGGCGCCTGGCAGCCAGCGCCAAGCCCAAGGCCGAGCAGTAGCAGCAATCTGGAAAAAGTCGGCATCGGGGCCCCGGCATGAAAGGTTGCGTTCCTGCGCGTGCGGGTCGTATGTCCGAGGGGATGGAGCGGTAGCGACGCCGCCACGCACAGGAAGGCGTGGCGATTCTACGAACATTGATGGCTCATGGCCATTAGTTTTGTCCGACAAAATACGCGATCAGCTTTCCAGCCATACGTCACGTGCCCAGTGCCACACCGATTCCCAGGTTTCTTCAGTGACCAGCTCTTCTTCGGCCGACCACAACACCACGGTACCGTCTTCTTCGACGCAGTAGTAATCGTCGCCATCCTGGCAGATAGGAATCAGCGAGCGGTCCACGCCGGCATCCCAGGCGTTGGCCGCGACGTCGGGCAGGTAGGTGTGCGATTGCGGGTCGGTGACGGTTACCGGC
>NZ_JAAHBU010000134.1 GCF_010671725.1 Pseudomonas brassicae | reverse complement strand
GTCAGCAGCTTCATGGCGGCGCACCTGCGCTACCGTAACCCGCACCTGTCGGTGGCCGACCAGGACGCCTATTACGCCGAGATCGCGCAGGTGGCCGAGCGCCTCGGCGCGCGCAACGTGCCACGCACGCGCCAGGCCGTGGCGGACTATCTGCAGGCGATGCGCCCGCAGCTGCGGTGCGACGAGCGCAGCCGCGAAGTGGTAAGCGTGCTGCTCGCTGCCCCAGCCCCCAGCCGCCTGGCCAAACCGGTGGCCAGCCTGATGATGCAGGCTGGTATCGGCCTGTTGCCGCAATGGGCGAGCGACCTGCTCGAACTGACCCCGGCGCCGTTCAAGGCCCGGCTGGTCGACCTGGGTATCGACAGCACCGCGCCGGTGTTGCGCTGGGCCATGCGTGACAGCTCGCTGCACCGGGCCAAGCGGCGCGTGGGCGTTGCCTGAGCCGGGCGCAAGCGGCCCGCCTGCGGTAAACTGCACGCCCGCAAACCAAGGCTACGTGCATGTCCTCCTTGAATCAGGCGCTGCGCGCCGCCCTCGACGCCCGCCAGCAACTCCTCAGCGAACTGCACGCCCAGGGTACCGATTGTTACCGGCTGTTCCATGGCAGCCAGGAAGGTGCCGGTGGGCTGACCATCGACCGGTATGGCCCGCAGCTTCTGGTCCAGAGCTTCCACCAGGCACTTGAACGTGACGCGCTGCTCGCGCTGCACGCCAGCGTTGAACAGACGCTCGGCTTGCCGCTGCTGCTGGTGTACAACGACCGCTCCCAGGGCAACAGCCGCATCGACCGCCGTGACCCGGTGTATCAGGCCAGCGAAGCGGCACTGGCCGACCTGGTTGGCCACGAATGGGGCCTGAACTACCGGGTCCGCGGGCGCCACGCCGGGCAGGACCCGCTGCTGTTCCTGGATCTGCGCAATGCACGCGGCTGGGTCAAGCAGCACAGTGCCGGCAAGCGCGTGCTCAACCTGTTCGCCTACACCTGCGGCGTAGGCCTCAGCGCGGCCGCGGGTGGGGCCAGCGCGGTGTGCAACCTGGACTTTGCCGAAGGCAACCTGGCGGTCGGCCGCGAGAACGGCGCGCTCAATCCGCAACTGGCGCCCATGCAATTTATCCAGTCCGACTATTTCCCGGCCATCCGCCAACTCGCCGGCCTGCCGGTGAGCCAGCGCCGCGGGCACAAGCTGCCGGCGTATCCGCGCCTGGAACCACGCGAGTTCGACCTGGTGCTGCTCGACCCGCCGGCCTGGGCCAAGAGCGCCTTCGGCACCGTCGATCTGCTGCGCGACTACCAGAGCCTGCTCAAGCCCGCGCTGCTGAGTACCGCGCCAGGTGGCGTGCTGATCTGCTGCAACAATTTGGCCAAGGTCAGCCTCGATGACTGGCGCGAGCAGGTACTGCGCTGCGCGCAGAAAACCGGCCGACCGGTACGTGAATGGCAGGTGCTCACACCCGCCGGCGACTTTCCGTCGCGGGATGCCCAGCCGCCCTGAAGTGCTTGATACTGCACCTGTAAAGCGAGAAATCCGCAGGCGGTCGGCAATTGTCGACTGTCTTCGGAACCGAATTAACGTGCCATACTCCAAGGCACCTCCGTTCCAGACAGACGACGCCACACATGCCCAAAGGATTGAAACGCGCCCTCGGCGCCTTGTTGGCCGTCCTGGCCCTGTACAGCCTCCTTGGTTTCCTGATCCTGCCTGGCATTGCCTTGCGAATCGCCAATCAGCAACTGGCCAACTACGCGACCGTTCCCGCCCAGATCCAGCGCATCGAGCTCAACCCGTTCAGCCTCGAACTGACGCTGTGGGGCCTGCAGATTGGCGAGCCGGGCAAGGAGCACATCGGTTTCGAGCGCCTGTACGCCAACCTGGAGCTGGACAGCCTGTGGTCGGGGGCACTGCACCTGGCCAGCGTCGAACTGGACAAACCGCGTACCGAGGTGCTGTTCGCCAAGGACGGCAGCCTGAACCTGACGGCGCTGTTCAAGCTGCCGCCCAGCGAGGCCAAACCCGACGCGCCGGCCAGCGAGCCGTTCCCGCTGCGCATCGGCAGCATCAAGTTGAACGAAGGCTATCTGCATTTCCAGGACGTGCGCCCGAGCGAGCCGATCGAGTTTCTCTACGACTCGATGAACCTGGAGCTGAAGAACCTCAGCACCCTGCCCGATGACAACACCGACATGACCCTGGTCGCCGCCGGCCCCGAAGGCGGGCGTATCGACTGGTCCGGCAGCTTCAGCCTGGTACCGATCGCCTCCGAAGGCACCCTCAAGATCACCGACGGCAAGATGAAGCTGTGGTGGCCGTATGTGCGCGACGCAGTCCCCCTGGTACTCGAAGACGGCGTACTCAATCTGAACACCCGCTACAAACTGAACCTGTCCAAGCAAACCGAGCTGCTGCTGGACAACACCGCGCTGAGCATCGCCCCCTTCGCGATCAAGGCCCCCGACGGACGTCCGCTGGCGCGCCTGGCGCGGCTCGATGTCAGCGAAACCTCGATCGACCTGGCCAAACAGCAAGTCATCGTGGGCAAGGTGCGCAGCGAAAAGCTGGAGACCTGGGCGGCGCTTGAAGCCGATGGCCAACTGGATTGGCAAAAACTCTTCGCCAGCCAACCGGCCAAGAGCACCGCGAAGGAAAAGGCCGCTCCCGCCACCGCCGAGCCCGCCAAGCCAGCGGCTGCACCGGCTGCACCGAGCAAGCCGTGGCAGGTGCTGCTGCGTGACGTTCAGTTGCGCAATTATCAGGTGCACCTGGCAGACCGTTCGCAGAAGGAAGCGGTTGCGCTGGACCTCGGTCCGCTGAACCTCGACCTGCAGAATTTCGACAGCCTCAATGGCTCACCCTTCACCCTCAAGCTCGACAGCGGCGTTGGCCGGCAGGGCAAGCTGCAGGCAGCGGGCCAGGTCAACCTCGCGCCGGTGACGGCCAGGCTCAAGGTCAGCACCCAGGACATCGACCTGCGCGTGGCGCAGGCCTACATCAGCCCGTTCATTCGCCTGGAGCTGCGCAGCGGCATGCTCGGCAGCGACCTGGATGTCGAGCTGAAAAACACCGCGCCATTGGCCTTCAGCGTGACCGGCAAGGCGCAGGTCAACCAACTGCACACCCTCGACACGATCAAGGGCCGCGACTTCGTCAAATGGCAGCAGTTGAACCTGGACGGCCTGGACTATCGCCATGGGGATGCGTTGAGCATCGCCAAAGTCAGCCTGCGCCAGCCCTACGCGCGTTTCATGATCAACGAAGACCGTACCACCAGTGTGGATGACCTGCTGATTCCACAGCCTGCCGGCGCGCCCAGCAAGCCCCAGGCCACGTCCACGGCAAGCAGCGCGAAACCGCTGGGGATTCGCATCGGTGGGGTGGATATCAATGATGGCTCGGCCAACTTTGCCGACTTCAGCCTCACGCCCAACTTCGCCACGGCCATCCAGCAGCTCAACGGGCAGATCGGTACCATCGACAACCGCCAGCCCAACCCGGCCAAGGTGGACATCAAGGGCAAGGTGGATCGCTATGCGCCCGTGACGATCAAGGGGGAGCTCAATCCGTTCGATCCGATGGCCAGCCTGGACATTGCCACCAGCTTCAAACGCGTCGAGCTGACCACCCTGACCCCCTACTCGGGCAAGTTTGCCGGCTTCAGGATCCGCAAGGGCCGCCTGAACCTGGACCTGCACTACCTGATCACCAAAGGCCAGCTCAAGGCCGAGAACAAGGTGGTCATCGAACAGCTGCAACTGGGCGAGAAAGTTGACAGTCCTGACGCGGTCGACCTTCCACTGCGCCTGGCAGTGGCACTGCTCAAGGATACCGATGGCAAGATCTCCATCGAACTGCCGGTGTCGGGTGATCTCAACAACCCACAGTTCAGCGTCATGCCGATCGTGTGGCAGACCTTGCGCAACCTGGTGATGCGCGCAGCTCAGGCGCCGTTCAAGTTCATTGGTGGGCTGGTCACCGGCGGGGGTGCCGAAGACCTCGGCACCGTGGCATTTGCGGCCGGCTCCAGTGACCTGAGCAGCGATGCCCAAGGCTCCCTCGACAAGCTGGCGGCGGCCCTTAAGGAACGCCCTGCCCTGCGCCTGGAAATCGAAGGCACCAGCGCCCAGAGCAGCGATGGCCCGTTGATTGCGGCACAGCGCCTGGAGCGCGAATACCAGAACACCTACTACAAGATCCTGCAACGCCGTGGCGACAAGGTTCCGGCCCAGGCATCCGATCTGCAGGTGCCGGAAAGCGACAAGCCAGCCATGCTTGAAGGCATCTACCGCACGCGGCTGAAACAGCAGCCACCGGCCGAGTGGGAACAACTGGACCGCACCGGACGTACCGACAAGTTGCACGAAGCCGTCATCAAGTCGTGGGCCGAGAGCGCGGTACTGTTGCGCCAACTGGGCCAGGCGCGGGCCAGCAGCATCAAGGATTATCTGGTCGACAAAGGGCAACTGGACGATGACCGGGTGTACTTCGTCGATGCCACGCTGGGCCAGGCCGAGGCCGATGGCCGGGTCATTTCACCACTGCACCTGGACGCCGAGTAGCGTTCTCGGCTCGCGCGGTAGCTACAGGCCCAAAGAAAAGCCCCGGCACACTGCGCCGGGGCTTTGGGTGGCCACCTACATGTGGCCTTTCGCATGAACCGTCAGGGTCAGCGAGCGAAGCAACCTTGCTGATTATTCGGCTTTCAGGCCGTCAGCCGATACCGCTTCGACGCCTTTGATTTTCTTGGCAATGGCCACAGCCACATCTTTCTGCGATTCAGTCACGGCAGTGCTCGACGACAGGGACACTACACCCTTGTTGGTTTCGACTTTGATGTCGGTACCCGGGATACCTTTTTCGGTCAGCAGGTCAGCTTTGACCTTGGTGGTGATCCAGGTATCAGAAGTTTCTTCCTTGGCTTTAGTCATCTCACCAGCAGCCAGCATGACCGGCTCGTGTGATGCCTGTTGAGCGGCAAATGCAGCGTTAGCCATGGTCAGGGTCAGCGCGGTAGCAGTAGCGGCAGCAATAGCGAACTTCTTCATACGAGACACTCCTGTTTTTCGAAAAGTCTGCGCCATCGTTGCTGGCGTCAGGGTTGCTGGTACTGTTGCAGTCCTTGTGCCAACTTTTCGCTTTATTATTTCTCTTTAAAATCAATTAGTTAGATAAACGAAAAACCAGAGACATCGTGCAATTTGCAAGCTGTCGCGTAATCACGCATGCAAGATGCAAGTACGCAAAGAAAAATCGCAGGCATAAAAAAAGGACCCCGGAGGGTCCCTTTCAACGCTCGGTGTTAAACGCCCGAGGCCTTGGCTGCAGCAACGTCCTTGATCGACAGCTTGATACGGCCGCGGTTGTCCACGTCCAGTACCAGTACCTCAACCTCCTCACCTTCTTTCAGGATGTCGGTCACCTTCTCGACGCGGGCATCGCTCAGCATCGAGATGTGAACCAGACCGTCCTTGCCTGGCAGGATGTTGACGAATGCGCCGAAGTCGACGATGCGCTCTACCTTGCCAACGTAGATCTTGCCGATCTCGGCTTCGGCAGTGATGCTCAGTACGCGCTGACGGGCAGCTTCTGCAGCATCCTTGGTTTCGCCGAAGATCTTGATCGAACCGTCGTCTTCGATGTCGATCGACGCCTTGGTTTCTTCACAGATAGCGCGGATGGTAGCGCCGCCCTTGCCGATGACGTCACGGATCTTGTCGGTGTCGATCTTCATCGCGATCATGGTCGGTGCGTTTTCCGACAGCTCGGTACGCGACTGGCCAATGATCTGGTTCATCTGGCCGAGGATGTTCAGGCGCGCTTCCAGGGCTTGGCCCAGGGCGATTTCCATGATCTCTTCGGTGATGCCGTTGATCTTGATGTCCATCTGCAGCGCGGTAACACCCTTGGCGGTACCGGCGACCTTGAAGTCCATGTCGCCCAGGTGGTCTTCGTCACCGAGGATGTCGGTCAGGATGGCGAACTTCTCGCCTTCCTTGACCAGACCCATGGCGATACCGGCAACCGCGCCTTCATCGGCACACGGCGTCCATCAGGGCCAGGGAAGCACCGCAGACCGAAGCCATCGAGCTCGAACCGTTGGATTCGGTGATTTCCGACACGACACGGATGGTGTAAGGGAACACGTCGGCGGCTGGCAGCATGGCCTGGACCGAACGACGCGCCAGGCGGCCGTGGCCGATTTCACGACGACCAGCACCGCCCATGCGACCACACTCGCCCACCGAGAACGGAGGGAAGTTGTAGTGCAGCATGAAGGGGTCTTTACGCTCGCCTTCGAGGGTGTCCAGCAGCTGTGCGTCACGGGCAGTACCCAGGGTCGCAACGACCAGGGCCTGGGTTTCGCCACGGGTGAACAGGGCCGAACCGTGGGTTTTCGGCAGTACGCCGACTTCGATGTTCAGCGGACGTACGGTCTTGGTGTCGCGACCATCGATACGTGGCTTGCCGTTGACGATGTTTTCGCGAACGGTGCGGTATTCGATTTCACCGAAGATCTCTTTGACTTCAGCGGCGCTCGGCTGACCTTCTTCACCGGAGAACTTGGCGATGACCTGTTCGCGCAGCTCGCCCAGGCGAGCGTAACGGTCGGCCTTGACAGTGATGGTATAGGCGTCGGAAACCGCAGCACCGAACTCGCCACGGATGGCGCTCAGCAGTGGGGTATTCTCGGCCTTGGCGGTCCAGTCCCAGGTAGGCTTGGCAGCTTCGGCAGCCAGCTCTTTGACTGCCTGGATCACAGCCTGGAACTCGTCGTGGGCGAACAGTACCGCACCCAGCATCTGGTCTTCGGTCAGCTCTTTGGCTTCCGATTCAACCATCAGTACGGCATCGGAGGTACCGGCAACGACCATGTCCAGGCTCGAGGCAGCCAGTTGCTCGTAGGTCGGGTTCAGCAGGTAGCCGGTGCTTTCGTGGAACGCTACACGTGCAGCGCCGATCGGGCCTTCGAATGGAATGCCGGAGATTGCCAGCGCAGCCGAGGTACCGATCATCGCAGCGATGTCCGGATCGGTTTTCTTGCTGGTGGAAACGACGGTGCAGACAACCTGCACTTCGTTCATGAAGCCTTCTGGGAACAGCGGACGGATCGGACGGTCGATCAGACGCGAGGTCAGGGTTTCTTTCTCGGAAGGACGGCCTTCACGCTTGAAGAAACCACCAGGAATCTTGCCGGCGGCGTAGGTCTTTTCCTGATAGTGAACGGACAGGGGGAAGAAGCCTTTGCCTGGATCGGCCTGTTTGGCACCGACCACGGTCACCAGCACGGTGACATCGTTGTCGACGGTGACCAATACGGCGCCGGACGCTTGACGAGCAATACGGCCCGTCTCGAGGGTAACGGTCGATTGACCGAATTGGAATTTCTTGATTACCGGGTTCACGGTTTCCTACCTTTTTCAGTGGCTCTGGGGGAACTGGTTCTTGCGAATTCTTGGGCAACGCAGGGAGTCGGCCCTGTCGGCAGTCCAGATAAAACTAGAGGTTGGAAGCCTGCCCTGCCTTTGCGGTAAACCGCGCGGGCGAGACAGACAGCCAACCTCATAGATACGCTCAGCGTGCTCACCCGCACAGGGGCCAACGCCCCCGGCGGATGACTGCAGCACGCCGCGCACACCACTGGCCAGGCCGCTATTAGCGACGCAGACCCAGACGACCGATCAGGGCGCTGTAACGAGTGGTGTCTTTACCTTTCAGGTAATCCAGCAGCTTGCGACGCTGGTTTACCATACGGATCAGGCCACGACGCGAGTGGTGGTCTTTACCGTTGGCCTTGAAGTGGCCTTGCAGCTTGTTGATGTTGGCGGTCAGCAGTGCAACTTGCACTTCCGGGCTACCGGTATCACCGGCGGCTTGCTGGTAGTCACCAACGATCTTTGCTTTTTCTTCAACGCTGAGTGCCATCTGGCTTCTCCAAATCAAGGGAAACCGAACAAACGGTTTCCAATAGGCCAGGGACAAATCCCTGTATTTAAAAGTGAGGCGTGACCGTGCCTATTAACAGCCATCCTCTTGCCCGCCAGTGCCGGGCGTGAACCCGACACTGAAGGTTTCGATCATTCTGACCGAATCAGTCGACGCGGCGCGATGCGCCCGTCTTCGCTCACTTCACCGATACCGATGAAGCGACCGTTATGATCCTGTACCCGCACCATGCCGAACTTCGGTGCGTCCGGTGCGCGTACGGGTTGACCATGCAACCAGTAGAACGCGCTGTGCTCCGAGAAGTGCAGCAACGGCCAGTCCTGCAACCCGCTGTCGGATGGGATCAGGAAGCGATCGACCGCTTCGTTGCCACCTTCGGCATGCACCTGCTCGAGCTCTTCGAGGGTGACGGTCTGGGCCAATGCAAAAGGGCCGGCATGGGTGCGACGCAGTTCGGCAACATAGGCGCCGCAGCCAAGCTGTTCACCGATGTCCTCGACCAGCGTACGAATATACGTACCCTTGCTGCAACCCACCGAAAGACGCACGCGCGTACCTTCGCATTCGAGCAGCTCCAAGCGGTTAATAGTAACAGAACGTGGTTCACGCTCCACTACTTCGCCTGCACGTGCCAGCTTGTACAACGGCTGGCCATCACGCTTGAGCGCCGAGTACATCGGGGGTATCTGGCTGATTGGACCACGAAAGTGTGGCAACACCGCTTCAACGTCACTGCGACCAACGGTCACTTCGCGGGTTTGCAGAATCTCGCCTTCGGCGTCGCCGGTGTTGGTGGTCTGCCCCAGTTGCATGACCGTCTCGTAGCCCTTGTCGGACTCGAGCAGGTACTGCGAAAACTTGGTCGCCTCGCCAAAGCACAGTGGCAGCACGCCACTGGCCAGCGGGTCAAGGCTACCGGTGTGCCCGGCTTTCTCGGCATTGAGCAGCCAGCGCACCTTCTGCAGCGCAGCATTGGAGGTGAACCCCAAAGGCTTGTCGAGCAGGATGATGCCACTGACGTTACGACGGATACGCTTGACCTGAGCCACCGCTTACTCCTTGGTGTCCTGGGGGGTATCGTCGACCTGGTGCTGGCTGTCTTCGGCGACCGCACGCTCGATCAGTGCCGAAAGGTGGGCACCACGGGTCACGCTTTCGTCGTAATGGAAGTGCAGTTGCGGCACGCTGCGCAGCTTCATTTCCTTGCCCAGTTGCATGCGCAGGAAACCGGCAGCGCTGTTGAGCACCTTGATGCTTTGCTTGATGTCTTCAGCGCTGTCCTGGGCCATGACGGTGATGAACACCTTGGCATGGCCCACATCGCGGCTGACGTCGACCGCGGTGATGGTCACCAGGCCGACACGTGGATCTTTGACTTCACGGCGGATCAGCTGGGCCAGCTCACGCTGCATCTGATCGCCAATGCGTTGGGTACGGCTATATTCTTTTGCCATGTTTTGCTACCTGTAACTAAAGCGGCAAACGCCCGGCCAGGCTTGAGCCGGACCGGGCGTTGCGTTCAGAGCCGCCGACCGTCGCCTTGCGACGAACAGCCTGCGGTTCCCAAGCTCGCGGCTTAAAGCGTGCGAGCCACTTGGACTTTCTCGAAGACTTCGATCTTGTCGCCGACCTTGACGTCGTTGTAGCTCTTGACGCCAATACCGCACTCCATGCCGGCACGTACTTCGGACGCATCGTCCTTGAAGCGACGCAGCGATTCCAGCTCGCCTTCGAAGATCACCACGTCCTCGCGCAGTACGCGGATCGGACGGTTGCGGTAAACCACACCCTCGGTGACCATGCAGCCGGCGATGGCGCCGAACTTCGGCGAACGGAACACGTCACGCACTTCGGCGATACCCAGGATGTTCTCGCGAACATCGCTGCCGAGCATGCCGGTCAGGGCTTTCTTGACGTCTTCAATGATGTCGTAGATCACGTTGTAGTAACGCATATCCAGACCTTCCTGCTCGACGATCTTGCGCGCGCCGGCATCGGCACGCACGTTGAAGCCGAACAGTACTGCATTGGAAGCCAGGGCCAGGTTGGCATCGCTCTCGGTGATACCACCGACACCGCCGCCGATCACGCGAACCTGTACTTCGTCGTTGCCCAGTCCGCTCAGGGAACCCTGCAGGGCTTCGAGAGAACCACGTACATCGGACTTGAGCACGATGTTGAGGGTTTTCTTCTCTTCCTGGCCCATGTTCTCGAAAATGTTCTCGAGCTTGCCAGCGTGGGCACGTGCCAGTTTGACTTCGCGGAACTTGCCTTGACGGAACAGAGCCACTTCACGGGCTTTCTTCTCGTCGGCAACCACGCTCAGTTCGTCACCCGCATCCGGGGTGCCGTCCAGGCCGAGGATCTCGACCGGGATCGACGGGCCGGCTTCCTTAACAGGCTTGCCGTTCTCGTCGAGCATGGCACGTACACGGCCATAGTTCGAACCGCACAGAACCATGTCGCCCTGACGCAGGGTACCGTCCTGAACCAGCACGGTAGCCACCGGGCCACGGCCCTTGTCCAGGCGCGATTCGACCACGACACCACGACCAGGCGCGGACGGAGTGGCCTTGAGCTCGAGGATCTCGGCTTGCAGCAGAACCGCTTCGAGCAGTTCGTCGACACCGGTACCCATCTTGGCCGATACCTGCACGAATGGCGTGTCGCCACCCCAGTCCTCGGAGGTCACGCCTTCGACGGACAGCTCGTTGCGGATGCGATCGAGATCGGCACCCGGCTTGTCGATCTTGTTCACCGCAACCACCAGTGGAACACCGGCAGCCTTGGCGTGCTGGACCGCTTCACGGGTTTGCGGCATCACGCCGTCGTCCGCCGCAACCACCAGGATCACGATGTCGGTCGCCTTGGCACCACGGGCACGCATTGCGGTAAACGCGGCGTGACCCGGGGTGTCGAGGAAGGTGACCATGCCGCGGTCGGTTTCCACGTGGTACGCACCGATGTGCTGGGTAATGCCGCCGGCTTCGCCAGCTGCCACCTTGGCACGACGGATATAGTCGAGCAGCGAGGTTTTACCGTGGTCAACGTGGCCCATTACGGTCACGACCGGAGCACGCGAGAACGACTCGCCTTCGAACTTCAGGGACTCGGCCAGGGAATCTTCCAGCGCGTTGTCGCTGACCAGCGTGACCTTGTGGCCCAGCTCTTCGGCGATCAGTTGAGCAGTTTCCTGATCCAGCACCTGGTTGATGGTCACCGGAGTGCCCATCTTGAACATGAACTTGACGACTTCAGCGGCCTTGACCGACATCTGCTGTGCCAGTTCGGACACCGTGATGGTCTCGCCAATCGCCACGTCGCGGATTACCGGACCGGTCGGGCTCTGGAAGCCATGGGCATTGCGCTTCTTCATCTTGCCCTTGCCACGACCACCACGACGGAAGCTGTCGCTTTCCTCTTCGGTGGTGCGCGGAGCGGCACGTGGAGCTGGCGCCTTTTCCTTTTCCTTGACCTTGACCGATACGCGCGGGGCCTCGTTACGGCGCTCGCCACCACGGCGGTCGTCGTCACGCGACTTGTCGTTGCGACGGGCATCTTCGGCTTTCTTGCGCTCGACACCTGGCGCAGGCGCAGCCACCGGCTCGGCAGCAGCAGGCGCAGCCGTTACGGCTGGCGCTGCAGCGGCGGGCGCTGGAGTGCTAGCCGGCTGACGGCTGGTGATTCTTCGGCACGTTTACGCGCTTCAGCTTCAGACTTGTCGCGCGCCGCGTTTTCTGCGGCACGGCGCTCTTCCAGCTCGCGCTTCTGCTCAGCCTGAATCTCTTCCGGGCTGCGCTGTACGAAAACTTTCTTCTTGCGTACTTCTACGCTGATGCTCTTGCTACCGGCAACACGCAGGGTGCTGGTGGTCTTGCGCTGCAAGGTAATCTTGCGCGGCTCTTCCACTTTCGCCTTGTGACTGCTTTTCAAGTGAGTCAGCAGAGCCTGCTTCTCACTGTCGGTCACTACCTGACCGGCGTCGGTGTGCGGCAGACCTGCCTCACGCATCTGCTGCAGCAGGCGCTCTACCGGTGCAGCGACCTCTTGGGCCAATTCTTTCACCGTGACTTGCGTCATGCACTTCTCTCCTCAGGCCAGCCTACTTACTCGAACCAGTGGGCTCGGGCGGCCATGATCAACTTGCCGGCACGTTCTTCGTCGATGCCGTCGATGTCGAGCAGGTCATCAATCGACTGCTCGGCCAGGTCTTCGCGGGTAACCACGCCGCGCACCGCCAGTTCCGCCGCCAGATCCTTGTCCATACCCTCAAGCGAGAGCAGGTCTTCGGCCGGATGGGCGTCTGCCAGTTTTTCCTCAGTAGCGATGGCTTTGGTCAACAGGCGGTCCTTGGCACGCGCGCGGAGTTCGTTGACGATCTCCTCGTCGAAGCCATCGATGTTGAGCATTTCTTCCAGCGGTACGTAGGCAATTTCTTCCAGGCTGGTGAAACCTTCGTCAACGAGAACCTGCGCCAGCTCTTCGTCGACTTCCAGCTCTTCGATGAAGTTACGCAGAATGTCGCCGGTTTCAGCTTGTTGCTTGGCCTGGATGTCCGACTCGGTCATCACGTTCAGGGTCCAGCCGGTCAACTGGCTGGCCAGACGTACGTTCTGACCACCACGGCCAATGGCTTGCGCCAGGTTGTCCGCGGCTACAGCGATGTCCATCGCGTGGGCATCTTCATCAACGATGATCGCCGCGACTTCGGCCGGCGACATGGCGTTGATGACAAACTGGGCCGGGTTGTCGTCCCACAGGACGATATCCACACGCTCACCACCCAACTCGCCAGACACTGCCTGGACGCGCGAACCGCGCATACCGATGCAGGCGCCTTGCGGGTCGATGCGCTTGTCCTTGGAGCGGACAGCGATCTTGGCGCGCGAACCCGGATCACGGGAAGCCGCCATGACCTCGATAAGGCCCTCGGCGATTTCCGGAACTTCGATGCGGAACAGCTCGATCAGCATCTGTGGCGCGGTACGCGACAGGATCAACTGCGGGCCGCGGTTCTCGGTGCGGATTTCCTTGAGCAGTGCACGTACACGCACACCGACCCGGAACGTCTCGCGGGAAATGATATCTTCGCGGGCCAGCAGCGCTTCGGCATTGTTGCCCAGGTCGACGATCACGTTGTCGCGGGTGACCTTCTTGACAGTACCCGAGATGATCTCGCCCAGACGCTCACGGTAGGCATCGACCACCTGCGCGCGCTCGGCCTCGCGAACCTTCTGCACGATAACCTGCTTGGCGGTCTGTGCAGCGATGCGGCCGAACTCGATGGACTCGATCTTTTCTTCGATGACATCGCCAACCTTGGCTTCAGGATGGGTTTCCTGAACTTTGCTTGGCCAGGTTTCGATTGCAGGATCGTCAAGATCCGCTTCCTCGACGACCGTCCAGCGACGGAAGGTCTCGTAGTTACCGGTGTGGCGGTTGATTTCCACACGCAGGTCGACTTCATCTTCAAAACGCTTCTTGGTAGCCGTGGCCAGCGCCACTTCCAAGGCTTCAAAAATCACGTCTGCCGGTACACCCTTTTCATTGGATACCGACTCAACAACCAGCAGTACTTCTTTGCTCATCGTACGCCTCGCCTTTCGCAAGCCATTGGGTCCGCACGGTCTATCGGACCGGCATGTCTCAGTCAAAACTGGGAATAATGTTGGCCTTGTCGATCATGTCGATCGGCAGAAGGAATTCATGGTCATCTACCTGCACCACGACATCCTGCTCTTCCACACCGCGCAGAAGGCCCTGAAAATTACGTCGACCTTCGAAAGGCGAGCGCAGTTTAATCTTCACCTGCTCACCGACATACTTGGCAAACTGTTCAAGGGTGAACAGCGGGCGTTCCATGCCAGGAGAGGAAACTTCAAGGGTGTATTCGACGGCAATTGGGTCTTCGACATCCAGAATGCCGCTGATCTGACGGCTGACGATGGCGCAATCATCCACCAGCACACCGCCTTCTTTATCGATATAAACGCGCAACATTGAGTGGCGGCCTTGAGCCGAAAACTCGATACCCCAGCATTCATAGCCTAGGGCCACGACCACCGGGGCCAACAAGGCCTGCAACTCTTCTAGCTTGCTCGACACCTGAACCCCCTTGTGCATGCTATGCAAATAAAAAATGGGCGAAGCGCCCATCCCTGATACGCCGACTGAATACCGGCGCTGAGAACTGATCAGCTAACAAAAAGCCCCTGAAAAGGGGCTCTGCTGAAACTGGTTGCGGGGGCTGGATTTGAACCAACGACCGTTCGGGTTATGAGCCCGACGAGCTACCAGACTGCTCCACCCCGCGTCAAAGCTGGGGCGAAAGATACGACCGA
>NZ_JAAHBU010000133.1 GCF_010671725.1 Pseudomonas brassicae | reverse complement strand
AGGGCATGCATTTCTTGGTTTTTGGACGGTTGAACCGGGGGCGGACAAATAACAAGTTGTGGATCAAGCCGAAGGGTACTGAATACACGGCTATTTATGATGAGTCTTAACGTCAGTCGTGTCTCATAACTTGTGTGTCACTACCTGCTTCAGCGAATATGGATTCTGCCGTAATTTTAAAGCCAATCACCATGCAGCCTGAGGTTCTTAATGACCGAACCTCAGTCGTTCGATAGTCTCGATATTTTTCTGATGGGCTGAGGATTGTAGCGTTAGGCTATAGTCTTCCCCTGAGATGTAGAGGCTGAAAGCGGGTGATGGACCCAAATCTGGTGGCAAAGCTACAGGCTGAAAATGCACGGCTGATTGCCTTGTTGGATGCTCATGGCATCGAATGGCGGCTGCCTAATGAGCTGGTCAAGCTACCAGCGGCTCCACTTGAGCGCTCGCAACAACTCGATACTGATGGAAAGCTTGCCCTATTCCGAAGCTTGTTTCGTGGTAGGACGGACGTCTACCCCATCCGCTGGGAAAGCAAGGCGGGCAAATCAGGATACGCACCCGCCTGCGCAAACGAATGGAGGCCTGGCGTTTGTGAGAAGCCCCGAATTAAATGTGGCGACTGCGGTAACCGCCAACTGCTTCCGCTGACCGATGAGGTGGTCTATCGCCATCTGGCGGGCGAAGTGGTCGTTGGTACCTACCCCCTACTCTCTGATGACACGTGTTATTTTTTGGCGGTCGACTTCGATGAGGCCGAATGGCGTGATGACTCCAAAGCTTTTGTGCAGTCATGCCATGAGCTGAACGTCCCGGTGGCGCTGGAAATATCGCGCTCAGGCCAAGGGGCTCATGGTTGGATTTTCTTTGAGCGTAATGTTCCTGCCTGCGGTGCGCGCCGTCTGGGTGCAGCAATCATCAGTCATGCCTGTGAGCGCACCCGCTAGTTGGCGCTCAGCTCCTATGATCGACTGTTTCCAAACCAAGACTATATGCCCAAAGGTGGCTTTGGAAATCTCATCGCGCTCCCGTTACAAAAGCGGGCCAGGGCCCAAAACAATAGCGTTTTTGTAGACGACTCGCTTGAGCCTCATCCTGATCAATGGGCCTTCCTGGCATCGATTCAGCGCATGAGCCCAGAAGATATCCAGCCCGTTATTATCCAGGCGATGGGTAATCGGGACCCTCTAGGGGTCGCCTACGTCGATGACGAAGGTGATGCAGAACCTTGGAAAGATCGTGAATCGAGATCACGTAATTGACATGCCCGTTGCCTGATGCTCTGAACATCACGCTGGCTAACTTAATTTACTTTGAAAAGTCGGAATTACCACAGCCATTGGCAAACCAGCTTGTCCGGCTCGCTGCCTTTCAAAATCCTGAGTTCTACAAAGCTCAGGCCATGCGCATGTCAGTGTGGAACAAACCGAGGATTATCGGTTGTGCCCAGAACTTCCCCAAACATATTGCGTTACCACGTGGCTGTTTGGATGCTGCGCTGGAGCTTTTAGAGGAAAGCGGGTTACCCCTATTCTTAAAGACGAACGCTTCGGGGGCGCCCCCATCGACGTGAGGTTTCTCGGGACCCTGCGTTCTGACCAAGAGGCTGCTGTCAGCGCAATGCTAAGTCATGACACCGGTATCCTCTGCGCGCCGACAGCTTTCGGTAAAACGGTGAGTGCTGCTGCGTTGATTGCCGCACGTGGCATTAACACGTTGGTGCTTGTGCATCGGACGGAACTGTTAGGGCAGTGGCAAGAGCGCTTGCAGGCGTTCTTGGGAGTCGGGAATGGTGTCGTTGGTACTCTTGGGGGCGGAAAAGCGAAGCTTACAGGCATCATCGACATTGCCGTAATGCAGTCGCTATCGCGAAAAGGCGAGATCAGCGATCAGGTAAAAAATTACGGCCAGGTCATCGTTGATGAGTGTCATCACCTATCAGCAGTGTCATTCGAGGGGCTACTGAGGAGCGCGACCGCGCGGTACGTACTGGGACTCACAGCAACCCCAGTGCGCCGAGATGGGCAGCAGCCCATTATTTTCATGCAGTGCGGACCGATCCGACATTCTGCTGCTCGACCAGCGAGTGCGCCCCATGACCTATCTGTCGTGCCTCGATTGCTGCCCAAACCAATAGTGGTCCCCGAGGGCTTTGGGATTCAGGACGTTTTTCGGCGTCTAGCCGACGACTCTGAGCGGACAGCCAAAATCGTGTCGGAGATTGAGCTGGCGTACAACGAGGGCCGAAAAATTCTAGTGCTAACGGAGCGGACGGAACATGTGGATGCCCTTGAATTAGAATTGAAGCAGCGCGTGCATAACCTTTTCACGCTTCATGGGCGAGTGCCTAAGAAACAGCGGATTTCCCGTATGCATGAGCTTGAGTCCCTTCCCCCTGATGCCCCACGAGTGCTGCTGGCAACAGGAAAACTAGTAGGTGAAGGCTTCGATCATCCGCCGTTGGACACGCTGGTGCTGGCAATGCCCATCTCATGGAAGGGCATCCTTCAGCAATATGCGGGGCGGTTGCATCGATCACATGCCGATAAGGCCGACGTGCGAGTGATCGACTTTGTTGACGTGGGCAATGTTGCGTTGATGAGGATGTGGGATAAGCGGCAGGCGGGGTACAAAGCGATGGGTTACCGAATGGCTGACTCCCTCGCTACGATGGACTTGCTCTAGCAGAACGGTCCCTTTTTGGATGCCGCCAGCAGGCTCCTTCGTTAGGTGAGGATGCTGATTGTGGAAACGACATTTAATAAGGTCAGTAATCCGCAGTACGACACTAATTGTGGCTCAGATGTGACAGTTTTTGTGCCCGTGTTTCACGTGGAACCCTGATTCCACCTAGGGTAGCCATGACACTTAATGTGCCCATCGACACGCAGCGCTGCTGCCTGAGTCAGGTGCAAGAAAAAAACCCGATAGCCTTGCTATCGGGTTTTTTTTGCGCAGAGCCCGGCACAGGTCAACTGAACTACTTCCCTCTCCATGGTCGCCCTGCTTACCGATACAGTGCGGCGTCTTCGAGACATGGATCTTCGTCATGAAAGGGAATTTAAAAATGGATAACACCTGTTGTTTCAAACTGACCGACTCGGAACGCGAGCGCCTGGCAGGCAAGCTGGGCAGCATTACCTATGATCCCCAAGGGGGGCTGAGCTACATCACCGACCTGCGCATCATGGCTGTCTCTGTGCTGCCGCGACGCATCATCGATGCGCTGGCCATGCAGCGTGCGTCACTGAACCCGCGTCCCTACCTGATCTTCGAAAACCTGCCGACCGACGAGCAGGTATTCACTACTCCGGATCCGAATGTGTTCTCGCCCGCCTGCAAGAGCGGCAGTGTCAGCGAGAATCTGGTGATGGCTTTTGCGTCCCTGATTGGCGAGCCCTACTCGATCCTTTTCGAAGGTGCCGACATCGTCAACAACCTGATCCCCAGCCTGACGGCCAAGCGTGAATACACCGGTCTGGGGTCCGAGGTGGAACTGGATTTTCATATCGAGAATGCGGCGCTCAAGTACATGGAGGACTTCAACTTTTCTCCGCTTGGCCTGTTGCTGACGGGGGTTCGTCACGACCCACAGGGGCCGTTGACGCGCTTGGCCGATGCTCGCGCAGCGCTCAAATTGCTGGCGGCGCACGATATCGAATGCCTGCGCCAGCCCCTCTTCAGCATCAAGGTGCCGTATCGCTGGCGGCGTAGCGATGCCTTGGCAACCGAGGCGGTCGCGATGGTGCGGGGCAGTTTGTGCCTGCCGGAAATCAGTGCAGTGTTCTACCCGGACATGGTCCAGGCGCAGACAGAGGCCGCTGCCCGCGCAATGGAAAACTTCTATATGGCCATCCGGCAAGTCTCGCTGGGTATCGAAATCAATCCAGGCCGGCTGGTGTACATCGACAACCGCTTCACCCTGCACTCGCGCGACAAGTTCAAGGCTTCGCTGGATGAGTTCAGCAACCCTGCGCGCTGGATACAGCGCGTCTTCGTAGCCAACAGCCTGTGGAACCACCGCCATCTGGACCCGGTGAAATCACGCGTGTTCAAGCCTCAGGAGGTGGGCGCATGCTGAATACCTTTCTCAGCGTACTGCCGATCTTTTGCCTGATCGTCGCAGGGTACGTTGCCAAAAGAAGGTTTTTGCGCGAAGACGGTTTCTGGAAGCATGTCGACAAGCTGGTCTATTACCTGTTCTTCCCGGCGCTGCTGGTGCTGGACATCAGCAAGGCGAACTTCACCAGTGCCGATACGTCTTCAGCCATTGCGGCCACGCTGGGCGCGACCCTGATCGTTGCAGGCGTGATTTTCATCGGGCAAGGCGTGTTCAGGGTCAAAGCCGACCTGTTCACGTCCATCTTTCAAGGTGGCGTGCGCTACAACTCCTATGTGTTCATCGCCCTGGCGCACTCGTTGTACGGGGCCGAGGGCGTTGCGGTTTCCGGCGTGTTCATTGCGTACATGATCGTGATGACCAATGTGATGAGCGTGCTGGTGATGAATCATTACGGCACTGCAGGCAAGAAGTCGTTGCGCGGGATGCTGGTAGCCTTGCTGCAGAACCCGTTGATCATCGGTGCACTGATCGGGCTGCTGCTGAACATGGGTGAACTGAAGATCGCAGGTGCCGTCGAGCAGTTCATGAGCTACCTGGGCAATGCGGCGACCCCGCTCAGCCTCATGTCGGTCGGTGCCGGGCTGATGTTGAACCTGCAGGGTAGCCGGGCATTGGCCACACTGTATGTTGTCGGCCTCAAGCTGCTGGTGCTGCCGATGGTGACCCTGGCACTGCTGTTCAGCTTGGGCGCCTCGGGTGTGCCGGCCAACGTGGCCTTGTTGTATGCGTGTGTTCCGTGCGCCGGCAACGCCTACATTCTGGCGCGGCAGATGGGCGGGGATGCGCCCGCCATGGCCTCCATGATCACTTGGACAACCTTGGCGTCGACCTTGACCATCACGCTGATCCTGGGGGCCGTGACGCTGTGAGCGTATGACGCGCCGGTTCGATCGGCGTTACGCTGGGCCTCGGGTTGCAACGGACTCATCTGGAGAGTGTCAATGATCATCAACGCCAACCTGTACGTAGAGGCACACTTCGACCGTGAAACGTCGACGCTCAGCTATCTGGTGATGGACCGCCAGAGTGCCCAATGTGCCTTGATCGACAGTGTGCTTGGGTATGACCCCAAGTCTGGACGTACCAATACCACGTCTGCCGACAGGCTGATTGCGCGGGTTGGCGAGCTTGGGGGCGCTGTGCAGTGGATTCTGGAAACCCATGTGCACGCCGATCACCTGTCGGCTGCCGATTACCTCAAGCGCAACCTGGGTGGTCAGGTCGGGATCGGTGCCCGCATCACCCAGGTGCAAAAGGTCTTCGGTGCACTGTTCAATGCCGAGCCGGGGTTCGCGCGTGATGGCAGTCAGTTCGATGTACTGCTTGAGGACGGCGATGCGTTTGCCATTGGTACGCTGCAGGCGCGTGCGTTGCACACGCCGGGCCACACGCCCGCCTGCATGACGTATGTAATCGAGGCGGGCGATGCGTGTGTCGCCTTTGTCGGCGACACCTTGTTCATGCCCGATTACGGCACAGCCCGCTGCGATTTCCCTGGCGCTGACGCACGTACGCTGTACCGCTCGATTCAACGCATACTGTCGCTGCCCGGCGATACCCGTCTGTACCTGTGCCACGACTACCTGCCCGGTGGGCGCGAACTGTGCTACATGAGCACGGTCGCCGAGCAGCGAGCGGGCAATATCCACGTCCATGACGGCATCAGCGAAGACGCTTTTGCAGCCATGCGTGAAGCCCGTGATGCCACCCTCGACATGCCTCAGTTGATCCTGCCTTCGGTACAGGTGAACATGCGCAGCGGCCAGTTGCCCGAGCCTGAAGCCAATGGTGTGCGCTACCTGAAGATCCCCCTCAACACGCTGTGAGCAGGATGAGACGCGATAGTGATTGAACATGAACTGCTTGGCGCCCTGCTCGGCACCCTCATCGGTGGCATCCTGGCGCTGACCGGTGCCGGGGGCGGCATACTTGCCGTCCCTCTGCTGGTGTTCGGGTTGGGCCTGTCGATGACCGAGGCTGCGCCGATCGGCTTGCTGGCGGTCGGCCTGGCGGCCAGCGTCGGCGCCGTGCTGGGGTTGCGCCAGGGCCTGGTACGCTACCGCGCGGCGCTGTTCGTGGCGCTGATCGGCATGTGCGCGACACCGTTCGGCCTGCTGCTGGCCCATCGCCTGCCCAATGCGCCGCTGGCGCTGGGGTTCAGCGCGGTGCTGGTGTACGCCTGTGTGCGCATGCTGCGCAAGGCGCGCCGCGAGCTGCGCGGCGAAGCGCCATGTGCCGGACGCCAGGTGCAACCTTGTGTGCTCAACCCGGTGCAGGGCCGACTGCGCTGGACGCTTCCGTGTGCGCGGGCGCTGGCCTTTACCGGGGTACTCAGCGGCCTGTTGTCGGGCCTGCTGGGGGTGGGCGGCGGCTTGTGATCGTGCCGGCGCTGGGGCGCTATACAACCTGGATGCGCGCAGCATCGTCGCCACCTCGCTGGCGGTGATCGCACTGGTGTCGTTGGGCAGCGTGCTCAGCGCGAGTGTCAGCGGCGTGATGCACTGGGCAGTGGGGGTGCCGTTTGCGGCCGGTGCGGTGGGAGGGTTGGTGGTGGTGCGGGCGTGCGCCGGGCGCCTGGCCGGCCCGCGCCTGCAACAGGGTTTTGCCATCGTCGGTATCGCGGCGGCGCTGCTGCTGGCGTTCAGCACGCTGGTGCGGTGAGCCGGCCTACTCGGCGAGCAAGGCGTCTTGTTCCTCGGCGCACAGTGCCAGCAGATAGTCCCAGACCACCCGCAAACGCACCGACTTGTGCAGCTCGCGGCGTGTGCTGATCCAGTAACTGCGCTGGATCGTCTCGCTGGGCACCACCCTGACCAGTTGCGGATCGTGCCGCGCCATGTAGTTGGGTAATACCGCGATGCCCAGGCCGGCGCGTGCCGCGTGCTGCTGGGCAATCACGCTGGTGCTGCGGAAGACCACGTTGGGCGAACGACAGAAGCTGTTGAGAAACAGCAGTTCCTGACTGAACAGCAGGTCATCGACGTAGCCGATCCAGCTGTGCCGCGCCAGGTCCTCGCGGCTTTGCAGCGGTGCGGCACGGGCCAGGTACGCAGGGCTGGCGTACAGCGCCAGGCGATAGTCGGTCAGCTTGCGGGTTATCAACAGGTCGGCATGCGGGCGCTCCAGGTGGATGCTGATCTCCGCCTCGCGGTTGATGATGCTGACAAACCGGGGCACCGCCACCAGTTCCACCTCCAGCCCCGGATAGCGTTCGAACAGGCCGCCCATGCGCGGGGTGAAGAACATGATGCCGATGCCTTCGGTCACCCCCAGGCGGATCTTGCCCAGCGGGGTGATGGCCTGGGTGATTTCCTCCTGGGCGAGCAAGGCGACGTTTTCCATGGCCTCGGCATGCTTGAGCAACGCCTGGCCGGAGGGCGTCAGCTCATAGCCTTGAGCATGCTGCACGAACAGCGCGGTGCCCAGGCTGCTCTCGATGCTTTCGATATGCCGGGCCACGGTGCTGTGGGTGGTGTTGAGGCGTTTGGCGGCGGTCAGCAGGCGGCCGCTACGCTGCAACTCGAGAAAAAACCGCAGATCATTCCAGTCGAACATGCTTTTCCTTGTGAATCAGAGGTTCACCCGCGTTGTTCTAAAACGCACAGCAGTTGCGTGAAATCTAACGTTTTCAACTCGAAAATAATCAATAACACTGGCCGCGACAAGAATAAAAATCAGGCGCGAGGTCTTCATGGCACCAGCCGATCATTCCTACGACTACGTGGTAGTCGGTGCCGGCCCTGCCGGCTGTCTACTGGCCAATCGGCTATCTGCCGACCCGGCCTGTCGCGTGCTGCTGCTCGAAGCCGGCGGGCGCGACAACTATCCCTGGATCCACATTCCGGTGGGCTACCTCTACTGCATTGGCAACCCGCGCACCGATTGGTGCTTCAAGACCCAAGCGCAACCGGGGCTCAACGGGCGCAGCCTGGGTTACCCGCGGGGCAAGGTGCTGGGCGGCTGCTCTTCGATCAACGGCATGATCTACATGCGCGGCCAGGCAGGCGACTACGACGATTGGGCAGGCGAAGGCAACCCGGGCTGGGCGTGGGACGATGTGCTGCCACTGTTCAAGGCCAGTGAAAACCACTTCGGCGGCGCCAGCGAACTGCATGGCGGCAGCGGCGAGTGGCGGGTCGAACGCCAGCGCTATTCGTGGGCGATACTCGATGCATTTCGCGAGGCGGCTGCGCAGAGCGGTATTGCCAGCATCGACGATTTCAACGGTGGGGATAACCAGGGCTGTGGATACTTTCAGGTCAACCAGCGCAGCGGTGTGCGCTGGAACGCAGCCAAGGCTTTTTTGCGGCCTGTGGATAAACGCCCCAACCTGACCGTGCTCACCGGGGTCGAGGTCGACAAGGTGCTGCTCGACAATGGCCGCGCAGCGCCGTTCACGCGCGCTGGCAAGGTAGCGGGCAACGCTTCGAGGCACGCCGCGAAATCATCCTGTGTGCAGGTGCCGTGGGTTCGCCGGGGATCCTGCAACGCTCGGGCATCGGCCCACGGCCGCTGCTCGAGCGCCTCGGCATCCCGGTGCTGCACGAACTGCCTGGAGTGGGTGGCAATCTGCAGGACCATTTGCAACTGCGCCTGATCTACCAGGTGAGCAATGTGCGCACCCTGAACCAGGTCGCCCACAGCCCGTGGGGCAAACTGGGCATGGGCCTGCGCTATCTCTATGACCGCAGTGGCCCGCTGGCCATGGCACCGAGCCAGTTGGGCGCGTTTGTACGCTCGCACCCCGAACAGCCCAGCCCCAACCTGCAGTACCACGTGCAGCCACTGTCGCTGGACCGTTTCGGCGAGCCGCTGCACCGCTTTTCGGCGTTCACCGCCTCGGTGTGCAACCTGCGCCCGTTGAGCCGCGGGCGTGTGGATATCCGCTCGGCCAGCCCGGCGGACGCACCGCTGATCGACCCCAACTACCTGAGCGATCCCGAAGACCTGCGTGTGGCCGCACAAGCCATCCGCATCACCCGCAAGATCGTGCAGGCCCCTGCCCTCGCCGCTTTCGCCCCGGTCGAGTACCTGCCCGGCGCGGCGCTGCACAGCGAAGCGCAGTTGCGTGAAGCCGCCGGCCAGATCGGCACCACCATCTTCCACCCGGTGGGCACCTGTCGCATGGGCAGCGGGCCAATGGACGTGGTCGATGCGCAGCTACGTGTACACGGCGTGCCGGGGCTGCGCATCGCGGATGCCTCGATCATGCCGCAGATCACCTCCGGCAATACCTGTTCACCCACCTTGATGATCGGCGAAAAGGCCGCGCAACTGATTCTTCAGGCCGCACCCGCGGCCAGCAACAGCAGTGGCAAGAGCGCGTTAGCGACGCCCTGAGGGCGGCGTGGCAAGTGATGTCGGCAGCAGTCAGCCGGCGTCGACAGTGGACAACAACAATAATCACTGTGCCCCGATGGGGCCGAGGACAGCACGATGTCGGACACCATTCAGGAGCAGGGCGCTGCTGCGGTGGCGAACAGCCGCCGCGAAGAACGCAAGATCATTTTCGCGTCATCCCTCGGGACGGTTTTCGAGTGGTATGACTTTTTTCTCTATGGGGCGCTGGCGGTTGTCATCAGCAAGCAGTTCTTCGCCGGGGTCAACGACACCACGGCGTTCATCTTTGCATTGATGGCGTTTTCTGCAGGGTTCCTGGTTCGCCCCTTCGGCGCGCTGGTGTTCGGGCGGCTGGGCGACATGATCGGCCGCAAGTACACCTTCCTGGTCACCATCGTGCTGATGGGCCTGTCGACGTTCGCGGTGGGCCTGCTGCCCAACTATGCCAGCATCGGCATTGCCGCACCGATCATCCTGGTGGTGCTGCGCATGCTCCAGGGCCTGGCGCTGGGCGGCGAGTATGGCGGCGCGCCACCTACGTGGCCGAGCATGCGCCCCCCGGCAAGCGCGGCTTCCATACCGGCTTCATCCAGTCCACCGCCACCCTCGGCCTGCTGCTGTCGCTGCTGGTGGTACTGGGCAGCCGCTACATCAGTGGCGACCAGTTCGAAGTGTGGGGCTGGCGTCTGCCGTTCCTGCTGTCGATCGTGCTGCTGGGCATTTCCACCTGGATCCGCATGAGCATGCACGAGTCGCCGGCCTTCGTGAAAATGAAAGCCCAGGGCAAGACCAGCAAGGCGCCGATCCGCGAGTCGTTCGGCTCATGGGCCAACCTCAAGATCGTGCTCACCGCGCTGTTCAGCATCAATGCCGGGCAGGCGGTGACCTTCTACACCGCGCAGTTCTACGTGCTGTTCTTCATGACCCAGATGCTCAAGATGGACCCGGCCCAGGCCAACACCCTGCTGATCATCAGCGTGGTGATCGGTGCGCCGTTCTTCGTGTTCTTCGGCTGGTTGTCTGATCGAATCGGGCGCAAGCCGATCCTGATGCTGGGCCTGCTGTTGGCCACGGTGCTGTACTTCCCGCTGTTCAAGGCGCTGAGCCACTACGCCAACCCGCAGATCGACGCCGCCAGCCGCCAGGCCCCCATCGTGGTGATGGCCGACCCGCAGGGCTGCACCTTCCAGTTCGACCCGGTGGGCAAGGCGCGTTTCGACAGCACCTGCGACAAGGTCAAGACGTTCCTGGTCAAGCAGGGCCTGCCGTACAGCTCGCAATCGGTGCCGGCCGGTACCGAGGTGGTGGTGAGCATTGGCGAGCAGCGTATCGACGGCTTCGACGAAGCGGCCATGCGTGCGGCCATCGAGAAGGCGGGCTACCCGGCCAAGGCCGACCCGGCCAGCGTGAACCAGCCGATGGTGGTGCTGTTGATCGTGGCGATGATCCTGATTGCGACCATGACCTATGGGCCGCTGGCGGCGGTGATGGTCGAACTGTTCCCGACCCGCATCCGCTACACCTCGATGTCACTGCCCTACCACATCGGCAATGGCTGGTTCGGTGGCTTCCTGCCGACGGTGTCGTTCGCGCTGGTGGTGTACACCGGGGATATCTTCTACGGGCTGTGGTACCCGGTGCTGATTACCGGGGTGAGCCTGGTGGTGGGGATCTTCTGTCTGAAAGAGACCAACAAAGTGGACCTGGACAAGGTGTGAGGCTGGCGGCCCTTTCGCTGGCAAGCCAGCTCCCACAGGGTTACGGTAATCTCAAATGTGCGCGGTACCTGTGGGAGCTGGCTTGCCAGCGAAGGGGCCCGAAAACAATCCACAAAAAACCGGCTTAAAAGCCGGTTTTTTTATCGCGCGAAAAAACTTATGCACGATTTTCATGAAACAGTCATACAGAGAAATAAGTATTTAAATCATCAACTTAGCGATGTTTTCCGAAAGAAATCCAAATACTGTACACATCTTATCCACAGACCGGTCAGGTCACCGGCTGAGGGTCATTGGAGGCTTGTGCCGGCAGTGAACCGAGCTCGCGCTGGGTCTGCTCGTTCCAGGCCGCAGCACGGTCATTGAGCGCCGCGATGGCACGCGGGCCGGTGCCCTCGGCGTACATCGGTTCGCCAATCACCACCTCAATGGTGCCCGCACGTTTGCCCCAGCCTTCCTTGGGCCAGTACTTGCCGGCGTTATGCGCAATCGGCAACACCGGCAGGTTGGCGTTCACCGCCAGGGCGGTACCGCCGCGCGAGAACTTGCCGATCTTGCCGAATGGCACGCGGGTGCCTTCGGGGAAGATCAGTACCCACACACCGTCCTTGAGCAGCTTGTCGCCTTCGGCGGCCACCTGCTTCAAGGCCGCCTTGGGGTTGTCGCGGTCGATGGCGATAGGCCGCAGCATGGCCATGGCCCAGCCGAAGAACGGCACGAACAGCAACTCGCGCTTGAGCACCTGGCTCAAGGGCTGAAAATAGGCGGAGAGGAAAAACGTCTCCCAGGTGCTCTGGTGATTGGACAGGATCACGCAGGGTTGCGCCGGGATGTTTTCAGCCCCGGTGACCTTCACCCGGATGTTCAGGAACACCCGTACCAGCACCAGGGCGAAGCGGCACCAGTACACGTTGATGAAGCGATAGCGTGCGCGGAACGGCAAGAACGGCGCGATAAAAAAGCTCAGGGTGCACCACAGCAACGAGCTGGTACCCAGCAGCAGGTAAAAAAGAAAAATTCTGATCGCCTGCAGGATCGACATAGCGGCATGTACCGTTGCGGGCTAACCCGCCTGTTGGTGGATAAGTGCACTGGCGATCGACGCCAGGTCATCGAAAATCAGCGTTGCCTCGGGCACGCCTTTGCTCAGGGTCTGTTCGCCCTTGCCGGTTTTTACCAAAACCGGTTGTGCATCGACGGTGCGCGCGGCCTCCAGGTCACCCTTGCTGTCACCCACGAACCACACGCCGGCCAGATCGACCGCGTAATGGCTGGCAATGGTGTGCAGCATGCCCGGCTTGGGCTTGCGGCAGGCGCAGCCTTCATCCGGGCCGTGCGGGCAATAGACGATCATGCCAACCTCGCCGCCCTGCGCCGCCACCAGCTCGCGCAGGCGCGCGTGCATGGCGTCGAGGGTAGCCAGGCTGTAGTAGCCACGGGCGATGCCCGACTGGTTGGTGGCCACCGCCACCGTCCAGCCGGCCTTGCTCAACTGCGCGATGGCCTCGATCGAACCCGGGATGGGAATCCACTCGTCCAGCGACTTGATGTAGGCGTCGGAGTCCTGGTTGATCACCCCGTCCCGATCGAGAATCAGCAGCTTCACGGCTTACCCCAGCAGCGAGATGTCGGCCACACCCAGGAACAGGCCGCGCAGGCGGCTGAGCAGGGCATAACGGTTGGCTCGCACGTTGGCGTCTTCGGCGTTGACCATCACCGCCTCGAAGAACGCGTCCACCGGCTCGCGCAGCGCGGCCAGGCGCGCCAGCGATTCGCTGTACTGACGGGCAGCTGCCATCGGTTGCACAGCCTGGTCGGCCTGCTGGATGGCCGAGTACAGCGAGAACTCGTTGGCGTTGTCGAAGTACTTGGGCTCCACCGAGCTGGCGACAGCGCCTTCGGCCTTGCTCAGCAGGTTCGACACGCGCTTGTTCACCGCGGCCAGCGCAGCGGCTTCCGGCAGCTTGCGGAAGGCCTGCACGGCCTGCACACGCTGGTCGAAGTCCAGTGCCGAACCCGGCTTGAGGGCACGTACCGACAGGTAGGTGGCCACATCGATGCCTTCGTCTTCGTAACGTGCACGCAGGCGGTCGAAGACGAACTCCAGCACCTGCTCGCTCAGGCCGGCAGCCTTGATCTTGGCGCCGAACTGGGTCACGGCGAAGTTCACCGCGTCGTTCAGGTCCAGGTCCAGCTGCTTCTCGATCAGGATACGCAGTACGCCCAGGGCCGCACGGCGCAGGGCATACGGGTCTTTGCTGCCGGTCGGCAGCATGCCGATACCGAAGATGCCGACCAGGGTGTCGAGCTTGTCGGCGATGGCCACGGCCGCACCGGTCAGGGTCGACGGCAGTTCGGCACCGGCACCGCGCGGCATGTACTGCTCGTTCAGCGCCAGGGCGACGTCTTCGGCTTCGCCGTCATTGAGGGCGTAGTAGTAGCCGGCAACGCCCTGCATCTCAGGGAACTCACCGACCATCTCGGTGGCCAGGTCGCACTTGGACAGCAGGCCGGCACGTGCGGCGCGCTGGGCATCGCCGCCAATGCGCTGGGCAATGAAGGCGGCCAGCTTGGCGACGCGCTCGGCCTTGTCGAACACGCTGCCCAACTGGGCCTGGAACACCACGTTCTGCAGGCGCTGGTTGAAGCTTTCGAGCGACTGCTTCTTGTCCTGCTTGAAGAAGAACTCGGCGTCGGTCAGGCGTGGGCGCACGACCTTCTCGTTGCCTTCGATGATCTGCTTGGGGTCCAGGCTCTCGATGTTGGCCACGGTGATGAAGCGCGGCAGCAGCTTGCCGTCCACGTCCAGCAGGCAGAAGTACTTCTGGTTGTCCTGCATGGTGGTGATCAGGGCTTCCTGCGGCACGTCGAGGAAACGCTCCTCGAACGAGCACACCAGCGGCACTGGCCATTCGACCAGCGCGGTCACTTCGTCGAGCAGTGCCGGCGGCACGATCGCGGTGCCTTCCTGCAGGGTGGCCAGCTCGGCGGTACGCTTGCTGATCAGCGCGCGGCGCTCGTTGGCATCGGCCAGCACATAGGCGGCACGCAGGTCGGACAGGTAGTTGGCCGGCGAGGTGATGCGCACCGCGTGCGGGTGATGGAAGCGATGGCCACGCGAATCGCGGCCGGCCTTCTGGGCGAGAATGGTGCAGTCGATGACCTGGTCACCGAGCAGCATCACCAGCCACTGGGTCGGGCGCACGAACTCTTCCTTGCGGGCACCCCAGCGCATGCGCTTGGGGATCGGCAGGTCGTTGAGCGAGTCTTCGACGATGGTCGGCAGCAGGCTGGCGGTCGGCTTGCCGGCGATGCGCTGGCTGTAGCGCAGCTTGGGCCCGCTCTGGTCGATTTCGCTGAGGTCCACGCCGCATTTCTTGGCGAAGCCCAGGGCGGCCTGGGTCGGGTTGCCGTCGGCGTCGAAGGCGGCCTGGCGTGGCGGGCCGTCGAGGTTGACGCTGCGGTCCGGCTGCTGGGTGGCCAGCGCGGTGATCAGCACGGCCAGGCGGCGCGGTGCGGCGTACACGGTCTTGCTTTCGAAGCTCAGGCCGGCCGCTTGCAGGCCCTTGTCGATGCCGGCCAGGAACGCTTCGGCCAGGGTATTGAGGGCCTTGGGTGGCAGCTCTTCGGTGCCCAGTTCAACCAGGAAATCTTGAGCACTCATTGTGCAGCCTCCAGCTTGGCCAGTACTTCGTCACGCAGGTCCGGGGTTGCCATCGGGAAGCCCAGCTTGGCACGCGCCAGCAGGTAGGCTTGCGCCACGGCACGCGCCAGGGTGCGCACGCGCAGGATGTATTGCTGACGCGCGGTCACCGAGATGGCCCGGCGTGCGTCCAGCAGGTTGAAGGTGTGCGAGGCCTTCAGCACCATTTCGTAGCTTGGCAGCGGCAGTGGCTGATCGAGTTCGATCAGGCGCTTGGCTTCGCTTTCATAGAAGTCGAACAGTTCGAACAGCTTGTCGACGTTGGCGTGTTCGAAGTTGTAGGTCGACTGCTCGACCTCGTTCTGGTGGAACACGTCGCCGTAGGTGACCTTGCCGAACGGGCCGTCGGCCCACACCAGGTCGTAGACCGAGTCCACGCCCTGCAGGTACATGGCCAGGCGTTCCAGGCCATAGGTGATCTCGCCGGTGACCGGGTAGCACTCGATGCCGCCGGCTTGCTGGAAGTAGGTGAACTGGGTCACTTCCATGCCGTTGAGCCAGACTTCCCAGCCCAGGCCCCAGGCGCCCAGGGTCGGCGATTCCCAGTTGTCTTCGACGAAGCGGATGTCGTGCACCAGCGGGTCCAGGCCCACGTGCTTGAGCGAGCCCAGGTACAGTTCCTGAAAGTTGTCCGGGTTCGGCTTCAGGACCACCTGGAACTGGTAGTAGTGCTGCAGGCGGTTCGGGTTTTCGCCGTAGCGGCCGTCAGTCGGGCGACGACTGGGCTGCACATAAGCGGCGTTCCAGGTTTCCGGGCCGATGGCGCGCAGGAACGTGGCGGTATGGAATGTGCCGGCGCTACTTCCATATCGTAGGGTTGAAGTACCACACAACCTTGCTCGGCCCAGTACTGCTGCAGGGCGAGGATCAGGTCTTGGAAGGTACGCACGGCTGGCGTAGGCTGGCTCACGAAATTCACCTTTTCCAGGGCTGCGAATATAAAGAGCGGGAGTATAACCCGATTCGCCCCCGCCTCTACCCATGGAGCCTTATGCCACGCTGCTTTTGGTGTACCGATGATCCGTTGTACCAGGCGTACCACGACACCGAGTGGGGCACGCCGCAGCGCGAGCCGGGTGCGTTGTTCGAAATGCTGCTGCTCGAAGGTTTCCAGGCTGGGTTGTCGTGGATCACGGTACTGAAGAAGCGCGAGCGCTACCGTGAGGTGTTGTTCGGCTTCGATCCAGAGCGGCTGGCGCAGATGACCGATGCCGAGATCGAAGAACGCATGCTCGACCCCGGCATCATCCGCAACCGCCTCAAGCTCAATGCTGCGCGGCGCAACGCCAACGCCTGGCTGGCGCTGGACAACCCGGCGCAGTGGCTGTGGTCGTTCGTCGGCGGGGCACCGAAAATCAATCATTTCAGCCAGCGCAGCGAGGTGCCAGCGGTGACCGACGAGGCCACCGCCATGAGCAAGGCGTTGAAGAAGGCCGGCTTCACCTTTGTCGGCCCGACCATCTGCTACGCGTTCATGCAGGCCACCGGCATGGTCATGGATCACACCACCGAGTGCGATCGTTACGCCGCCCTGCGGCGCTGACGGTTACAATGCGCGGCTTGCAGAAGGAGGAACCTGCCTGTGGATAAGTTCAAGGGCGCCTTGATGGTCGGGGCGTTGCGATTGTTTGCCAAGCTGCCCTGGGGGGCGGTGCAGCGGGTTGGCGCGGCCATCGGCTGGATCATGTGGAAGCTGCCCAACAGCTCGCGCAAGGTGGTGCGCATCAACCTGGCCAAGTGTTTCCCCGAGATGGACGCGGCCGAACGTGAGCGTCTGGTGGGCCGCACGCTGATGGACATCGGCAAGTCGTTTACCGAAAGCGCCTGCGCGTGGATCTGGCCGGCGCAGCGTTCGATCGACCTGGTGCGTGAGGTCGAGGGCCTGGAGGTGCTGCACGAGGCATTGGCGTCGGGCAAGGGCGTGGTGGGTATCACCAGCCACCTGGGCAACTGGGAGGTGCTCAACCACTTCTATTGCAGCCAGTGCAAGCCGATCATCTTCTACCGTCCGCCCAAGCTCAAGGCGGTGGATGACCTGCTGCGCGAACAGCGTGTGCAGTTGGGCAACCGTGTGGCGGCGTCGACCAAGGAGGGCATCCTCAGCATCATCAAGGAGGTGCGCAAGGGTGGCCAGGTCGGTATCCCGGCCGACCCGGAGCCGGCCGAATCGGCGGGTGTGTTCGTGCCGTTCTTTGCCACGAAGGCGCTGACCAGCAAGTTTGTGCCGAACATGCTGGCCGGCGGCAAGGCGGTGGGGGTGTTCCTGCATGCCCTGCGCCTGCCGGACGGGTCGGGCTTCAAGGTGATCCTGGAGGCGGCGCCGGATGCGATGTACAGCACCGATGTCGAGACCTCGGCGGCCGCCATGAGCAAGGTGGTGGAGCGTTATGTACGGGCGTATCCGAGCCAGTACATGTGGAGCATGAAGCGCTTCAAGAAGCGCCCACCGGGCGAGACGCGCTGGTATTGAGGGCCCTTTCGCTGGCAAGCCAGCTCCCACAGGTTATTCGCTGCTCTTGAGAGCGGTGCTATCCCTGTGGGAGCTGGCTTGCCAGCGAAGGCAGCAACGCGGTCTCAGGCCTTGTCGAGTTTCCTGAGAAACACCGTCATCTCTTTTTCCGCCTGCTTGTCCCCATGCGCCTGCGCTGCCGCCAGCCCTTCGCTCCACGCCTGCCGTGCACCGGCCACATCACCCTGCAACTGATAGGCCTTGCCCAGCAGCTTCCACGCCGCCGAGTACTTGGGGTCGAACTCAACGCAGCGACGCAGATGCAGCGCCGCCTCGGCGCCATTGCCCTCGTCCAGCCAGGCCTTGCCCAGCCCGAAGCGCAACAGTGCGTTATCCACACCCTTGGCCAGCATTTTCTCCAGCGATTCGCGCATTCCTTTCTCTCCCTAGAAGAAGCTCAACCCCACGTGGAACAGCTTCTCCACATCGCGGATGTACTTTTTATCCACAACGAACAGGATGACATGGTCGCCGGCCTCGATCACCGTGTCGTCGTGGGCGATCAGTACTTCCTCGTCGCGGATGATCGCGCCGATGGTGGTGCCCGACGGCAACGCGATGTCTTCGATGGCCTTGCCGATCACCTTGCTCGACTTCGAATCGCCGTGGGCGATCGCCTCGATGGCTTCGGCCGCACCGCGGCGCAGCGAGTGCACGCTGACAATGTCGCCACGTCGCACGTGGGCCAGCAAGGTGCCGATGGTGGCCTGCTGCGGGCTGATGGCGATGTCGATCTCGCCGCCCTGCACCAGGTCGACATAGGCCGGGTTGTTGATGATGGTCATCACCTTCTTCGCGCCCAGGCGCTTGGCCAGCAGCGAGGACATGATGTTGGCCTCGTCGTCGTTGGTCAGGGCCAGGAAGATATCCGCGTCGGCGATGTTCTCTTCCAGCATCAGGTCGCGGTCCGACGCGCTGCCCTGCAGCACCACGGTGCTGTCAAGGGTGTCGGACAGGTAGCGGCAGCGCGCCGCGTTCATCTCGATGATCTTTACCTGATAGCGGCTTTCGATGGCCTCGGCCAGGCGTTCGCCGATCTGCCGCCGCCGGCGATCACCACGCGTTTGTTGGTTTCGTCGATACGGCGCAGCTCGCCCATCACCGCACGGATATCGTTCTTGGCGGCGATGAAAAATACCTCGTCGTCAGCTTCGATCACCGTGTCGCCCTGCGGCTTGATCGGCCGGTCGCGGCGGAAGATCGCCGCCACGCGGGTGTCGACATTGGGCATGTGCTCGCGGATCTGGCGCAGTTGCTGGCCCACCAGCGGGCCGCCGTAGTAGGCCTTGACCGCCACCAGCTGGACCTTGCCCTCGGCAAAGTCGATCACCTGCAAGGCGCCGGGGTGCTCGATCAGGCGCTTGATGTAGTGGGTGACCACTTGCTCGGGGCTGATCAGCACATCGACCGGGATCGCTTCGTTGTTGAACAGGCCGCTGCGGGTCAGGTAGGCCGACTCGCGTACCCGGGCGATCTTGGTCGGGGTGTGGAACAGGGTGTAGGCCACCTGGCAGGCGACCATGTTGGTTTCGTCGCTGTTGGTCACCGCCACCAGCATGTCGGCGTCATCCGCGCCGGCCTGGCGCAGCACCGTCGGGAGCGAGGCGCGGCCTTGTACGGTCCGGATGTCGAGGCGATCACCGAGGTCGCGCAGGCGTTCGCCATCGGTGTCGACTACGGTGATGTCGTTGGCTTCGCTGGCCAGGTGCTCGGCCAGCGTACCGCCGACCTGCCCTGCGCCCAGGATGATGATCTTCATCCGCTCTCCCTTGTGCTGGTTAGTGTCCGCGAACGGCGGCGATCTTGATCAGCTTGGCATAGTAGAAGCCATCGTGACCGCCTTGCTGCGCCAGCAACTGACGGCCGTGCGGCTGACGGATGCCGGCGTCGGTGGCCAGGTCCAGCTCGCGCGCACCCGGGGGTGCGCGCCAGGAAGGCCGCGATCACCTCGGTGTTTTCCGTGGGCAGGCTCGAGCAGGTGGCGTAGAGCAGGATGCCGCCGACCTCCAGGGTTGGCCACAGCGCGTCCAGCAGCTCGCCTTGCAGGCTGGCCAGGGCGGCAATGTCGTCGGCCTGGCGCGTCAGCTTGATGTCCGGGTGCGGCGGATCACGCCAGTGGCCGAGCATGGGGCATCCAGCAGGATACGCTGGAAGCCCTTGCCGTCCCACCAACTGGCGGTGTCGCGGGCGTCGCAGGCGATCAGGTGGGCGTCCAGGCCCAGGCGATCGAGGTTTTCGCGCACGCGGGTCAGGCGCTTGGCTTCGAGATCGATAGCCACCACGGCGTCCAGCCCGGCTTGTGCTTCGAGCAGGTGGCAGGTCTTGCCGCCCGGGGCGCAGCAGGCGTCGAGCACCCGCTGGCCGGGGGCCAGGTCGAGCAGGTCGGCGGCCAGTTGCGCGGCTTCGTCCTGTACGCTGATCCAGCCCTGGTCGAACCCGGGCAGGCCGCGTACGTCGCAGGCCTCGGTCAGCAGGATGCCGTCCTGGCTGAACGGGCACGGTTGCGCCTCAAGGCCGGCCTCGCGCAGCAGCTCGAGGTAGGCGTCGCGGCGGTGATGGCGGCGGTTGACCCGCAGGATCATCGGCGGGTGTGCATTGTTGGCGGCGCAGATGGCTTCCCACTGCTCGGGCCAGAACGCCTTCAGCGACTTCTGCAGCCAGCGCGGGTGCGCGGTGCGCACCACCGGGTCGCGCTCCAGCTCGGCCAGGATCTCGCTGCTTTCGCGCTGGGCGCGGCGCAGCACGGCATTGAGCAGGGCCTTGGCCCAGGGCTTTTTCAGCTTGTCGGCGCAGCCGACGGTTTCACCGATGGCGGCGTGGGCCGGCACGCGGGTGTACAGCAGCTGGTACAGGCCCACCAGCAGCAGTGCCTCGACGTCGGCATCGGCGGCCTTGAACGGCTTTTGCAGCAGGCGTTCGGCCAGCGCCGACAGGCGTGGCTGCCAGCGTGCGGTGCCGAAGGCCAGGTCCTGGGTGAGGCCGCGATCACGCGCCTCGACCTTGTCCAGCTGGGTGGGCAGCGAGCTGTTCAGCGAGGCCTTGCCGCTGAGTACGGCGGCCAGGGCGCGGGCAGCGGCCAGACGCGGGTTCATTGGCCCAGCACCGTGCCGCTGGCGAATTTCTCGCGGCGGCTGTTGAACAGGTCGCTGAAGTTCAGCGCCTTGCCACCCGGCAGTTGCAGGCGGGTCAGGCACAGCGCCTGTTCACCGCAGGCGACCACCAGGCCGTCCTTGCTGGCGGACAGGATCTGGCCCGGCGCGCCTTGGCCCTCAGCGATACCGGCAGCCAGTACCTTGAGGGTTTCGCCGCCCAGCGTGCTGTGGCAGATCGGCCACGGGTTGAAGGCGCGGATCAGACGCTCCAGTTCGTCGGCCGGGCGCGACCAGTCCAGGCGGGCCTCGTCCTTGTTCAGCTTGTGTGCATAGGTGGCCAGGGCATCGTCCTGTACGTCGCCGTGCAGCGTGCCAGCGTCGAGGCCGGCAATGGCTTGCAGCACGGCAGGCGGGCCGAGTTCGGCCAGGCGATCGTGCAGGCTGCCGCCGGTGTCGCTGGGGCTGATCGGGGTGCTGACCTTGAGCAGCATCGGCCCGGTATCCAGGCCTGCTTCCATGCGCATCACGGTCACGCCGCTCTCGGCGTCACCGGCCTGCACCGCGCGCTGGATCGGCGCCGCACCGCGCCAGCGTGGCAACAGCGAAGCATGGCTATTGATGCAACCCAGGCGTGGGATGTCCAGCACCACTTGCGGCAGGATCAGGCCGTAGGCCACCACCACCATCAGGTCCGGCGCCAGTGCAGCCAGTTCGGCCTGCGCCTCGGGGTTGCGCAGCGTCGGCGGCTGCAGCACCGGGATGGCGTTATCCACAGCCAGTTGCTTGACCGGGCTGGGCATCAGCTTCTGGCCGCGACCGGCCGGGCGGTCCGGCTGGGTGTAGACCGCGACGATTTCATGAGGGCTGGCCAGCAGGGCCTTGAGGTGTTCGGCGGCAAACTCGGGGGTGCCCGCGAAGACGATGCGCATGCAGTTCTCGCTTAAAAAGAAAAAGGCTTGCCGGAGCAAGCCTTCTGGGATGAGGGATCAAGCGTTCTGGCGGTGCTGCTTTTCCAGCTTCTTCTTGATGCGGTCGCGCTTGAGGTTAGACAGGTAATCGACGAACAGCTTGCCGTTGAGGTGATCGCATTCGTGCTGAATGCACACGGCCAGCAGGCCTTCGGCGATCA
>NZ_JAAHBU010000132.1 GCF_010671725.1 Pseudomonas brassicae | reverse complement strand
TGCAGGCACTGCTCAGCGGCAGGGCGCCACCGGCCACCACCACCCTGCGCGCCACCGCAGTGGGGGGCGGTGCCCAAGCCACCGCAGGCGATGCTGCGCCTGCAAACCACCCTGGCCACCATCGACTCGCGTAGATCCACCCTGCTCAATGCACTGCTTGATCCGCTCGGCGCCAAGGTGACACTGGATGCGCTCGGTTGGCAGGGCATCGCCAACACCGATATCAACCTGCTGGCGTTCGTCGACCAACTGGCAGTGAATGTCGGCGTCGGCGTCGGCCAGTACGACCAGTTGCTGGCCAAGAACCTCAAGGCCACGCAATTGATCCAGGCCGCGATCGACGTGGCCCAGCGCGGTGGTGCCACGGTGCAGGTGCTCGCCAACCTGGGCAAGGTGCTGGCCAACGCCAATGCCACCACTGACCTCAAGCTGGGCAGCATTCTCGCAATCCAGAGCGGCACCGTGGCCTCGGGGCTGGATGCCAGCGTGCAACTGCTGGAGCTGCTGCAGGCGGTGATCCTGCTGGCCAACCAGCAGAGCGCGGCGGTGGTCGAGGTGCCCCTCAACGTGCTGGGCCTGCTGACCGGTTCGATCAAGCTCAAGGTGGTCGAGCCACCGCAGTTTTCTGCGGTCGGCAACCCGGCCAAGGCCAGAGTCGCCCCGCTGGGCAGCGACGCGATCATGGTCAAGAGCGCACAGATACGCGCCCTGGTCTCGGTCAACATGCGCCTGCTCAGCGGCGTCGGCGGGCTGATCGGCGCGATCTCGACCATCGCCTCGCCGCTCACCTCGGCGGTCAGCAACCTGCTGGGGCTCAACCTCAAGGGCACCGTCGAAGCCCTGCTGTGCGTGGTGGGCCCGTGCGAAGCCGGCGACATCGTGCCGTTTGGCGCACCCACCGTCGACATCAGCCTGGAAGTGGCCCAGGCCCGCAGCTACCTGACCGATTACAGCTGTGGCGCCGACAAGCGCCTGACCGCCCGTACCGAAAGCGCCGCACTGGACCTCAAGCTCGGCAAGATCGTCCCGGCCAGCGGCTTCAACAGCAGCCCCACGGTCTACCCGCTGCCGTTGATCGACATCGGCACACGCACCTGCAGCCTGCTGCTGATCTGCGGCCCGCACAAGGAGTTCACCGGCGGCGCGTGGGCATCAAGATCGACACGCCACTGCTCAAGAGCGCCAATGTCGACCTGCTGTTCAGTGCAGCCAACAGCACCACCCCGCCCAACATCAATCTACCGCCCAGCTACAACCATACCCAGGCGAGCAATATCCTGCAGAGCCTCACCAGCACCATCAAGGGCATCCAGTTGCAGGTGTACAAGCCGCAGAACGGCAACCTGCTGGGCAACCTGCTGGTGGTGGCCGGCGGCCTGCTCGACGGTATCAAGGCGCTTCTCGACCCGGTGATCAACGACCTGCTCAGCCCGTTGCTGGACCCGCTGCTCAACAGCCTGCTCAAGGGCCTGGGGATCGACCTGAACTACGTCGAGGTAGGCGCCAACCTGACCTGTTCCAACCGCGCTCAACTGGTGCTGTAGAGCGGCAGCTCGATCACGAAGCAGGCGCCCTCGTCAGCATTGTGTGCACTCAGCAGCCCGCCCATGCGCTCGATGATGCCGCAGCTCACCGACAGCCCCAGCCCGGTGCCGACCCCGCTGGGCTTGGTGGTAAAGAAGGGTTCGAAGATCCGCTCCAGCAGGCGCGGGTCGATACCGCCAGCGTTGTCCTGCACCTGCAGACGCACCCAGCCCTGCACCTGTTCGGCATGAATGCCGATCCACGCACGCCGCTGCGGCTCGGCGTCGCGCCGCCCCAGCAAGGCATCGCGGGCATTGACCATCAGGTTGATCAGCACCTGCTCCAACTGGTCGGGGTGGCCGCGCACCTCGCACCCGGCAAGGGCCTCGCCCACGCGCAGTTCCACACCCTTGCCCGCCAGGCCATCGGCCAGCAGCGACAAAGCCCCCTCGACGGCTTGCCAGGGGTCGAACACCTGCGCCTCGACCTCCGAACGCCGCCCGAACACACGCATGTGGTCGACCACCCGTGAGGCGCGCAGCACCTGTGCATCGATGCGCTTGAGCTTCTCCTGCAGGTACGCCACCTCCACCTCGCCGCTCTCCAGGCGCTTGAGCGCATTGACCACCGCCATGCGCATCACGTTCAGCGGCTGGTTGATCTCGTGCGCAAGCCCTGTGGACATCTCGCCCAGGGTGGCCATTTTCGCGCTCTGCAACAGTTGCTGCTGGCTACGCCGCAGTGCGGTGTTGTCGCGCCCTACCGCCTGCACCTCCAGCAACCGGCCATCGCTGTCGAACAGGCCGCGATCGGACCACACCCACCAGGCATGCTCGCGCCCCGGCAGCTCCAGGCAGATCTCGGCGCTGCTGACCGGTTGCTGCGCGGTCAGCCCGGCCAGGCGCTGCACGAAGGCTTCGCGCTGCGCCTGCGACATCCACTGGCCCAGGTTCAGGCCCGGCAGTTGCTCAGGCCTGCACTCCAGATAGTCGGCCAACGGCCGGTTGCCGAACACCAGGCTCAGGTCCGACCGGTAGCGACAGATCATCGCCGGCGAATCCTCCACCAGTACCCGATAACGCTCCTCGCTGTCGCGTACGCGCTCGGCGGCCAGGGTGGCCTCGGTGACGTCCAGCCAGATGCCCACCGCCTCCACCGGCAAGCCCAGGTCGTCACGCAGCAAACGTGCCTCGTCCAGCACCCAGTGGTACTCGCCATGGCTGTCACGCAGACGATAGCGGCTGCGCACCTGGCCATCGCGCAACAGCGTACGCGTGCGCTGCAGCCACAGCGCCTGGTCATCGGGGTGCACCCAGTGCGCCGGTTGCTGCCGGGCATCGGCGGGCCAGCCGAGCATGGGCTGCAGGCTGGCACTGAAGAACTCGGCCTGCAGCGCACCGGCGTCATAGCGCTGGATGTAGATCACCGCCGGCGAGCTGGCAATCAGGTTGTCCAGCCGCGCATGGGCGGCACTGGTCTGCTGCTGTTGCTCGCGGATATCGCTGATATCGAGCATGAAACCGTGCAGCCGACGCTGGCCAGCGTGCCCCTGCACCTGCCCACACACGCGGTACCAGCGCTGGGGGGCCTCGTGCAGGCGCACGCATACCTGCAGGTGGCCACCTGCGCGCTGCACGGTCTCGAACGCCAGTTGCGCCGCTTCACGGTCCGCCGGGTGCAGCCGCGCCAGCCAGGCTGGCAGTGACAGTTGCGCCTCCACCCCCAGGCTTGCCGCCAAGCCCGGTGCCAGTTGCAGGCAAGGTGCGTGCAACGGCCACTCCCACCACCCCGCACCCAACAGCGCCTGCACGTTGTCCAGGCGCTGCTGGCAGGCCTGCAGGCGGCGTCTGCCAGACGCGCCAGCAACGGCTCGGCCAGCGCATCGAGCAACCCCCGCGCACCACCCGGCACGCCGTGCGCG
>NZ_JAAHBU010000131.1 GCF_010671725.1 Pseudomonas brassicae | reverse complement strand
CACCCTGGGGGTGAAAGTGCACGTGATACCCACGCTTGATTTCCAGCGGGATGTCGTAGCCCAGCGGGCGGAACAGCTCGGCGGCCTGCGGGCCCAGGGCAATCACCGCTTCGGCGGCCGTGACCGGGCCCTGGCGCGTGTCGACCTGCCAGTCGCCGGCAACCTGGCGCAGGGTGCGCGCATCGCCGTGGATGAATTGTCCGCCACGCTTGACGAACAGGGCCGCATAGCCACGGGTCAGGCCGCCGGGGTTGGTCACGGTCTTGGGGTCCAGCCAGTGGATGCCGCCCACCGCATTCGCGCTCAGGTCCGGCTCACGGGCATGCAGTTGTTGTTTGTCGAGCAACTCATACTGCAGGCCGTAGGGTTTGAGCGCCTCGGCATCGGCCACGGCCTGGGCCAGTGCCGCGGCATTGCGGTAGACCTCGATCCAGCCCTTGGCCTGCACCAGTGCGCCGAGGTCGGCGACGTCGATCAGCGCATCGTGTTCTTCCACGCAGCGCTGCACCAGCGGCAGCATGGCGCGGGTGGCCTCGGCCAGCGGCGCGGGGGCGGAGTTTTTCCAGTACTTGAGCAGCCACGGCGCGGCCTTGGGCAGGTAGCTGAAGCTGTAGCGTACGTCGGGCTGGCGGTTCAGGCCGTAGCGCAGCAGCTTGGACAGCTGGCGTGGGAACGCATAGGGGATCACGCTTGAGCGCTCGATCAGGCCTGCGTTGCCATGGCTGGTGCCGCTGCCGGGTTCGTCGCGGTCGATCAGGATCACCTTGCGCCCGCGCGCTTGCAGGTGCAGGGCCGTGCAGACGCCGACGATACCGGCGCCCAGAACGATGGTTTGGCAATGCATGGAAAAATCCTCAGCGGCTATCGGTTCAGCGTAAATGGCGGCCCAGACGGGCTTCTATATGTTTGAGGCTGCGGCGCACGATCTCGACGATCAGCAGGTAGAGCACGGCGGCCCACAGGTAGATCTGGAAGTCGAAGCTGCGCGAGAACGCCAGCTTGGTCACGCCCATCAGGTCGTAGATGGTCACCAGCGAGGCGATCGCGCTGGCCTTGATCATCAGGATCAGCTCGTTGCCCAGCGGGCCGATGGCGACGATCAGCGATTGCGGCAGGATGATCTTGAAGAAGGTCGTCGAGCGGCTCAGGCTCAGCGCCCTGGCGGCTTCATGCTGCCCGGGTGCCACGGCCAGCAGGGCGCCGCGAAAGATCTCGGCCTGGTAGGCAGCCGTATTGAGGGTGAAGGCCAGCAGGGTGCAGAACCACGCCTCGCGAAAGAACCACCACAACCCCACGTCTTGCCAGAACCCCTTGAGCGAGCCCAGCCCGTAGTACAGCAGGAACAGCTGGGCCAACAGCGGTGAGCCGCGGAAAAAGTAGATGTAGCCTGCGCTGAGGCGTTGCAGCACGCCATTGCCGGACAGCCGCGCCAGCGCCAGCAGCAGGCCGAGCAGGCGCCCAGGGTAAAGGAGATGGCGACCAGCTTGCCGGTTACCAGCAGCCCGTCGATAAAGCGCGGGCCGTAGCGTTCCAGCAGGTCGGGGTCGAGGAACATGGCCAGTATTTGCTCGAAGTTCATGTGCGTGCGCTCCGCAGGTGACGGCTGCTATGGCGTTCGATGTAGGCAAAGACCCGGCCCGACAGTGCCGAGAACAGCAGGTAGCCCAGGCAGGCGACGCCATAGAAGAACATCGGCTCCTTGGTCACGCTGACCGCCAGGTTGGTCTGGCGCATGAGGTCGACCAGCGAGATGGTCGACACCAGCGAGGTGTCCTTGAGCAGCGACAGCCAGTTGTTCGACAGCCCTGGCAGCGCGATGCGCACCAGTTGCGGAAACACCACCTTGCGGAATGTGGTGGTCTTGCTCAGGCCCAGCGCCGCCGAGGCCTCGTACTGGCCCTTGGGGATGGTCTTGAAGGCGCCCAGCCAGATTTCGCTGGAGAACGCGGCGAATACCAGGCTGAAGGCGATCATGGCGGCGAGGAAGGTGTTGATCATCACCTCGCCCTCGTAGCCCATGGCGGCGAGGATCTTCTGGGCGGCGATCTGGCAGCCGTAATAGATGATCAGCAGCGTGAGCAGCTCGGGCAGGCCGCGGAACACCGTGGAGAACACGGTGGCCCAGGCCCGGGGCAGGCGTTTTTTCGAGCGGGCGGCCAGCGCCACGCCCAGGCCCAGCGGCAGGCCGATGGGCAGGCAGGCCAGGGCCAGGGAAATGGTCACCAGGCGCCGGCCAGCAGGGCCTGGCCCCAGCCGCCGCTGGCGAAGGATAACAGGGACAGTTGTTCGATCATGCGCGAACCCTCGGCAAGACAACAGGGCCTCTTCGCCGGCAAGCCGGCTCCCACAGGGCCGCGTTGAACACAAAACCCTGTGGGAGCTGGCTTGCCAGCGAATGCGGTCTTACTGGTAGATATCGAAGTCGAAATACTGAGCCGCGATTTTCTGGTAAGTCCCGTTGGCGACGATCTCGTCCAGGGCCTTGTTCAGGCGTTCGCGCAGCGCCTGGTCTTCCTTGCGCACGGCAATCGAGGCGTCGGCGTGGTGCCCTTGACGTCACCGAGGATCTTGCAGCAGTCCTTGCCGGACTTGCCCAGCCATTCCAGCAGCGGGAACTTGTCGGCGATCACCCCGTCCAGGCGCCCGGCCGCGAGGTCGGCGTTGGCTTCGTCCAGGGTCGGGTACAGTTTCACGTCGGCACCGGCCTTGCCGTACACGTCCTCGGCATAGATCGCCTGGGTCGAGGACGACTGTGCGCCCACGGTGTAGCCCTTGAAGCTGGTCTGGGCGTCGGTGATCTCGCTGTCCTTGGCCACGGCAACCGACAACGGCGTCTTGTAGTAGTGGTTGGTGAAGGCGATTTTCTTGCGACGCTCCTCGGTGTTGATCATCGAGGCGACCACCGCGTCATACTTCTTGGCCATCAGGGCGGGAATGATGCCTTCCCAATCCTGCGCCACCACGGTGCATTCGACTTTCATCTGCTCGCACAGCGCCTTGGCGATGTCCACGTCGAAGCCGTGCAGCTGATTTTTCGAGTCGACATAGTTGAACGGCGGGTAAGCGCCTTCAGTGGCGATCTTCAGGGTTTCGGCCTGGGCCGAGGTGATGCCGGCGAACAGCAGGGCGCACGCGCCTGCAAAGCGGAGGACGGGTTTCATGAAACACCTCGTGGTTGATTGCACTCTTGCTATTGTTTGCTCGTTGACGTGTAGCCAACGAATTCGTTGTGTAGAGCGGCAGTTGCGTCCAAGCGTTTTTCAACATCCGGCCCGAGCTTCTTGCAGACCTCGTTGACCATCAGGTGCCCCCACGACAGCATCGTCGCGGTGGACTCCCAGAACAGATTGAATTCGGTGGGGATACGAAACACCTCGTCGGCGTTGGCATCGGCCCAGTCACAGAAGGTATCGGTCACCAGGGTGACCGGGATCCCGGCTTCACGTGCCTTGCGGCACAGGATCAGGGCATGGCGCGAGTAGCGCCGGGCCTCGAACACTACCAATGCGCAGTCGTCGGCGGCGCTGAGCAGCACGTCGCCAAAGTGCCCGGCACTGCCGTCCACCACCTGCACGCCATCGCGCAGGTACTGCAGCAGGTGCGCCATGCATTGGGCGATACCGCGTTCGGTCTGAAAGCCGGCGACGAACACCCGGCGGCGTTCGGCCAGGCGTCTGGCCACGGTGTGCCAGGCATCGGTGCGGCTATATTCGTAAACGCTTACCAGCGCGGCCACTTCCAGCTCCAGGCTGCGCGCACGCTCGGCTTCGTCCTTGCCCTGTTGCTGGCGGAACTCCTGCAGCCGGTCGCCCACCAGCCAGGGGCCGTCACCCAGGTCGTCCTTGAGGTCATGCTTGAGCGCCTTGAGGTGTTCGTAGCCCAGCGAGCGGCAGAAGCGCCCCACGCTTGATTCGCTCACGCCGATCTTTGCCGCCAGCGAGGCAGAGGTCTCGAACGGCAGGTCAGTGAAATGCGCAAGCATGTAGGTGGCGATCTTGCGACCCGAGGCGGCTGCATGCTGCAGGCTGTGTTCCAGGCGTTGCTTGATCGGTTGGCTCACGAACGATTCTCGCTGACGGGTGTGCTGGGGATAGAAAATGAATGTTTTCTGTCATCAAGTCAACATTTGACAGTTTGCTGTCATAAGGGGAAAGTTCGGCTATCGCTCGTCGCTGTCGCCCACGCCAATTCCAACAAGGGAGCTTCAGATGTCCGCACCTGTTCACCATATTCCCCAGGCCGAGCTCGAGGCGCTGCTGCAGCGCATTTTCGTGCGCCATGGCAGCAGCGAGTCGGTTGCCCGCATCCTGGCGGCCAACTGTGCCAGCGCCCAGCGCGATGGCGCACATAGCCATGGGGTGTTTCGCATGCCGGCCTATGTGTCGACGCTGGCCAGTGGCTGGGTCGATGGCACGGCGCAGCCCCAGGTGCAGGACGTTGCCAGTGGCTATGTGAGCGTTGATGCCAGGGGCGGCTTTGCCCAGCCGGCACTGGCCGCGCTCGCGCGCTGCTGGTGGAAAAGGCGCGCAGCGCGGGTATTGCGGTGCTGGCGATTCACAACTCGCACCACTTTGCGGCCTTGTGGCCGGATGTCGAGCCGTTCGCCGAAGAGGGGCTGGTAGCGCTGAGCGTGGTCAACAGCATGACCTGCGTGGTGCCCCACGGTGCCAGCAAGCCGCTGTTCGGCACCAACCCGATTGCCTTTGCCGCGCCGTGCGCCGGGCATGCGCCGATCGTGTTCGACATGGCCACCAGCGCCATCGCCCATGGTGACGTGCAGATTGCCGCCGGCAAGGGCGAGCGCTTACCTGAAGGCATGGGCGTGGACAGCCAAGGGCTGGCGACGTGCGACCCGCAGGCGATTCTCGATGGCGGCGCGTTGCTGCCGTTTGGCGGGCACAAGGGCTCGGCGCTGTCGATGATGGTCGAGTTGCTGGCGGCGGCGCTGACGGGCGGCAATTTCTCGTTCGAGTTCGACTGGTCGCAGCATCCGGGGGCGAAAACGCCGTGGACCGGGCAGTTGATCATCGTCATCGATCCCACCAAGGCGCAGGGCAACCGCTTTGCCGAGCGCAGCCGGGAGCTGGTGGCGCAGATGCAGGCGGTGGGGGTGAGCCGCATGCCGGGTGAGCGGCGCTACCGGGAGCGCGAAGCCTCGGCGCGAGACGGGGTGAGTGTGACGCTGGAGGCGTTCGAGGGGTTGCAGCGGTTGGCGCAGGGTTGAGGTGTGTGACGCCATCGCCGGGGATGGCGGTGATGGCGTCATTGCGTGCGCAAGTGATCAAGCGGTGATGCTCAAACCATCGGTGAGTGCACCGCGATAATGGTTGCAACAGCCGCCGTCATCGGTAGTGGCAGCAAAGCCCGCCGCATTTTCGATGACGTTCCACGTGTTGGCGCCCGCCCAGGTCACAATCCAGGGGATGCGCACGTTACAGTCGAACTCGAACCGGTTGGGTTTTCTTGCGGTCAACGAATTGCACACCTGGGTGAGTGTGGCCGGATCCATGAACATCACCGTGTTGGGGAACGCGTGCTCCATTTCCTCGATCCTTGCCTGCAACACGATGCCGGCACGGTGCGTGACGCTTTCGAGCGTGGACTCGATCGTTTCATTGAGGATGTCCATGTCCTCCAGAGCGATCTGCTTGTACGGGTCGATGAGTTGGTTGAAGAAGTCATCTGATGTGCGGGGGCCCAGCACCCGCACGTGTTTGGTCAGAAATTCGAGCGTGATGTAGTACATGACAAAGTCCTCGCACACCGCCAGCGCAGGCGGCGTGCATCCGGGTTGATGGTGTAGCGGCTCAGTGCTGCAGGTCGGTGGCCGAGGTCTTGCCCGGCCACACGCCGTTCATCTGGATCTCGCGACTGCCGGTCAGCCACTGGCCCAGCGGGCTCGGCCAGTTGAAGCTGTAGTTGTCGCTGTTGATCATCCCCTTGAACTTCACCTGGGCACTGATGTTGGTGGCGTTGAGCGGGATGTTGCCGACCGTCTTGGAGAGGCCGCCACTGAGCGAGAACTGCTGGCTCTGCTTACCGGTGGGGGTGTCGTAGTCCAGCGTGATGCTGGTGATGTAGGTGCAACCGGGCTTGTTGTTGAACAGGATCTGCAGGCCGCCCAGGCGCGTGATCCAGTTGGGGATCAGCAACTCGCCGTCGAACGAGGCGAAGGTGTAGGCGATGGGGATCGGCTGGGCGGGCAGGGTGTTGGCCTTGTCGGGCCACAGGTGCTGGTCGACGCTCTTGGTCTGGTTGGTCGACACGTACGAGCCCTTGGCATCGGCGCTGGCCAGCAGGTCCTGCACACCGCCTACCGAGCCGGTCACCGAGAACGACGAGCTGTTGTCCTGCGAGCCCACGTTCAGGCCGCTGGTGGCGTAGATCACGCTGGTCACCACACCAAAGCCCTGGGCGATGCCAGTGCTCGACGCCATGCTGACGCGGCTGGCCTGGTCCTTGAGCCAGGCCAGGGTGTCGGGCCGGGTCAGCACGGTGAGGTCGGCCAGGTAGGCTTCCGAGGCAATCCCGAACTCCGAGGCGATCGAGCCGGTGGAGGCAAAATCCCACTTCACTTCGGTACCGGCGGTGATCTTGGTGCCGGTTTCCGGGTCGGTGGCCGAGCCGTCCAGCGCCACGCTGCTCTGGGTGCGCTTGACGTTGCTGGAGGACAGCTTCCACTGGTTGGGGGCATTGCGCGTGCTGACGGTCAGCCCCGGCGCCTGCTCCTGTACCAGGGTGAAGTCGCCGTTGTCGGGCGACACGAAGCCTACGCTGCCGACCTTGAGTTTCTGGTCGAGGGTCCAGTTGCCCCAGTAAGCCGCGCGGCCATTGCGGATCAAGTCGGTAAACGAGCGGTTCCAGTTCATGATGTGCATTCCTTTTCCATTGAGGGTTCGAATCGACCGAACTGCGACTCGCAACGACATTCCCTGCCGTCGACCACCGGGTGAACTGCGTCGGCAACTGGATGATCTGTCGGTTGGTGGCGCGCGAACATTCGGCAAATGCGGTATGCGCGTGGGTATTCGGGGTTGGCTTTACAGCGGCGCCATCGGCTCCTAGTCTTCGCCAGACATCACCCGTTCAGGGACCGGACATGCGCTTGAGCCACCAGGAAACGGTGGTGTTGTCGTGGGTTGTACGTGGATTGACCGATAGGGAAGTCGCCCAGCAGTTGTCCATCGCTTTTTCTACGGCGCGCAAGCACCGCGAAAACATTCTTCACAAACTCAAGGTCGGCAGAGCCAGTGCGCTGGTGGCGATCTACCTGTGCCTGGAAGCAGCCCTCACCTGCAGGTCGGGCAGGAGCGATCGGCGACGCCGTTGTCAGCACGCGAACAAGACGTGCTGGGTTGCCTGGCGCAGGGGCTGAGCGACAAGCAGCTGGCACGCAGGCTGGGTATCAGCGACCAGACCGCCCGCACACACCGGCGCAACATGCTCGGCAAGACCGCCATGCCGAATGTGTGCGCGCTGTTGTACCTGGCCTTCCACCAAGGCTGGCTGGCATGGCCGGGCGCGCAGCGGGCGTGCATGGCTGCACGGATTAGTTGCACCAGAGGTCATGTTCCTTCGGCGCGGCTACAGGTATCCTCGCCACAGTCCTTCACGATTTGCCCAGACCCAAGGAGCTGCACGCTGTGTTCAAACATGTCGATGCCTATGCCGGCGATCCGATCCTCTCCCTGATGGAGACCTTCAAGGCCGATCCGCGTGCCAACAAGGTCAACCTCAGTATCGGCCTGTATTACGACGCCGACGGCGTGGTGCCCCAATTGGCGGCGGTAGGCGAGGCAGAAAAGCGCCTGGCTGGCCAGCCTCACGAAGCGTCGCTGTACCTGCCGATGGAAGGCCTGGGCAGTTATCGTCAGGCGATCCAGACGTTGCTGTTCGGTGCCGAGCACCCGGCGTTGAGCGACGGGCGGGTGGCCACCGTACAGACGGTTGGCGGCTCGGGTGCATTGAAAGTCGCGCCGACTTCCTCAAGCGCTATTTTGCCGACTCGCAGGTCTGGGTCAGCGACCCTACCTGGGACAACCACCGCGCGATCTTCGAAGGCGCCGGGTTCAAGGTCAACAGCTACCCGTACTTCGATGCGGCCACCCGCGGCGTCAACTTCGACGGCATGCTCGCGACCTTGCAGACCCTGCCGGCCAACAGCATCGTGCTGCTGCACCCGTGCTGCCACAACCCGACGGGTGTCGACCTGAGCCAGGCGCAGTGGCAGCAGGTGATCGAAGTGGTCAAGGCGCGCGCGCTGATCCCCTTCCTCGACATCGCCTACCAGGGCTTTGGTGAAGGCCTGGCCGAAGATGCCTACGCCATTCGTGAATTTGCCCGGGCTGGTGTGCCGAGCCTGGTGAGCAACTCGTTCTCCAAGATCTTCTCGCTGTATGGCGAGCGGGTGGGTGGGTTGTCGGTGGTCAGTGACGACAGCGCGAGCGCGCAGAGTGTCCTGGGCCAGCTCAAGGCCACCGTGCGTCGCAACTACTCCAGCCCGCCGAACTTCGGGGCCCAGTTGGTGGCGACGGTGCTGGGCGATGCGGGGTTGAATGCGCAGTGGCAGGCCGAGGTGGAAACCATGCGCCTGCGTATTCTCGACATGCGCCAGGCGTTGGTGGATGCGTTGGCGGTGTTGCTGCCGGGGCAGAACTTCGACTTCTTCCTCAGCCAGCGCGGCATGTTCAGCTACACCGGTTTCAGCGTGGAGCAGGTGCGTCGCTTGCGTGACGAGTTTGGCGTATACCTGATCGACAGCGGCCGGGTGTGCATGTCAGGCGTGCGTCCGGACAACCTCAAGCAGGTCGCCGAGGCGTTTGCGGCGGTGCACAAGACCGCGTAACGGCTTTTCGCCGACAAGGCCGGCTCCTACAGTGTGTCGCCGGGCCAGCAGGGCCGGCAGCACACCGTGGTGGGGCCACCAGGTGCAACCGCTCCTCGGCCAGGGCTTTGCAAGTGCAACCAAAGCGCGCACAATCGCGCCCCTCTTTTACAGCTGGGGTGTGCTGATGCGTCTGTTCCGCCTCTCCCAGCGCTGTTGCAGTCTTGCGTGTGGAGTTGCACCCGGATGAATGAGCAGGCCCCAAGCGTTGAACAACGCTTCGAATCGTCCCCAGTCGCCCTCGGCAGCTGGGCCCGTCAGGACACCACCTGGATGCTGGGCCTGTTCGGCACAGCCATCGGCGCCGGAACCCTGTTCCTGCCGATCAACGCCGGCCTCGGCGGCTTCTGGCCACTGCTGATTCTGGCGCTGCTGGCTTTCCCGATGACCTACTACGCACACCGCGGCCTGACCCGCTTCGTGCTTTCAGGCCGCGATGGCGCCGACATCACCGACGTGGTCGAGGAGCATTTCGGCCTCACCGCCGGTGCCTGCATCACCTTGCTGTATTTCCTCGCCATCTTCCCGATCCTGCTGATCTACAGCGTGGCGCTGACCAATACGGTTGGCAGCTTCATGGAGCACCAGCTGCATATCGCACCACCACCGCGCATCGTGCTGTCGTTCGTGCTGATCCTCGGCCTGCTGGCCATCGTGCGCTGCGGCGAGCAGGCCACGGTCAAGGTCATGAGCCTGCTGGTGTACCCGTTCATCGTGGCCCTGGCGTTGCTGGCGGTGTTCCTGATCCCGCACTGGAATGGCGGCATCCTGGCCACCGCCACCGAGCTGCCATCGGGCTCGGCCTTCCTGCACACCCTGTGGCTGGCCATCCCGGTGATGGTGTTCTCGTTCAACCACTCGCCGATCATCTCGGCCTTCGCCGTCGACCAGAAGCGCCGCTATGGTGAGCACGCCGACGAGCGCAGCGGGCAGATCCTGTCCCGTGCCCACCTGCTGATGGTGGCCATGGTGATGTTCTTCGTGTTCAGCTGCGTGCTGACCCTGAGCCCGTCGCAACTGGCCGAAGCCAAGGCGCAGAACCTGTCGATCCTGTCGTACCTGGCCAACCACTTCAGCAACCCGACCATCGAGTTCGCGGCGCCGCTGATTGCCTTCGTGGCCATCGCCAAGTCGTTCCTGGGCCATTACATCGGCGCCAGCGAAGGCCTCAAGGGGCTGGTGCTGAAAACCGGCAAGCGCCCGGGCGCCAAGGCGCTGGACCGCTTTACCGCAGCGTTCATGCTGGTGATCTGCTGGGTAGTGGCCACGCTCAACCCGAGCATCCTGAGCATGATCGAGTCGTTTGGCGGCCCGGTGATCGCCGCGATCCTGTTCCTGATGCCGATGTACGCCATCCGCCGCGTACCGGCGATGCGCAAGTACAGTGGCGCGATGTCCAACGTGTTCGTGGTCGCGGTTGGCCTGGTGGCCATCAGCGCCATCGTCTATTCGCTGGCCGGCTGAGCCGCGGGGCGGGCAGGGGTACACACCCTTGCTCGCCCTTTGTCCACAAAAGTTGTCTGGCAATTCAACAATTTATCGTGCCCCCCATAGGTTGATGGGCACTTTCATGCTTAACTCTGGTCCTTTACTCACCCCCGCATAAGGACTTCTTTCATGGCTCAAGTGACTCTCAAAGGCAACCCGGTACAGGTCAACGGCGAACTGCCGGCAGTGGGCGCCCAGGCACCTGCGTTTTCCCTGGTGGCGGGCGACCTGTCCGACGTGACCCTGGCTTCCCTGGCCGGCAAGCGTAAAGTGCTGAACATCTTCCCAAGCGTCGACACCCCTACCTGCGCCACCTCGGTGCGCCAGTTCAACGCCAAGGCCAATGAGCTGGCCAACACCGTGGTGCTGTGCATCTCGGCCGACCTGCCGTTCGCCCAGGCACGCTTCTGCGGTGCCGAAGGCCTGGAAAACGTCAAGAACCTGTCGACCCTGCGCGGTGCCGAGTTCATCGAGCAGTACGGCGTGGCAATTGCCGACGGCCCGCTCAAAGGCCTGACTGCCCGTGCGGTCGTGGTGCTGGACGAAAACGACAAGGTGCTGCACAGCGAGCTGGTCAAGGAAATCGCTGAAGAACCGAACTATGACGCGGCACTGTCGGTACTGAAGTAAGATTGCAACGCAGCCGTTGCCGGCGAGACCGGCTGCGGCAATTTGCAAAAAGTTGTAACGGCCTGGCCTTAGTCCAGGCCGTTTTTATTTATAGTTCAGCACTTTGCCAACGTCAGCTCTAGGTAAATAGCCGGTAAAGGCGCTTTGCTTAAACCGCTCTACTGCTTATCGTTCAGCCTCCTCAAGAGAAGTTTCCCCGCACAATGGCCGATCAACCGATGCAAACCGCCCGTCCCCGTCACTCTCGTCGCTGGCTGCTGAGCCTGCTGGTTCTGCTGGTGGTTGCCGGCCTGTGCTGGTGGCAGTGGCCATCATCGCAGCCAGACAAGGGCGCTGCCGGTGGCAAGCCCGGCGGTGGGCGTCCAGGTTTCGGTGCCTTTGGCGGCCCGGTGCCGGTACGTGTCGCGCCGGCTACGGTGGGCGACTTTCCGCTGTACTACAAGGCGTTGGGCACGGTCACCGCGACCAACACGGTGAACGTGCGCAGCCGCGTGGCGGGGGAACTGGTCAAGGTCCACTTCAAGGAAGGTCAGCGCGTCAAGGCTGGCGACCTGCTGGCCGAAATCGACCCGCGCAGCTACCAGATCGCCTTGCAGCAGGCCGAAGGCACCCTGGCGCAGAACCAGGCACAGCTGAAAAATGCCCAGATCGACCTGCAACGCTACAAAGGCCTGTTCGCCGAAGACAGCATCGCCAAGCAGACCCTCGACACCCAGGCCGCACTGGTCGCCCAGTACCAGGGCACGATCAAGACCAACCAGGCGGCGGTGGGCGATGCCAAGCTCAACCTCGACTTCACCAGGATTCGTGCGCCGATCAGCGGGCGCCTGGGCTTGCGTCAGCTGGATGTCGGCAACCTGGTTGCAGCCAACGACACCACCGCCCTGGTGGTGATCACCCAGACCCAGCCGATCACCGTGGCGTTCACCCTGCCTGAAACCGAGCTGACCACCGTGCTTGCACGCTACCGCAGCGGGGCGCAGTTGCCTGTGCAGGCGTGGGACCGTGGCGACACCCAACAGCTGTCGGTCGGGGTGCTCAGCAGCCTGGACAACCAGATCGACACCACCACCGGCACCCTGAAGTTCAAGGCCAGCTTCCAGAACCAGGATGAAATGCTGTTCCCCAACCAGTTCGTCAACGTACGGCTGCTGGCCGACACCCTCAAGGACGCTGTACTGGCGCCTTCGGCGGCAATGCAGTTCGGCACCAACGGCACCTTCGCCTATGTGCTGGACGGCGAGAACAAGGTACGTATCCGCAGCCTCAAGCTGGGCGCCAGCGATGGTGAGCTGACCGTGGTCAAGCAAGGCCTGGCCAAGGGCGACCGCGTGGTGCTCGAAGGCACCGACCGCCTGCGTGATGGCAGCGACGTCGAAGTGGTCAATGACAGCAGCGAAGTTCCCGCCACCCCTGGGCAGCACCTGCAAGGCCAGGACAAGAAAGACGCCTCGGCCGCGCCGGGCGAGCAGGGCAAGGCCGGCGCATGAACCTTTCGCGGCTGTTCATCCTGCGCCCGGTCGCCACCACGCTGAGCATGCTGGCCATCGTGCTGGCCGGCCTCATTGCCTACAAGTTGCTGCCGGTGGCGGCCTTGCCCCAGGTCGATTACCCGACCATCCGGGTCATCACCCTGTACCCCGGCGCCAGCCCGCAGGTGATGACCAGCGCGGTGACCGCGCCCCTGGAACGCCAGTTCGGCCAGATGCCGGGGCTGACCCAGATGGCGTCGACCAGCTCGGGTGGTGCGTCGGTACTGACCCTGCGCTTCAACCTCGAAATGAACATGGACGTGGCCGAGCAGCAGGTACAGGCGGCGATCAACGCGGCCAGCAACCTGCTGCCCAGCGACCTGCCGGCACCGCCGGTGTACAACAAGGTCAACCCGGCCGACACCCCGGTGCTGACCTTGGCGATCACCAGCAAGACCATGCTGCTGCCCAAGCTCAACGACCTGGTCGACACCCGCATGGCGCAGAAGATCGCGCAGATCAGCGGCGTGGGCATGGTCAGCATCGCCGGCGGCCAGCGCCAGGCCGTGCGCATCAAGGTCAACCCCGAGGCACTGGCCTCGGCCGGGCTCAACCTGGCCGACGTGCGCACGCTGATCGGCGCCTCCAACGTCAACCAGCCCAAGGGCAACTTCGACGGCCCGACGCGGGTGTCGATGCTCGACGCCAACGACCAGCTGCGCTCGCCCGAGGAATACGCCAACCTGATTCTGGCCTACAACAACGGTGCGCCGTTGCGCCTCAAGGACGTCGCCCAGATCGTCGACGGCGCCGAGAACGAGCGCCTGGCCGCGTGGGCCAACCAGAGCCAGGCGGTACTGCTGAACATCCAGCGCCAGCCCGGGGCCAACGTCATCGAGGTGGTCGACCGGATCAAGGCGTTGCTGCCGTCGATCACCGACAACCTGCCCGCGGGCCTGGATGTGATGGTGCTGACCGACCGCACCCAGACCATCCGCGCCTCGGTCAAGGACGTGCAGCACGAGTTGCTGATCGCCATCGTGCTGGTGGTGCTGGTGACGTTCCTGTTCCTGCGTCGGGTGAGTGCCACGATCATCCCGTCGATTGCCGTACCGCTGTCGCTGGTGGGCACCTTTGGGGTGATGTACCTGGCCGGCTTCTCGATCAACAACCTGACCCTGATGGCCCTGACCATCGCCACCGGTTTTGTGGTGGACGATGCGATCGTGATGCTGGAGAACATCTCGCGCCACATCGAAGAGGGCGAAACGCCCATGCAGGCGGCGCTCAAGGGCGCACGCCAGATCGGCTTCACGCTGATTTCGCTGACCTTCTCGCTGATCGCGGTGTTGATCCCGCTGCTGTTCATGGCCGATGTGGTCGGGCGCCTGTTCCGCGAATTCGCGATTACCCTGGCGGTGGCGATCCTGATTTCGCTGGTGGTCTCGCTGACCCTCACGCCGATGATGTGCGCGCGCCTGCTCAAGCGTGAGCCCAAGCCAGAGGAGCAGGGCCGCTTCTACCGTGCCAGTGGCGCGTGGATCGACTGGATGATCGCGCACTACGGCCGTGGCCTGCAGTGGGTGCTGCGGCATCAGCCGCTGACCCTGCTGGTGGCCGTGGCCACCCTGGGCCTGACCGTGCTGCTGTACCTGGTGGTGCCCAAGGGCTTCTTCCCGGTACAGGACACCGGGGTGATCCAGGGGATTTCCGAGGCGCCGCAGTCGGTGTCGTTCGCCGCCATGAGCCAGCGCCAGCAGGAACTGAGCAAGGTGATCCTGCAAGACCCGGCCGTGCAGAGCCTGTCTTCGTATATCGGTGTGGACGGTGACAATGCCACGCTCAACAGCGGGCGCCTGCTGATCAACCTCAAGCCCCACGGCGAGCGCGACGTGACGGCCAGCCAGGTGATCACCCGCCTGCAGCCGGTGCTGGACAAGCTGGTGGGCATCCGCCTGTTCATGCAGCCGGTGCAGGACCTGAGCATCGAAGACCGCGTCAGCCGTACTCAGTACCAGTTCAGCCTGTCGTCGCCGGATGCCGACCTGCTGGCGCTGTGGAGCGCCAAGCTGGTCGACGCCCTGCATGCGCGCGCCGAGCTCACCGATGTGGCCAGCGACCTGCAGGACAAGGGCCTGCAGGTGTTCCTGGTGATCGACCGTGACGCTGCCAGCCGCCTGGGCATCAACGTGTCGGAAATCACCAACGCGCTGTATGACGCCTTCGGTCAGCGCCAGATCTCGACCATCTACACCCAGGCCAGCCAGTATCGCGTGGTGCTGCAGGCTGCCGCCGCCTCCGACCTGGGGCCAAAAGTACTCGATCAGATCTACGTCAAGACCACCGACGGCGGCCAGGTGCGCCTGTCGAGCCTGGCCCATGTCGAGCAGCGCCAGGCACAACTGGCGATTGCCCACATCGGCCAGTTCCCGGCAGTGATGATGTCGTTCAACCTGGCCGAAGGGGTGTCCTTGGGCGAGGGCGTCAAGGTGATCGAGCAGGTGCAGCAGCAGATCGGTATGCCGCTGGGCGTGCAGACCCGCTTCCAGGGCGCTGCCGAAGCGTTCCAGGCCTCGCTGTCGAGCACCTTGCTGCTGATTCTGGCGGCGGTGGTGACCATGTACATCGTGCTGGGCGTGCTCTACGAGAGCTACATCCACCCGGTGACCATCCTCTCGACCCTGCCCTCGGCGGCGGTCGGTGCGTTGCTCGCGCTGATCCTCAGCGGCAACGACCTGGGCATGATCGCGATCATCGGCATCATCCTGCTGATCGGTATCGTCAAGAAGAACGCGATCATGATGATCGACTTCGCGCTGGAGGCCGAACGCAACCAGGGCATGGACCCACAGACCGCCATCTACCAGGCGGCGCTGCTGCGCTTCCGGCCGATCCTGATGACCACCCTGGCCGCGTTGTTCGGGGCCGTGCCGCTGATGCTCGCCACCGGCTCCGGTGCCGAGCTGCGCCAGCCGCTGGGCCTGGTGATGGTGGGCGGGTTGCTGGTCAGCCAGGTGCTGACGCTGTTCACCACGCCGGTGATCTACCTGTACTTTGACCGTCTGGCACGCCGCTGGCGTCGTCAGCCTGACGCACAACAGGCCGACGCATGAACCTTTCCGGCCCGTTTATCCGTCGCCCGGTGGCGACCATGCTGCTGAGCCTGGCGATCATGCTGCTGGGCGGTGTCAGCTTCGGCCTGCTGCCAGTGGCACCGCTGCCGCAAATGGACTTCCCGGTGATCGTGGTCTCGGCCAACCTGCCGGGGGCCAGCCCGGAGGTCATGGCCTCGACCGTGGCCACGCCGCTGGAGCGATCGCTGGGCAGCATTGCCGGGGTCAATACCCTGACCAGCCGTTCCAGCCAGGGTTCGACCCGGGTGATCCTGGGCTTCGACATGGGGCGCGACATCGATGGTGCCGCCCGCGAGGTGCAGGCAGCCATCAACGCCACGCGCAACCTGCTGCCCAGCGGCATGAAGAGCATGCCCACGTACAACAAGTTCAACCCCTCCCAGGCACCGATCATGGTGCTGTCGCTGACCTCCGACGTGTTGCAGAAGGGCCAGCTCTACGACCTGGCGTCCACCATCCTGTCGCAAAGCCTGTCGCAGGTGCCGGGAGTGGGCGAGGTGCAGATCGGCGGCAGCTCGCTGCCGGCGGTGCGTGTCGAGCTCGAACCGCAGTTGCTCAACCAGTACGGCGTGAGCCTGGACGAGGTGCGCCAGGCCATCGCCAATGCCAACGTGCGGCGGCCCAAGGGCTTTGTCGAGGATGCCCAGCGTAGCTGGCAGGTGCAGGCCAACGACCAGTTGGAGAAGGCCAAGGACTACGGCCCGCTGGTGATCCGCTACCAGGATGGCTCGGTGTTGCGCCTCAGTCACGTGGCCAAGGTTACCGACGCGGTCGAAAACCGCTACAACAGCGGCTTTTTCAACGACAAGGACGCCGTGCTGCTGGTGATCAACCGCCAGACCGGCGCCAACATCATCCAGACCATCGAGAGCATCAAGGAGCAGTTGCCCGCGTTGCAGGCGCTGATGCCGGCCAGCGTGCAGCTCAACCTGGCCATGGACCGTTCGCCGGTAATCAAGGCCACCCTCAAGGAAGCCGAGCACACCTTGCTGATTGCCGTGGCGCTGGTGATCCTGGTGGTGTTCCTGTTCCTGGGCAACCTGCGTGCGTCGCTGATCCCGACGCTGGCAGTGCCGGTGTCGCTGGTCGGCACCTTTGCGGTGATGTACCTGTGCGGCTTCTCGCTGAACAACCTGTCGCTGATGGCGCTGATCCTGGCCACCGGGCTGGTGGTGGACGATGCCATCGTGGTGCTGGAAAACATTTCGCGGCATATCGACGAAGGCGTCGCGCCGTTGAGCGCGGCGTTTCTCGGCGCCAAGGAAGTGGGCTTCACGCTGCTGGCGATGAACGCCTCGCTGGTGGCGGTATTCGTGTCGATCCTGTTCATGGGCGGTATCGTCGAATCGCTGTTCCGCGAGTTCTCCATCACCCTGGCGGCGGCGATTCTGGTGTCGCTGGTGGTGTCGCTGACGCTCACGCCGATGCTGTGCGCGCGCTGGCTCAAGCCGCATGAGCCCAGCCGCCAGACCCGCCTGCAGCGCTGGAGCGAACGCCTCAACCAACGCATGATGGCCGGCTACGACCGCAGCCTGGGCTGGGCGCTGCGCCATCGACGCCTGACCCTGCTGAGCCTGCTGGCGACCATCGTGGTCAACGTCGGGTTGTACGTGGTGGTGCCCAAGACCCTCATGCCGCAGCAGGATACCGGCCAGTTGATGGGCTTTGTGCGCGGCGACGACGGCCTGTCGTTCGCGGTAATGCAGCCAAAGATGGAAATCTACCGCCGTGCCTTGCTCAAGGACCCGGCCGTGGAAAGCGTGGCCGGCTTCATCGGCGGCAACAGCGGCATCAACAACGCCATGGTGCTGGTGCGCCTGAAGCCGATCAAGCAGCGCAAGGAGTCGGCGCAGAAGATCATCGAGCGCCTGCGCAAGGAGATGCCCAAGGTGCCGGGCGGCCGTCTGTTCCTGATGGCCGACCAGGACCTGCAGTTTGGTGGCGGCCGCGAGCAGAGCAGCTCGCAGTTCCTCTACACCCTGCAAAGTGGCGACCTGGCCTCGCTGCGCGAGTGGTACCCCAAGGTGGTGGCCGCGCTCAAGTCGCTGCCGGAGCTCACCGCCATCGACGCCAGCGAGGGCAGTGGCACCCAGCAGGTGACCCTGGTGGTCGATCGCGAGCAGGCCAAGCGCCTGGGCATCGACATGAGCATGGTTACCTCGGTGCTCAACAACGCCTACAGCCAGCGCCAGATCTCGACCATCTACGACAGCCTCAACCAGTACCAGGTGGTGATGGAGGTCAACCCCAAGTATGCCCAGGACCCGCGTACGCTTGAGCAGGTGCAGGTGATTACCGCCGACGGCGCGCGCGTGCCGTTGTCGACCTTTGCGCGCTACGAGAACAGCCTGGCCGAAGACCGGGTCAGCCACGAGGGCCAGTTTGCCGCCGAAGACATTTCCTTCGACCTGGCCGAAGGGGTCAGCCAGGATCAGGCAATGGCTGCGGTCGAGCGTGCGGTGGCCAAGGTCGGCCTGCCCGAAAGTGTGATCGCCAAGTTGGGCGGTACGGGGGATGCGTTTACCAAGAGCGCACAGGGCCAGCCGTGGATGATCCTTGGCGCCTTGCTGGCGGTGTACCTGGTGCTGGGTATCCTCTACGAGAGCTACATCCACCCGCTGACCATCCTCTCGACCTTGCCCTCGGCCGGGGTCGGTGCCTTGCTCACGCTGTACGTGGTCGGCAGCGAGTTCAGCCTGATCTCGCTGCTGGGCCTGTTCCTGCTGATCGGCGTGGTAAAGAAGAACGCGATCCTGATGATCGACCTGGCGTTGCAGCTGGAGCGCAACGAAGGGCTGACGCCGCAGGAGTCTATTCGCCGGGCCTGCCTGTTGCGCCTGCGGCCGATCCTGATGACCACCCTGGCGGCGATCCTGGGCGCGTTGCCGCTGCTGCTCAGTACCGCCGAAGGCGCGGAGATGCGCCAGCCGCTGGGCCTGACCATCATTGGCGGGCTGGTGTTCAGCCAGATCCTCACGCTCTATACCACTCCGGTGGTCTACCTCTATCTGGACCGCCTGCGCCATCGCTTCAACCACTGGCGCGGCGTGCGTACCGATGTTGCCTTGGAAACCCCGCTATGAACCCGATTGCCAAACATTGCCCACCTTCGTTGCAGCCGATGCTGGCTGCACGCGGCTCGCGCTTGCTGGCCAGCGCGCTGTGCGTGGCGATGCTCAGCGCCTGTACCCTGAGCCCTGACTACCACCGGCCGTCGGCGCCAGAACCTGCTGCGTTCAAATATGCCGAAGGCTGGAGCGCCGCCAACCCGTCCGACGCGCTGGCCCGTGGCGCCTGGTGGGAGCTGTACGGCGATGCCCAGCTCAACGCGCTGGTCGAGCAGCTCAATGCCAGCAACCAGACGGTTGCGCAATATGAAGCGCAGTACCGCCAGGCCCAGGCGCTGGTGCGCAGTTCGCGGGCGTCGCTGTTCCCGACCCTGGACCTGAGCGCCGGCAAGACCCGCTCCAGCCAGGGCACCGGCAGCAGCAGTTCGAGCCTGAGCAACAACAGCAGCGGTATTCGCGATACCTACAGCACCCAGTTGGGGGTCAGTTGGGAGGCCGACCTGTGGGGCAAGCTGCGCGAAGGCCTGAATGCCGACGAGGCCAGTGCCGAGGCGAGCCTGGCGGACCTTGCGTCGATCCGCCTGAGCCTGCAGTCGGAGCTGGTGCAGAATTATGTGCAGTTGCGCGTGATCGACGAGCAAAAGCGCCTGCTCGAAGCCACGCTGGCGGCGTATCAGCGCTCGCTGACCATGACCCAGAATCAGTACCGTGCCGGCGTGTCGGGCAAGGATGCGGTGGCCCAGGCGCAAACCCAGCTCAAGAGCACCCAGGCCGACCTGATCGACCTGAGCTGGCAGCGTGCACAGTTCGAGAACGCAATCGCGGTGTTGATGGGCAAGGCGCCGGCTGCGTTCGCCCTGGCGCCAAGTACGCGGATCCCGCAATTGCCGCAGATCCCGATGGCCTTGCCGTCGCAGTTGCTGGAGCGCGCCCCGACATTGCCTCGGCCGAGCGCAAGGTGATGGCGGCCAATGCCAGTATCGGCGTGGCGCGCGCAGCGTACTTTCCAGACCTGACCCTGAGCTTGAGCGGCGGCTACAGCAGTAGCAGCTTCAGCGACTGGATCAGCTTGCCCAACCGTTTCTGGTCGGTGGGGCCGCAGTTGGCGATGACCCTGTTCGACGCCGGCAAGCGTTCGGCCGAGGTCGAGCGCACCAAGGCGGTGTATGACCAGACTGTGGCGCAGTACCGCCAGAGCGTGCTCGATGGCTTCCAGGAAGTGGAGAACTACCTGGTGCAGTTGAAGGTGTATGCCGACGAGGCGCAGGTGCGCGATGAAGCGCTGGCCTCGGCACGTGAATCGCTGCGCCTGACCGAAAACCAGTACAAGGCCGGGCTGATCGGTTACCTGGACGTGGTGAACGTGCAGACCACCGCGCTGAGCAACGAGCGTAGCGCGTTGACGTTGCTGCAAGGGCGCCTGGTGGCCAGCGTGCAGTTGATTGCCGCACTGGGTGGCGGCTGGGACGAGCAGGTGGCGTTCAAGCCCGAGCCCTGAGTCCGCCGCGTTGGCCCCTTCGCTGGCAAGCCAGCTCCCACAAGGGGCAGTGGTAAT